>NZ_JBAFWT010000017.1:0-105228 GCF_043195195.1 Roseixanthobacter psychrophilus
ACGAAGTGCTGATAGCTCTTGCAGGGACTCAGCCGGCGAGGCGGAAGGCGATCACCGGCAGGTCATCCATCTTCAGCGTCTCCGCCCTCGCCGGGACCGGCCCCCGCTCGAACAGGGCGCGCAGAGATTCCGGCCGGGCCTCGACGCCAAGGATGATGGCCTGCACGATCGGCCCTTCCCTGAGGCGGAGATGGCCGTAGACATAGGGAGCCATCTTCTCGAAGCGGGGATGGCAGGCGGGCGTGATGTTGTGCGTGGCGTAGAGCAGGGTCGCCTCGCCGCTCAGCTCGACGCCTTCGACCTCCCAGCTGCCGCAATGCTCGCAGCATCCGGTCGGCGGGAAGGTCAGCTTGCCGCAGGAGCGGCAACTCGCCGCCCGGAACACGTTCTGCCCCAGTCCTTCATAATACCAGCGAATGGCGCTTGGCTGCTCGGCGACGTCCTGCATGTCACAGTCCTCCCAGAACGACCACGGTGCCGATCATGGCGTAGCCGTGGGTGTGGATGACGGAAATCTCCGGCGGGCTCGGGATCTGTCGGGCACCGGCCTTGCCGCGCATCTGCAGCACGGCCTCATAGGTATCGCTGCCGGCGCTGGCGCCCCAGGCATGGCCGAAGGCATGGCGGCCGCCATGGGTCGACATCGGCCGGTCGCCGTCGAAGCGCAGCCGCCCGGCGCGTGCCGCGTCGAGGCCGCCGCCCGGCGGCAGGTAGCCGATCGTCTCCGCCGTGCAGAGGCTGGAGATGTGCGAGCAGTCATGGGTGTGCAGATAGTCGATATCCGCCGGCCCGATAGCGGCCATGCCGAAGGCGGCATCGATGGCCCGCCGGTCGAATTCCCAATGGGTGGGGTCCTCGCCGTACCAGGGCAGATCGCTGTAACTGATGCCGAAGCCCTTGAACTCCACCGGCTGCGACTTGCCGTCCCTGGCGAGATCGGCGCGCGTCAGCACCATGGCGGAGGCACCATCGGCGGTGGTCACAAGGCTGAGCAGGCGCGAGGGCCACGCGACGAACGGGTTGTGCGCGTCCGAGCGCCAGTAGTCGAAGGCATCGGTGAAGCCCTTGTCCGCCGCCCGCTTTTCCAGCGTCTCCTGGATGTTGGCCTTTGGGTTTAGCGAGCCGTGCAGGCGCCGCGTGCGGCAGAGCTCGAACATGCCGCGGTCGTAATCCTCGATGGAGATTCCGTATTTGCGGCAGTAGCCCAGCGCGACCAGCCCGTTATAGGTCGAGAAGATGTCGTAGCCCTGCGGCACGCCATAGGCCTGGTTGACCGCCATGTCGGTCCACAGCCAGGTCTGCTGATGGGAAATGGGCTCGCGCTCATAGGGGCTGAAGCCCTTGACCTTAGTCCGGGTCGTCTCCAGCCCGTAGACCAGCACGGTGTCATAGACGCCGGCGGCGATCGACATTGCCGCCAGCGAGGCGCCCACATTGGTGGTCGAGCACTGGGCCTCGAAGTGAACGCCGGCCTTGAACTGGGTGCCGGTCCATTTCGACAGCTGGGAATAAGTGCCCGGCACCTGCGAGCTATGCACCATGGCGTTGCCGGCGAAAACCGCATCGACGTCCTGGCCGGTGAGCCCGGCGTCGTCCAGTGCCTCCTTGACGGCACGGGCGGTCAGTTCCTGGAGGCTGAGCCCCTTGAGTTCCGGCGTTTCCAGCAGGTCGCCGAACCGCGAACAACCGACGCCGGAAATGGCCACACGCTCCCTAAGCTTGCTTTCCCTCATGGCGGAGGTCCTTTCATTCACCCGGTGGGCGCACCCGGAGGGTGGGCCGAGCTGTCGGGGAAATCGGCCACGCCGTATTGTGCGCCGGTCCTGCAGCCCGCCGGAATGGGACGCCTTTCGCGCCGGCACGGTGTTGATGGGGATCAAGGGAAGCGGATAATTCTGTCCCTGGCCGCTCACATGCCGGCAGAGTGCGCGCCGGACGGGAAGCGCGCCAGTGTCGCGACGACTTCCTCATCGCTCACTTGGCTGAAGTCGCGGTAGAAGCAGCCGATCGCTCCGAACGGTTCCGGCACGTCGAGGCAGATGAGATCGTCCACTTCGGGCCGCAGTTCGGCAATCGCCTCGGCGGGGGCGACGGGGACCGCCAGCACCAGTTCCGCCGGGCCGCGCTGGCGGACCGCCTGCAACGCCGCCTTCATGGTGGCGCCGGTGGCGATGCCGTCATCGACGACGATCACACTCCTACCGACCAGTTCCGCCCGGGCGCGCCCGCCCAGATAGCGGGCCTTGCGGCGCTCGATCTCGGCAAGCTCCTGCCGGCACACGCGCTGGAAATCCGCCTCGTCGACCGCGGCGCGCGCGAGAATCGCCTCGTTGCGGACGATCACCGGCTCGGCGCCGTCGACCACGGCGCCGATGGCGAGCTCGGACTGCCAGGGCAGGCCGATCTTGCGCACCAGGATGAGATCGAGCGGCGCGGCAAGGGCCCGCGCGATCTCCGCCGCCACGGGCACGCCGCCGCGCGGCAGCGCCAGCACCACGGGACGGCGTGGGCGATAGGCGGCGAGCGCCGCCGCCAGCCGGCGCCCTGCATCGATTCGGTCCGCGAAGATCATGGGCCATCCCCCCGAGCCTGCCATGTCGACCGGCGTGGCGTCCGGCTCGCATGCTCGGAACGCGGGCCGAGTCGAACATTGACCGGCGTCAAGGGCAAGGCGCGCCTAGGCGTGCCCAGTTTGGGACTGAAATGGCGGAGACGGAGGGATTCGAACCCTCGAGACCCTTTTGGGGGTCTGCTCATTTAGCAAACGAGTGCCTTCAGCCTCTCGGCCACGTCTCCATTGCGCCCACGTATGCCGAACCGAGGACGGCTTTGCAAGCCGCCCTCGCCCTTCCCCCCGGAATTAAGTGCCGGCGTAGGATTTCTCTTCCACGATCAGCGAGCCGGAGCGCGCGTTGATCTCGCGCTTGATGGCCGCGCGTCGGTCGTTGGTCACATAGACCGCCCGCGCCAGCTCCACGAATTGCGCGTCGAAGCGCTGCTCGACCTCCAGTTCGCGCAGGGCGTCCTCGATCTCCCAGAGCGCCTCGTTCACGCTCTTGATGTCGGCGGTGAGCGCCTCAAAACCCTCCGACAGCCCATGCGCCGCGCGCAGGCGCGACAGGGCGGTGAGTTCGTGCGTCACGTTCGCCAGCTTGGCCGGATCGGCAATGCGGGCCGCCTTGATCTCGAGGATCGTGATCTTGTCGATCAATTCCCCCGCCGAAATGGGGGCGAGGATTTCCACCGGCGCCGCCGCCTCACTTGGATTCATGATTCTCCGCCTTGCCCATCTGAACGCCCGCCGCGATGGCGGTGAAGACGCCGCCCCATTGTCCCGGCTGGCCCTGCCGTACCGTGCGCACGGAGGGGTAGAAGAGGTTTTCCGGCCCCTCGCCGCCGAACGCGAAATGGGTTTCGCCGCCTGCCGCGACGAAGACCGGCCGGTTCATCGCCCCCGCCAGATGCGCCAAAGGCGCATCGACGCTGACGATGAGATCGAGATGATGGATCAAGCCCGCACTGTCGAGGAACGTGCCGTCGGCGTCGAAATCGCTCTCCAGGCGCAGGATCTTGCCGCGGAAGGAGACATGATCCATCTGCGCCGCCGCCGGGCCCTGCTGAAGCGCTACCAGGCGCACGCCGTCGAGCGCCGCCAGCGGGCCGAAGGCTTCCAGCGGCACGCTGCGCAAGGGGTCGATGCGGCCGGCATCCTCGCTCTGCCAATGGATGCCGATCACGAGATCGCCAGCGGACCGCGCATGGCTCCAGGCCGAGCGGCGGTCGGGCGGCGCCTGCAGATAGGGCACCTGCGGCCATAGGCTGGGATCGGGCGCGATCAGATGCGGCAGGCTCCCGAGGGCGACGCCGATCACCCCCTCCTGCGCCGGATCGATCTCGGCCGGGTCGGACACCACGCGCACACGCGGATCCACATTGGCGAACAGTGCCGCGTGCGCGGCGTCGGCGACCAGCAGGCGCGGTTCGATCCCGCGATCCGCCAGCACCGGCAGCAAGCGGACCAAGGCGAGCGTGTCGGAAAGGCTCTCCCCTGCGCTCACCACCAGCGCGGGCGGGCTTCCGGTTCCATCCCAGATGCCGATGTTGCGCGCGGCGAGGCGGGCACGAGCGCCCTGCGCGGCCGCGTCCAGCGCCGCCCATCCCTCGGGCCACGCGGCGCGGGACAGTGCCTCGCCGGCCTTTGCCTCAAGCACACGGGCATTGTGGGGGTCGAGATGCAGGGCCTTGGCGAGGGTGGCTCGACCATCATCACGCGCGCCGAGATAGGCCTGGAGCCGCGCCCGCGCCAGCAATGCTTCGGTGAAGGGCGGCTCGACCGCCAGCATGGCATCGAGATCCTCAAGTGCGCCTTCGGCCTCGCCGAGACCCTCGCGGGCCATGGCACGCTCGAACAGCGCCGCAGGGTTGGACGCGGCCGCCTCCAGCACCGCGTCGGCCTGCGCGCACGCGGCCGCAAAGGCGCCGAGGCGGCGCAGGATGAAAGCGTAGCGCAGACGCAAATCGGGCCGTTGCGGCGCCCGCGTCACGGCCTGCTCATAGGCCGCGGCGGCACCCTCCATGTCGCCGAGGACGAAGCAGCATTCGCCGAGCAGATGATGGCCATCGACGAAATCCGGGGCGAGCTTGATCGCGTGAAGCGCGACAACCTTCGCCGCAGCGGGATCGCCCTTGCCGAGGAGAATGAACCCCTTGTTGACAGGATGGATCGGCGACCAGGGTTGAAGCTCCAGCAGGCGCTCGCAATCCGCCAAGGCGGCATCGACATGCCCGGCCTGGACCAGCGCCACCGAGCGATTGGCGAGCGCTTCCACCGCCAGCGGATCGCGTTCGAGAACCCGCGTATAGGCTTTAGCGGCGGCCTCGTGCCGACCGAGGGCGCCGAGCGCGTTGGCGGCCTGGAAATGCGCCTCGCCCAATTGGGGGGCAAGCTTGATGGCCCGCTCGGCGGCGGCCAGCGCCTTTTCGAATTGGCCTACGCCCTGGAGCGCCACGGCCAGCAAAATCGCGGCGTTCGGATCCTTGGGCACCATGTTGGCGGTGCGGCGCGCGTTCGGCAGCGCCTCCTCGGGGCGACCGGCCTGAATGAGGGCCATGGCCAGCATGCGGTGCGCATCCACCAGCGAGGGCTGGAGCTGCACCGCGAGGCGAAAGCCCTCGATAGCCTTATCGACCTGTCCGGCCCTGGCGAATGCGGCCGCCTGGCCGAGAATGGTGCGCGGATCGGGCGACATGGGTGAAGAAGCTCCTCGACCGTGCCGCACTAGGTCCTGGCGCCCGCGTGACTTCGGCGCGGGCGGTGCGGCGGTCGCATCTAAGCCGACCCCGCGCAAAAAGCGAGAGGCGGCTGACGACCTCAGCGCGCGCGCTGGCCGAACAGGATGCTATAGGCTTCCTTGTCCTTGGAGAGGTCCGGCTTGCGCTCCTCGGCGCTGACGGCAAGCCCGCGCTGCACGGCGGGACGCATCTTCACGGTCTCCAGCCAGCGCTGGAAATGCGGGAATTCCTCGATCTTCTGCCCCTGCCGCTCCCACAGCTTGGCCCAGCCCACACAGGCCATGTCGGCGATGGAATAGTCGCCGGCCAGGAACTCGCGATCCTTGAGGCGAGTGTTCATCACGCCGTACAGGCGGTGCACCTCATTGGTGTAGCGGTCGATCGCATAAGGGATCTTTTCTGGGGCATAGATGCGGAAATGATGAGCTTGGCCGGCCATCGGCCCGAGGCCGCCCATCTGCCAGAACAGCCATTCCTCCACCGCCACCCGCTTGCGTTCCTCGGCGGGATAGAACTTGCCGGTCTTGCGGCCGAGATACTGGAGAATGGCCCCCGATTCGAACACCGAGATCGGCTGTCCGTCGGGGCCGTTGGGATCGAGAATGGCGGGGATCTTGTTGTTGGGTGAAATCGTCAGAAAATCCGGCTTGAACTGGTCGCCCTTGCCGATGTTCACCAGCTTCACGCTATAGGGCAGTTCGCACTCTTCGAGCATGATGGCGATCTTCCACCCATTGGGCGTCGGCCAGTAATGAAGCTCGATGGGCTGCTGGATTTCGGCCATATGTATGCTCCCCACTCAACCGGGAAGACCCGGCGAAGGCGCATACAGGTATTCCGCCTCGCGCGTGACGGCAAGCGGCGCACCCGCGCGCGTGCCAGGACGGAACGGCGAAAGTGCGCCCAACCGCCGCGCGCCCGGCCGCAAAACACCTCGGATCGGGCGCCGAACGGCACGTGCGCGTAATATTTTTGGTCCCCTTCCACTAAAGTCTATTGCCGTATGGGTATGACGTAGCGTCTGCTAGGACGTTACGTGGGGAATGGTGCGCCAACACCGCTATTGGTTCCAAAGAGAACCGTACCCCCTTAGGGAGGATACAGTGACCGACACTTCCAAAGTGAATGAACCCGTGCGCCCCTCGCGGCGCGGCTTCCTCACGGCAGCGGCCGCAACCGCCGCCGGAGCGACCTTGATCGCCGCTCCCGCCGTCCATGCCCAGGCGCCAATCAAGCTGAAGTTCCAGTCCACCTGGCCCAACAAGGACATCTTCCATGAATATGCGGGCGACTTCGTCCGCTATGTGAACCAGATGGCCGGCGGGCGCATCGAGCTGGAACTGCTCGCGGCCGGCGCTGTGGTCCCGGCCTTCCAGGTCCTGGACGCGGTCTCGTCCGGCATCATCGACGGCGGCCACGGCGTGTCCGCCTATTGGTACGGCAAGAACAAGGCGTTCTCGCTGTTCGGCACCGCCCCGGCCTTCGGCTGGGATGCCGACGAACTTCTGGGCTGGATCCGGTTCGGCGGCGGCCAGCAGCTTTATGATGAGCTGACGCAGAACATCCTCAAGCTGAACGTGATCGGCCTGCTCTCCGGCCCCATGCCGGCGCAGCCGCTCGGCTGGTTCAAGACCGAGATCAGCAACCCCGACCAGTTGAAGGGCATGAAATACCGCACGGTGGGTCTCGCGGCCGACCTTTCGAAGGAAATGGGCATCGCGGTCACCATCCTGCCGGGCGGCGAAATCGTCCCGGCCATGGATCGCGGCCTGATCGAGGGCGCGGAATTCAACAACCCCTCGTCCGACACCGTGCTCGGCTTCCCCGACGTCGCGAAGGTCTACATGGTCCAGTCCTATCACCAGGCGCTGGAATGCTTCGAGATCCTGTTCAACAAGGCGAAGTTCGACAGCATGCCCAAGGACGTGCAGGCGATCATCCGCGGCGCGGCCGATGCGGCCTCCTCCGAGATGATGTGGAAGGCGCAGGACCGCTATTCGAAGGACCTGGAAGCCCTCAAGGCGCGCGGGGTCAAGGTGATCCCAACACCCAAGTCGGTGCTCGAAGCCCAGCTCAACGCCTGGGATAAGGTGATCGCCAACCTGTCGGTCGACCCGTTCTTCAAGAAGGTCGTCGACAGCCAGATGGCGTGGGCCAAGCGGGTGGTCGGTTTCCGCCTGCAGTACGAGCCCGATAGCGCGCTCGCCTACAACCACTTCTTCCAGAAGGCCTGATACCGGCGCGGCGCGGGTTCCGCACGCCGCATCGTCCTGCCTGCAAACGCCCGTCCATGGCGGCCAACGCCATGGACGGTTCCGTTCATGCGGGCCGTGCGCGTGTGTGACGAGCCGTTCGCCGCCAAGGATATCGGGTCGCAGTCACGGCCGCCGTAGCGGAGACCATACGCAATGCAAGCGTTTTTGATCGGTATAGATCGATTTAATACCTTCGTCGGCAAGCTTTTCGCATGGGTCATCGTCATTCTGACGCTTGCCATCTGCTACGAGGTGTTCTGCAGATACGTGCTGCGGGCGCCCACGTCCTGGGCCTATGACGTGTCCTACATGCTGTACGGCACGCTGTTCATGATGGCAGGCGCATACACCCTCTCCCGCAACGGCCACGTGCGCGGCGACTTCCTCTATCGCAACTGGCCGCCGAAGCGCCAGGCGGCGGTGGATCTGGTGCTTTACTTCCTGTTCTTCTTCCCCGGCATCCTCGCGCTGGTCTATTCCGGCTGGGGCTATTTCTATCTGTCCTACCTGCTCAACGAACATTCCTCCTTCTCCCCCGACGGGCCGATCATCTGGCCGTTCAAGGGGCTCATCCCCATTACCGGCGTGCTCATGTTCATGCAGGGCGTGGTGGAGGTGATCCGCTGCATCATCACCCTGCGCACCGGCATATGGCCCGACCGGCTGCACGACGTGGAGGAAATGGAAAAACTCATTCTCGATGAAGCCGCCAACAAGGCGGATGCCGAGGCGATCGGCCGGGGGGCGCTGTGATGTTCATTTCCGATCCCGCCCTCGGCATCGTGATGCTGGTCCTGTTCCTCGTCTTCCTCATGCTCGGCTTTCCCATCGCGTTTACGCTGATGGCGCTGGGCGTCGGCTTTGGATACATCACCCGTGGCGACACGGTGTTCCAATTGTTCGTGCAGCGCGCCTACAGCGTGATGGCGAACGACGTGCTCATCTCCATCCCGCTGTTCCTGTTCATGGGCTATGTGGTGGAGCGGGCGAACATCCTCGACCGGCTGTTCCGGGCGATCCAGCTCGCCGCGGGCTGGATTCCCGGCTCGCTCGCCGTCGCCACCCTCATCACCTGCGCCATGTTCGCGACCGCCACCGGCATTGTCGGCGCGGTGGTGACGCTCATGGGCCTGCTCGCCTTTCCCGCCATGCTGCGGGCCGGCTACGACACCAAGATCGCCGCCGGCGTGGTGTGCGCGGGCGGCTGCCTCGGCATCCTGATCCCGCCGAGCGTCATGCTGATCCTCTATGGCGCCACGGCGGGCGTCTCGGTGGTGAAGCTCTACGCCGCCGCTTTCTTCCCGGGCCTGATGCTGACCGGCCTCTACATGGGCTATGTCATCATCCGCGCCATGCTCAATCCGGCGCTCGCACCGAAGTTGCCGAAAGAGGCCCGGGCCGGCTCGGCGGGGGAGATCGCGCTTGCGCTTGCGACCTCCTTCTTCCCCCTTGCGTTGCTGATCAGCAGCGTGCTCGGCGCCATCATCTTCGGCATCGCCACGCCCTCGGAGGCAGCGGCTGTCGGCGCGGCGGGCGCGGTGCTGCTCGCTGTCGCCTATCGCACCTTCTCCGTGAACAAGCTGAAGGAGAGCGTGTACCTGACCGCCCGCGCCTCGGCCATGGTCTGCTGGCTGTTCGTGGGCTCCGCTGTGTTCTCGGCGGTGTTCGCGCTGCTGGGCGGGCAGCGGGTGGTGGAGGAATTCATCCTAAGCCTCAACCTTGGGCCGATCGGCTTCCTGCTGCTGACCCAGGCCATCATTTTCGTGCTCGGCTGGCCGCTGGAATGGACCGAGATCATCGTGATCTTCCTGCCCATCTTCCTGCCGCTGCTGGATGATTTCGGCGTGGACCCGATCTTCTTCGGCATCCTGGTCGCCCTCAACCTGCAGACCTCGTTCCTGTCGCCGCCGGTGGCGATGGCCCCATTCTATTTGAAAGGGGTGGCACCGAAACATGTGTCGATCGACCAGATCTTCTCCGGCGTGATGCCCTTCCTCTACCTCGTGATCGTCGCCATGATCATGCTCTATGTGTTCCCCGGCATCGCCCTGTGGCTGCCGAAGGCGCTCTACGGATGAGGATTCATGGCAAAAACCACGGCGACCGAACTCTTCACGGTCGGCTATGAGCAGACGACGTCCGGCGCGTTTCAGGGCAGCCTGACCCGCGCCGGCGTCGATCTTCTGGTGGACGTGCGCGCGGTCGCCGCCTCGCGCCGTCCCGGCTTCTCAAAGACCGCGCTGGCAGCCGGGATCGCCGCGCACGGCATCGCTTATGTGCATCTGCGGGCGCTGGGCACGCCTAAGGAAGGCCGGCTCGCCGCCCGCTCCGGCGACCATGACGCGCTGATGCGCATCTATGACGCCCATCTCGCCACCGAGGCCGCGCGCGAAGCTTTGGACGAGCTGGCTTCGCTCGCTCAGGGCCGCCGCATCTGCCTCATGTGCTACGAGCGCCATGTGGAAGGCTGCCACCGCCTGCGGCTCGCGCAATTCCTGTGCGAACGGCTCGACCTGCCGGTGACGCACCTCATTCCCGAGCCATTCTGACCCTTCAGACTGACGGCCCGGCCTTGGACCATCGCCCTCAGGCCCGCGTGCGCGGCAAAGTCAGGACCAGGCAGAAGGACAGAAGGCAGCCGATGGCGCCGGCAAGGAACATGGAGCCATAGCCGAAGGCAGCCACCAGAACGCCCGCGACCGGGGCGGTGACGCCAAGCGCGATGTCGAAGAAGGCGAGAAACCCGCCCACCGCAAGGCCACGGCTCTCCGCCGGGACGCGCCGCACCGCCTCGACGCCCAGCGCGGGAAAGATCAGCGAGAAGCCGACGCCCGACAGCGCCGCGCCAGCCAGAGCCAGGCCCGGACCGGGCGCGACCCACAGCATGAGCTGCGCCGCCGCGAGAATCAGCAAGGACACTGCGGCGACCCCCTTGCCGCCGATCCGGTCCGGCAGATGCGCCAGGAACAGGCGCACCGCGATATAGGTTGCGCCGAACAGGAACAGGCCTGCCCCGGCATGTGGCCAGCCCCGGCTGGCGAACACCAGCGCCAGGAACGTGGCCAGCACGGCGAACGGCGCCGTCGCCAGCGCCAATGCCACACCATGGCGCCAGATCAGCCCCAACACTTTATGGAAGCCGAGGCGGCGACCGGGCACGGTCGGGACACTGGCGACCAGCAGGGCCATGGGCACGGCGAGCAGCGGCGCGCCCGCAGCCACCGCGGCAACGCCGACGAAACCATAGGCCTCGTTGAGGGCGATGCCGATGGGCGCTCCGATGCCTATGGCCGCATAAAGGGCGATGCCCTGCCACGCCATGACCCGTCCAGTATTGGCAAGCCCGACCCGGCCGATGCCCCAGGACATGGCGCCGGTGAGAAACAGGCTTTCCGCTAAGCCGAGGCACAGGCGACCGAGGACCAACACGGCGAGGCTCGCGCCCGCTCCGGGCACCTGAAGCGACCCGAGATAGAGCAGCCCGGCGGTCACGGCCAGCGGCAGGCCGATCACCACAGCCGTCTTCGCGCCGTAGCGATCCACTGCCGAACCGGCCGTCTGCCGCGTCAGCAAGGTGGCGATGGATTGGATCCCGACGGCGAGCCCCGCCGTGGCGATGCTGAAGCCGAGCTGGTCGTGCACCCGCAGCGCGAGCACCGGCAGCGGCACGGCGATGGCGAGCGCGCTGAAAAAGACGATCCAGACCAGGGGCAACAGGCGCAGCAGCACCGCCCTGGAGGACAGGGGCGCCAGCTCGGGAGAGGGGGAATTGGGAGGATTCAACATCAAACTGCGCTTTCGGGTACGGCGGCCTTTATGGCCGCACCACGTTGCGCGTTGGTTGACGTCAGACGCTTACGGAGGGAAGCAACCCTCATGGCCGGCTGTTTATGGCTTGGCATCGGGCGGGTCAAGTGCCTCGGTCTCAGCTGTTGGCACGTGCGCGCGGGCGTGGGAGAGCGCCTCGGGAGTGTCCACGTCCAAGAACGCCCCGGGCCCTTCCACCTCGATTTCCACCACGGCCTCGGCATGGGCGGCGATCAGATGGCGTGCGCCCACATCCCCCTCAAGTTGCGACAAAGCCGCGAAGAACCGGCGGTCCCACAGCACCGGATTGCCGCGCCGCCCGTCCGCCGCCGGCAAGGCGATCAGGCGGCCGGTGTCCGGGTCGAAGGTATCGATCAGCCGGTCGAGGATCTGCGGGCCGACCAGCGGCATGTCTCCGAGCATCACCAGGGCGGCGCCCGCGCCGTCCGGCACCGCCGAAATCCCTGCGCGCACCGAGGTGGAGAGCCCTTCGGCGAAAGCCGGATTGTGCACGAAGATCACCGGCAGGCCGGAGAGGATCTGTTCCACGCGGGCCTGCTCATGCCCTGTCACGACGAGCACCGGCGTCGCGCGGGACGCGAGGGCGGCTTCCACCACCCGTCGCACCACGGGCCGCCCGCCCACGTCGGCCAGCAATTTGTTGGGGCCGCCCATGCGGGTGCCCCGGCCCGCCGCCAGCACCACGGCGGCAACGGGGGGCTTTTCGTCCGACATTTCGTCCCTGCCTATGCCGCTGCGCGGCTGCGGCCGCGTGATGATTTCGCCGAGCAGGCCGCCGACCCCCCAGCCGCCCACATCGCGCCCCGTGACGGGCACATCCGCGAGGCAGCGCATCAGCACCCAGTCGAAGCCGTTCTCCTTCGGGCTGCGGGCGCAGCCGGGCGCCCCCAGGACCGGGATGCCCTGCAACGCGCCGAGCATCATGAGATTGCCGGGGTCGACCGGCATGCCCAGCCGCTCCACCCGCCCGCCCGCCGCTTCCAGCGCTGCGGGAATCACGTCGCGCCGGTCGACGATGGCCGAGGCGCCGAACACCACCACGCATTCCGCCCCTTCCGCATGGGCCTGATGCAGCGCCCGCGACAGATCGGGGGCGGCGTGAGGCACCCGCAGGTCGTGACAGATTTCGGCACCCGCCGGGGAAAGGCGCTGGCGCGTGACGCGCAGCGTCTTCTCCACCACCTTATCGGCGAGACCGGGCAGAAGGGTTGAAATCACCGCAACGCGGCGGCGCCGGAACGGCGCCACGCGGATCGCGGGCCGGGCAACGCGGGCGGCGGCGTCCGCAAGGTCGGCTGGAATGGCATAGGGGATGATCTTCACCGTCGCCACCATGTCGCCCTCGGCGACCGCGCGAAACGGCTCCAGCGTGGCAAACGTGACCGCCTCGTCCAGTGCGTTCAGTGCATCCACCGCCGCCCGGTCGATCTCGAGAAGGCCGGCGCGGGTGGCGAACAGGTTGGCGCGCCCGGTGAACGCCTTGGCGGCACGCATCCCCTCCCCGCCCACCAGCGCGGCGAGACGATCGGCGGCGGCATCTTCCGACACATCGCCGGGATCGAGCCGGGCAACGACCACATGGCTCACCCCGGCGGCCTGCAGCGCGGCAATCTCGCCCGGCCCGAGCCGCATGCCCTTCTTGAGAGTCAGATGCTCGGTGCGCACCGAATGCGCGACGATGGCGCCGTGCGCCAGCGCCAGCGGCAGCGGACCGAATTTCACGCCGCGACCTCGGCCTTGGCGGGCGCCGGAGCCCCCTTGCGCAATGCGCCGATGATCTGGCCGAGCACGGAAACCGCAATTTCCTGCGGGCTCGCGGCGCCGATGTCGAGCCCGATGGGTGCATGGATGCGGCCGATCTGCTCCGCCGACAGGCCGCGCGCCAGAAGCCGTTCCACCCGTTTGGCATGGGTGCGGCGCGACCCGAGCGCGCCCACGTAGAAGCATCCCGCCGCCAGGGCCGCCTCGATGGCCGGCTCGTCGATCTTCGGGTCATGGGTCAGCGCGGCGAGGGCGGTGAAGGCGTCCAGCGGCACCTCCTTCAGCGCCTCGTCGGGCCATTTGGCGATGACGGTCGTCTCGGGAAAACGCTCCGGCGTTGCGAAGGCGGTGCGGGGATCGATGATCGTCACGTCATAGCCGGCGATGCGGGCCATGGGCGCCAGGGCCTGGGAGATGTGCACGGCGCCGATCACCACGATGCGCGGCGGCGGCACATGGGCGGTGAGAAAGACCCGGCCCGCTTCGGTTTCCAGCGTGCCGCTCCTCCCTCTCGCGAGCGAGAAGCGCACTGCTTCCTCCAAGGGATCGCCGTCGAGCGCATCGCCGAAGACCAGCCGCTGCGCGCCGGTTTCCATCTCGGTGACCAGCACGGCCGCACGGCGGCCGGCCCGCGCCGCGGTCAGTTCTGCCAGAAGCTTGACGTGCATGCTGATGTTCCCCTTCGGCGCGGTGGCCGCTCGACCCTAGTCCACCCGCTCCACATAGACCCGGATCGCCCCGCCGCAGGACAGGCCCACCCGCCATGCGGTCTCGTCGGCGACGCCGAATTCAATGATGCGGGGCATGCCGGTTTCGATCACCTCCATCGCCTCGCTCACCACGGCCCCCTCGACGCAGCCGCCGGACACCGAGCCGAGAAAGGCCCCGTCCTGATCCACCGCGAGATGGCTGCCGACGGGACGCGGCGCCGAGCCCCAGGTCTCGACGACGGTCGCGAGAGCGACTCCCTTGCCTTCGCGGCGCCAGCGCAGGGCGCCCTCCAGCACATCTTCATTCGCGCTGCTCATGGAAGCCTCCTGCGGCGTGCGTTTCTGGCAATGGCGCTTCGTTCCCTATATAGGGGCGGCCCCGCATGTTGCACATGGCGCGGGCGGATCAGTTAGATTTTCACTCGGAAGGCCGCATGTCCACGCTGCGCACCGCAGACGATCTCATCGCTGCCGGCCTTGTCCCCGCCGATCGACGGGGCGCGCTGGAGCAGGTGGGCGCGCGCTATGCGGTGGCGCTCACGCCGGCGCTTTCCGACCTGATCGCGCGCGACGACCCGCACGATCCCATCGCCCGCCAATTCGTCCCCGACATCGCCGAGCTGGAGATGCGGGCCGAAGAGCGCGCCGACCCCATCGGCGACGCGGCGCATTCCCCGGTGCCCGGCATCGTGCATCGCTATCCCGACCGTGTGCTTCTGAAACTGGTGAGCGTCTGCGCCGTCTATTGCCGCTTCTGCTTTCGCCGCGAAATGGTCGGCCCGGGGGGCGAGGCCGCGCTGAGCCCGGCGCAGTTCGACGCCGCCTTGGCCTATATCGCGGCAACGCCGGCGATCTGGGAGGTGATCCTCACCGGCGGCGATCCCTTCATGGTCTCGCCCCGCCGCATGGCCGAAGTGGTTCAGCGCCTTGCCGCCATCGATCATGTGAAGATCGTGCGCTTCCACACCCGCGTCCCCATCGCGGCCCCGGAACGTGTAACTGCTGACTTCGTGGCCGCACTGAAGGCACCCGGCATCACCTCATACGTCGTGGTCCATGCCAACCATGCCCGGGAATTGCAGCAGAGCGTGCGCGATGCGCTCGCCAGGATGGTCGATGCGGGCATTCCTGTCCTGTCCCAATCGGTGCTGCTGAAGGGCGTGAACGACGACGCCGATACGCTCGCGGCCTTGTTCCGCGGGCTCCTGGAATGCCGGGTGAAGCCCTATTACCTGCATCATCCCGACCTTGCCCCCGGCACCGGCCATTTCCGCCTTCCGGTCGCGCGCGGTCAGGAGATCATGCGTGCCTTGCGCGGCCACCTCTCCGGCATCGCCCTGCCGAGCTATGTGCTCGATATTCCCGGCGGATACGGCAAGGTCCCGCTGACCCCCGGCTATCTCGACGCAGCCACCGGGCGGGTGCGCGACCATTGCGGCGATGTGCACGCCTATCCGCCCGAAGAGGCTTCAGCGGCGGACTGACCGGCCCGCCGGTGATGCCCCGGCGGCCTCGTCCGCGAGCGCCGCGACCAGGGCTTCCAGGCTTGCCAGATTATGCACCGGGCGGAACGCATCCACATGGGGCAGCATTGCCTGGATGCCGCGCGCCTTGGGCTCGAACCGATCATAGCGCAGTAAGGGATTCAGCCAGACCAGCCGATGGCCGGAGCGCCGCAGGCGGGCCATCTCCAGCTCCAGGCTCGCATCGGCGTCGCGCTCCAACCCATCGGTGACCAGCAGAACGATGGGGCTTTGTCCCATCACGCGGCGCGACCAGATCTTGTTGAAGGCGCGCAGCGAAGCCGCGATCCGCGTGCCGCCGGACCAATCCTGCGCCGATTGCCCGACTTTCTCCAGCGCCTCGTCGGGATCGCGATGGCGCAGCATGCGGGTGACGTTGGTGAGGCGTGTGCCGAACAGGAACGTGTGCACCCGGCCGCGCCGTTCGGTGAGCGCGTGCAGGAAATGCAGCACCGGCCGGGAATATTCGGCCATGGAGCCTGAGATATCCACCAGCGCCACCACCGGCCTGGGGCGAGCGACGGGCCCGCGCCTGCGCAGCGCAAGAAAGGCACCGCCACTGCCGAGCGAAGCCCGCAGCGAGGCGCGCAGATCGAATGCCACGCCCCGGCGGTCCGGCCGCAGGCGGCGCGTGCGCATCATATCGTCGGGCAGGCGCAGACGGGCGATGCGCCGGCGCGCCTGCGCCAATTCCTCGGCGCTCATCTGCGCGAAATCCTTGGTGCGCAGGACGTCTTCGGGAGAGGCGGTGAAATGGGCCTCCACCGCAATTTCGTCCTTCTGCGCCGGGGGGCGGCGGCCGACACCGGAGAACAGGGCGTCCTCCACGCGCTTGCGCATCGCCGGTTTGTCCTTGGCCGGGGCGCCCGGGGCGGGGGGCGAGAGCAAGGAGATCAGCCGTTCCGACTGCGACCGGCGCCGCCAGAACAGATGAAACGCCTGGTCGAACACCTCCTGGTGCTCGTGCGCGCTCACGAACACGGCGCGCAGCACGTTGTAGAAATCCTCGCGCGTGCCGATCCCGGCCAGATCCACGGCGCGCGCGGCATCCAGCATCGTCCCCGGACCCACCGGCAGGCCGGCGGCGCGCAAGGCACGGCCGAAATAGGCGATGTTCTCCCCAAGCCGCCCCTCAGCCATGACACAGGTCCCGCGCATTCGGGATCATTCCAGCGGCCGCAGGGCCTCTCGCGTCTCCGCGATCAGCCGCTCGATGCGCCCGGCATCGGTGCGGGCGATGTCGTCCTGGTATTTCAGCAGCACGCCGAGCGTGTCGCCCACCACCGCCGGATCGAGCGCCGCCGCATCCAGCTCCACCAAAGCGGACGCCCAATCGAGGGTCTCGGCGACGCCGGGCACCTTGAACACATCCTCCCGGCGCAGCGCCTGGACGAACCCGACCACCTCGCGGGACAGGCGTTCCGGCAGACCGGGCAGACGCGCCTTGAGGATCGCCAGTTCGCGCGCGGCGCTCGGATAATCCACCCAATGATAGAGGCAGCGCCGCTTCAGCGCGTCGTGGATCTCGCGCGTGCGGTTGGAGGTGAGGATGATCAGCGGAGGATGCGCCGCCTTCACCGTGCCGAGTTCCGGGATGGTCACCTGAAAATCCGAGAGCACTTCCAGCAGGAAGGCTTCGAACGCCTCGTCGGTGCGGTCCAGTTCGTCCACCAGCAGGACCGGAGCGCCGGCCGGGTCCGGCATCAGGGCCTCCAGCAGCGGCCGGCGCAGCAGATAGCGCTCGGAAAACACGTCGGACGCTATCGCGCCCTTGTCGCTCTCGCCGGCCGCCTCCGCGAGGCGGATGGCGATCATTTGCGCGGCATAGTTCCATTCATAGACGGCGGCGGAAAGATCCAGCCCCTCGTAGCATTGCAGGCGGATTAGCCGGCGGCCCAACGCCGCCGCCAGGGTGCGCGCCACCTCGGTCTTGCCGACGCCGGCCTCGCCCTCCAGCAGCAGCGGACGGCCCATGCGCAAGGCGAGGAAAAGCACCGTCGCCAGAGCGCGGTCGGGCACATAGCCGGCACCGGAGAGAAGGGCTTCGGTCGCCTCGATGGAGGACGGAAGGGCAGAAGCGGTCATGGGGCAGCCTGGGTCTTCAGCATTCACTCATGCCCCGATCCTGTGGCTTGCCTGGCCCGGTTTCGCAAGCGCGCGCGGGCCTGTCGACGGCGCCGAACAGGGCGCCAAAGCCGGGCGATCAGGCAAGACTGCTCCCGAACCGCCGCCCCTCAGCCGAGGATCACCGCGACGGCGCGCTTTGCCATGACCTTCACCAACTGCGCGCGATACTCCGCACTGCCGTGCAAATCCGACATGACATTTGCGGGATCGAGCGAGAGGGAGGCCACGGCGTCAGGCGAAAAATGCGCAGTCAGTGCCGCTTCCGCCTCGCCCCAGCGGAACACGCCGCTCTGCCCTGCGCCCGTGACCGCCACCCGTACGTCGCCGCCCCGCTCGGCCACGAACACGCCGGCCATGGCATAGCGCGAGGCCGGATTGCGGAATTTCTGGTAGGCGGCCCGCACACCGGCGGGGAATTCCACCGCCAGGATCACCTCGTCCGGCGCCAATGCCGTCTCGAACAGATCGGTGAAGAAATCCTCCGCCGCAATCCGCCGGGCGCTGGTGACAATGGTGGCGCCAAGCGCGAGGCAGGCGGCGGGATAATCCGCAGTTGGGTCATTGTTGGCGATCGAGCCGCCGATGGTGCCTCGGTTGCGCACCGCCGGATCGCCGATCAGGCCGGCAAGCGCCGCAAGGGCTGGAATGGCCTGCGCCACCAGCGCCGAGGCGGCAACCTCGGCGTGACGTGTCATGGCGCCGATGCGCAGGCCGCCGTCGATCCGCTCGACGCCGCTGAGACCGGGAAGGCGAGAAAGGTCCACCAGGGCCGAGGGCTGGGCGAGGCGCTGCTTGAGGGTCGGCAGCAGGGTCTGACCGCCTGCGAGCAGCTTCACGTCCTCACCTGCCCGCAGGGCGGCGAGGGCTTCATCGAGGCCGGCGGGGCGCTGATAATCGAAGGCATACATGGTGCGTCTCCCTCACTCGGCCGCGCGGCGGGCAAGCTGCCCTTGCGCGATTTTCCACAGCGTCGCGGGCGTCGCCGGCATGGGAATATCCTCCGTGCCCAGAGCGTCCGTCAAAGCATTGATCACGGCGGGCGGCGCGGCGATGGCGCCGGCCTCCCCGCATCCCTTTATGCCCAGAGGATTGGAGGGGCAGCGGGTCTCGGTCATGCCGACCACGAACGCGGGCAAATCGCCGGCGCGGGGCATGGTGTAATCCATGTAGGAGCCGGTCACGAGCTGTCCGTCGGAATCGTAGCGCACGCCTTCCAACAGTGCCTGCCCCACCCCCTGGGCGATGCCGCCATGCACCTGACCTTCGACGATCATCGGATTGATGATGGCGCCGAAATCGTCGACCGCGACCCATTTGATGATTTCAGTGGTCCCGGTCTCCGGGTCCACCTCCAGCTCGCAAATGTGGCAGCCGGCCGGGAAGGTGAAGTTTACGGGATCGTAGAACGCCCCTTCCTTCAGGCCCGGCTCGATCTCGGACGTGGGGAATTTGTGCGCGACATAAGCGTTCAGTGCGACCGCGGCAAACGCCAGCGAACGGTCGGTGCCGGCAACGGTGAACTGGCCGTCCTTGAACTCGATATCGCCCTCGGACGCTTCCAGGATATGCGCGGCGATCTTCTTGGCCTTGGCCTCCACCTTATCCAGCGCCTTGACGATGGCCGACATGCCGACGGCGCCGGAGCGCGAGCCGTAGGTGCCCATGCCGAACTGCACCTTGTCGGTGTCGCCATGCACGATGGTCACCTGGTCGATGGGAATGCCGAGCCGGGCGGAGACCAATTGGGCGAAGGTGGTCTCGTGCCCCTGGCCATGGCTGTGCGAGCCGGTGAGCACTTCTACATTGCCGGTCGGGTTCACGCGCACCTCGGCGCTCTCCCACAAGCCGACGCCGGCGCCGAGCGACCCCACGGCCGCCGAGGGGGCGATGCCGCACGCCTCAATATAATTGGACAAGCCTATTCCGCGCAGCTTGCCGCGCCGGGCGGCTTCCGCCTTGCGCGCCGGGAAATTGGCATAGTCCGAAAGCTCCAGGGCCTTATCCAGCGAGGCGGCATAGCCGCCGATGTCGTAGTTGAGGATCACCGGCGTCTGGTGCGGGAAGCTGGTGATGAAGTTGCGCCGGCGGAATTCTGCCGAATCCTGGCCGATCTCCCGCGCCGCCTTTTCCACGATGCGCTCCACCAGGAAGGTCGCCTCCGGCCGGCCGGCGCCGCGATAGGCGTCCACCGGCGCGGTATTGGTGTGGACCGCATCCACCTCGCAATAGATCGCGGGGATGTCGTACTGTCCCGACAGCAACGTCGCGTAGAGATAGGTGGGCACGCACGAGGCGAAGGTGGAGAGGTAGGCGCCCATATTGGCGATCGTCTTCACCCGGAAGGCGAGGATCTTGCCCTGGGCATCCAGCGCCAGTTCGCCATGGGTGATGTGGTCGCGTCCATGGGCATCGCACAAGAAGGCCTCGGAGCGGTCGCAAGTCCATTTCACCGGCCGCCCGACATGCTTGGAGGCCCAGGCGCAGACCGTCTCCTCCGCATAGATGAAGATCTTGGAGCCGAAGCCGCCGCCAACGTCGGGGGCGATCACCCGCAGCTTGTTCTCCGGCGCGAGGCCGACGAAGGCCGAAAGCACGAGGCGCGCCACATGCGGGTTCTGGCTGGTGGTCCACAGCGTATAAGCTTCATCCCCCGGATCATATTCGCCGATGGCGGCGCGCGGCTCCATGGGGTTGGGGGCAAGGCGATTGTTGACGAGGTCGATGGTGGTCACATGGGCGGCGCGGGCGAAGGCGGCCTCGGTGGCGGCCTTGTCGCCCAGCTCCCATTCGAACACCGTATTGCGCGGCGCCTCGTCATGGATCAGCGCGGCCCCGGCAGCCTGCGCCGAGCCGAGATCGGCCGCCGCCGGCAACACCTCGTAATCCACCTCGATGGCGGCCGCCGCGTCCTTGGCGGCGTTCAGCGTCTCGCCGATCACGACGGCCACATGGTCACCCACATAGCGCACCTTGTCCTTGGCGAGGGCGGGATGGGCGCCGGCCTTCATCGGCGAACCATCCTTGGAATGGATCATCCAACCACAGATGAGGCCGCCGAGCCCGTCCCGGGCGAGATCCTCCCCGGTCAGGATCGCCACCACGCCGGGCATGCGCGATGCCGCCGAAATATCGATGCCACGGATACGGGCATGGGCATAAGGCGAGCGAAGGAAATAGGCGTGCGCCTGGCCCGGGCGCGAAAGATCGTCGGTGTAGCGGCCCTTGCCGGTGATGAAGCGGCGATCTTCCTTGCGGCGCACCGGTGCGCCCAGCGGCGTCACCTTGCTGGAATCGAAGCTGTTGGCGTTCATGGCGTCCTCCCCGGGGGACTGGCGGATCTTGTCATCCCGCACCGCGCCCGCGTCTTGCCGGCGAGCGTCGCTGCGTCGAAAGCAGATTGCGCGGGGCCGTCAGGCCCCGATCCTCATTCGGCGGCGTGCTTCAGGGCTCCACCCATCGCGTGGGCGCCAGCTTCCACCGCCTTGACGATATTGTGATAGCCGGTGCAGCGGCACAAATTCCCGTCGAGCTGCGCGCGGATCGTCGCCTCGTCGAGATCGGGCCCGTGATGGGCCACGAGATCGAGCGCGGTCATGATCATGCCCGGCGTGCAGAAGCCGCACTGCAGGCCGTGGTGCTCGCGGAAGGCTTCCTGCATCGGATGCAGGACCGCACCATTTGCAATGCCCTCGATGGTGGTGATCGCCTGCCCCTCAGCCTGAACGGCCAGCATGGTGCAGGACTTCACAGCGGCGCCATCCACATGCACCACGCAAGCGCCGCATTGGCTGGTATCGCAGCCGACATGGGTGCCGGTAAGGAGAAGCTTTTCGCGCAGGAATTGCACCAGCAGCGTCCGCGGCTCGACCTCCGCGGACACGAGGTGGCCATTCACCGTCATGCTCACTTGCGTCATACGCACCTCCCGAAGCAGACATGGCGCTTGCGCTGGATTTCACCGACGCCCGCCATCCCGCACCTTTTATTTCTTCCAGTGTGAGTCTGCGGGACCGGTACGGTCAAGGGCGATCGGCGGCGGGCGGCGCCGATTCCATCGTTGCCGCGCTGCCGTGCGGAGGATGGCCGGCACCGTAAATCAGGGGATGCCCGCACACCGGGACCTTGCGCGCGTCCTCGCCTGTGGGAAACTCGGCTCATTGGAGCGCCCGAACCCTGGCGATTTGTTTCCGGCCGCAGCCCGCGCTATGAGTCGAACGGTGGCGCCCAATCTGCGAGCACGATCAAGAAATAGGCGCATTTGAACACGGGGGCATCGGACGGATGGAAATCTTCCTCCAGCAGCTCATCAACGGGCTGACGCTCGGCTCCATCTACGGCCTCATCGCCATCGGCTATACGATGGTGTTCGGCATCATCGGCATGGTGAACTTCGCCCATGGCGACGTCTTCATGGTCTCCATCTTCATCGGCCTGACCTGTTTTCTGCTGCTGACCACCGTGCTTGGGATAACTTCGGTGTTCCTGGTGCTCGCCATCGTGCTGGTGGTGGCGATGATCTTCACCGGGCTGGTGAGCTGGGCCATCGAGCGCGTGGCCTATCGCCCGCTGCGCGGCTCGTTCCGGCTAGCACCTATGATCTCCGCCATCGGCATGTCGATCCTGCTCTCGAACTTCGTCCAGGTGGCGCAGGGGCCGCGCAACAAGTCCATTCCGCCCCTGGTGACAGACGTGATCGTCGTGCTCGACCGGGGCGGCTATCAGGTCACCTTGGCCTATAAGCAGGTGATCATCATGGTGGTCACCGCGGTGTGCCTCGGTATCTTCTGGTGGGTGGTGCAGAAGACCTCCCTCGGCCGCGCCCAGCGCGCCTGCGAGCAGGACCGCAAGATGGCGGCACTGCTCGGCGTGGACGTGGACCGCACCATTTCCCTCACCTTCATCATCGGCGCGGCGCTAGCCGCGGTCGCGGGCACCCTGTACCTGATGAATTATGGCGTCGTGAACTTCTCCGACGGCTTCGTGCCGGGGGTAAAGGCGTTCACGGCAGCGGTGCTTGGGGGCATCGGCTCCTTGCCTGGCGCGGTGCTGGGGGGCTTGCTCATCGGCCTCATCGAGACCTTCTGGTCCGCCTATTTCTCGATCGAATACAAGGACGTGGCCGCCTTTTCGATCCTTGCGATCACGCTCATCTTCATGCCCCAGGGCCTGCTCGGCCGGCCGGAAGTGGAGAAGGTCTGATGCAGGCGGGGGTGTCTGCGGCAGGCCGGGAGTCCGCTCTGTCCATCGCCGTGAAGGATGCGCTCGTCAGCGGTGTCATCACCTTCCTGCTGCTAACCCCGCTCGTGGGACTACGGGCGACGGAAGATGGCGGCGGCCCGCTGATCCTCACCTACCGCTTCGGCCTTGTCACGATTTTCGCCGCCATCGTCATGGTGCTGCGCTTCGTGATGCACCTCACCGTGTGGCGGCCGGGGCGGGTGAAGAGCGGCAAATCCAACGCCGCTCTTTCCGCCTTTGCCGACAAGGCATCGCCGTTCGCAAAGCCGGTCTTCTTCGCCTTCGCGATCGCGTTTCCGGCGCTGGCGATCCTTGCCGCGGGCGACCTTGGCAGCAGCCGCTATTACATCGATCTTGGGATCTACATCCTCACCTATGTGATGCTCGGTTGGGGGCTGAACATCGTGGTCGGCCTCGCCGGCCTGCTCGACCTTGGCTATGTCGCTTTCTATGCGGTGGGTGCCTACACATTTGCCCTGCTTTCCACCAGCGTCCCCATCGACGCTTTCTTCGCCGGCCAATTGGGCGAGGGATTCTGGGCGACGTGGTCGTTCTGGCTGTGCCTGCCCATCTCCGGCCTGCTTGCAGCCTTCTGGGGCCTGATCCTCGGCTTTCCCGTGCTGCGGCTGCGGGGTGATTATCTCGCCATCGTCACTTTGGCGTTTGGTGAAATCATCCGCCTGGTGCTCATAAATTGGGTGGACCTGACGAACGGTGGGGCCGGGATTTCCTCCATTCCCGCCATCACCTTCTTCGGCATTCCCTTCTCGTCTGGGGAGGATGGCTTTGCGGCCCTGTTCGGGCTGCAGTTCAGCGCCATGCACCGCATGATCTTCCTTTATTTCGTCATCCTCGGCCTTGCGGCCCTGACTGCGCTGGTGACGGTGCGGCTGCGCCGCATGCCGGTGGGCCGGGCGTGGGAGGCGCTGCGCGAGGATGAGATCGCCTGCCGTTCCCTCGGCATCAACACGACCCTGACAAAGCTCACGGCGTTTTCCATCGGCGCCATGTTCGGCGGGTTCGCCGGCGCCTTCTTCGCGGTGCGGGTACGGTTCGTTTCCCCGGAATCCTTCACCTTCATGGAATCAGCGGTGATCCTGGCGATCGTGGTGCTCGGCGGCATGGGCTCGCAGATGGGGGTTGCCGCTTCCGCCATCCTGCTCATCGGCGGCATGGAATTGCTGCGCAACCTCACCTTCCTGAAGGAGCCTTGGCTGCTTGGCGCCGATTTCGATCCCACCCTCTACCGCATGCTGATCTTCGGTTTCGCTATGGTGGCAGTGATGGTCTGGCGCCCGCGCGGGCTCGTCTCCAGCCGGCTTGCCACCATCTTCCTCAAGGAGCGCAAGAAGGTCTCGGGCGACCTCGTAAAGGAGGGCCACGGATGAGGCCTTGGGACACCGACCCCATCCTGCTGGTCGATCATCTGTGCATGCGCTTCGGCGGACTGATCGCCGTCGGCGACGTGTCGCTGAGGGCCGGGCGCGGCGACATCACCGCCGTCATCGGTCCCAACGGCGCGGGCAAGACCACCGTCTTCAACTGCATTACTGGCTTTTACAAGCCGAGTTCAGGACGCATCGCCCTAGCCCAGGGCGGCCCGCCGACGCCGGCCGAGATCGCCGCCCTCACCCGCAACGGCCTCGCAGCATCGAAGACGCAAGCCGGTGCCCTGTTCCTGCTGGAGCGGCTGCCGGACCACGAGGTCGCCGCTCAGGCCAAGGTCGCCCGCACGTTCCAGAACATCCGCCTGTTCTCCGGCATGACCGTGCTTGAGAATCTGCTGGTGGCCCAGCACATGAGCCTCACCGAGAGCGGCCTGCTCTCGCCCTCTGCCTTGCTCAATCTGCCGAGCTGGCAGCGGCGCGAGAAGCAGGCGATTGCGCGCGCCCTCCATTGGCTGGAGCGGATCGCGCTCGTGGACCGGGCGGACGATCCCGCCGGCGACCTGCCTTACGGCGACCAGCGCCGGCTGGAGATCGCCCGCGCCATGTGCAGCGAGCCTGCCCTGCTCTGCCTCGACGAGCCCGCCGCCGGCCTCAATCCGCGCGAATCCGCGGCGCTCAACGCGCTTCTGCTGGCGATCCGGGAGGAGAAGACCTCGGTGCTGCTGATCGAGCACGACATGTCGGTGGTCATGGAGATTTCCGACCATGTGATCGTGCTGGAATACGGCCGCAAGATCGCCGACGGCACCCCCGCCGAGGTGCGCGCCGATCCCCGCGTCATCGCCGCCTATCTCGGCGTCGATGAAGACGCGGTCGAACAGGTGGAAGCGGAGGTGAGCCCGTGAGCCCGCTCCTCTCCCTCAGCGGGGTCAAAACCTTCTACGGCAAGATCATGGCCCTTCGCGGGGTCGACCTTGAGGTGAACGAGGGCGAGATCGTCACTCTCATCGGCGCCAATGGGGCCGGGAAATCCACCCTCATGATGACCATCTGCGGCGCGCCGCGCGCCCAGGAGGGCACCATCCTGTTCGCCGGACAGGACATCACACGCCTGCCGACCCATGAGATCATGCGGCTGAACATCGCCCAAGCGCCGGAAGGGCGGCGTATCTTCCCGCGCATGAGCGTCTACGAGAACCTGCAGATGGGCGCCGCATTGAACGGCAGCGCTCATTTCGCGGAAGATCTGGAGCGCATGTTCGAGATGTTCCCGCGCCTCAAGGAGCGCCTGCACCAGCGCGGCGGCACGCTCTCCGGTGGCGAGCAGCAAATGCTCGCGATCGCCCGCGCGCTCATGAGCCGCCCGCGCCTGCTGCTGCTCGACGAACCCTCACTCGGCCTCGCGCCGCTGGTGGTGCGGCAGATCTTCGACGTGATCCGCGACCTGAACCAGACCGAGGGCCTGACCGTATTCCTGGTGGAGCAGAACGCGTTTCACGCGCTCAAGCTGGCGCACCGGGGCTACGTGCTGGTCAATGGCACGATCACCATGGCCGGCACCGGGCGTGAGCTTCTGGAACGGCCCGAGGTCAAGGCCGCCTATCTCGAAGGAGGTGCGTGACCATGGCGAACCTGCCCCATCCCGGCCGCCCCACCTCGCCCATGATCCTCCTGCCGGTGCTGGCGCTGGCGGCGATCCTGGTGCTCTTCATCGTGCGGCCGAGCGAGGTGGTCGAAGTCTCCACCGGCGACTTCATGCTTGTGACCCTGTTCCTCGGCGGCGGCGCGGCGTGGCTCACCGGGCGGGCTATGGCGAAGGGCTGGAAACCTTTCATCCTCGTCTTTGTCTATGCGCTGCTGCTGACGGCAGCTGTGCGCTTCTGCCATTTCGCTTTGTTCAAGGGCACGCTGTTCGCACTTGGTCATTATACCGTCGAAGCAGTGCTCCTGTTCGCCATCGCCACGCTCGGCTTCCGCGCGGTGCGCAAGCAGCAGATGACGCTGCGCTACGACTGGCTTTACGAATCGGCCGGCCCTCTTTCCTGGCGCAACAAGGCCGGCACGGATGAAGCGGCGTAGCCCACATGGCGTGTCGACAGGCGATGAGAAACCGGCACAATGGCGGCCGGACGCACGTTCTGCCGCCGCGCTGAGGGTCTTCGGCGCTCGGTACAACCAGAGGAGAACAGGATGAGGAAGCTGTTACTTGCCGGCCTGACGGTCGGCGCCGGCCTCGCCCTTGCGGCGGCGGCCGGTCCGGCCGCCCATGCGCAAGCGCCTCTTAAAATGGGCGTAGGCGCCCCGATGACCGGAGCGAATGCCGCCTTCGGCGCGCAGATCAAGACCGGCGTCGACCAGGCAGTGGCGGACATCAACGCCGCCGGTGGCATCAACGGGCAGAAGATCGAGCTTTTTGTCGGCGACGACGCCTCAAAGCCAGAGCAGGGCAAGTCGGCGGCGAACAAGTTCATCTCGGACGGCGTGAAATACGTGGTCGGCCACTTCAACTCCGGCGTGTCGATCCCGACTTCGACGGATTACGAAGAATCCGGCGTGCTGCAGATCAGCCCCGCCTCCACCAATCCGCAGTTCACCGAGCGCAAGATGTGGAACACGTTCCGCACCTGCGGCCGCGATGACCAGCAAGGCGCGGTGGCCGGTGACTACATCGTCAACAATTTCAAGGGCAAGAAGGTCGCGATCGTCCATGACAAGACCCCCTACGGCAAGGGGCTTGCGGACGAAACCCAGAAGGCGATGAACAAGGGCGGCGTCAAGGAAGTGCTCTACGAGGGCATCAATCCTGGCGAGAAGGATTATTCCGCGCTCGTGTCCAAGCTCAAGGCGGCGGGCGTCGATCTCGTTTATTTCGGCGGCCTGCATCCGGAAGCCGGACTGATCGTGCGGCAGATGCGCGACCAGGGCCTCAAGAGCGTTCTGTTCTCCGGCGACGGCATCACCGACAAGGAATTCTGGTCCATCGCCGGACCCGGCGCCGCCGGCACGCTGATGACCTTCGGTCCCGACCCGCGCAAGAACCCTGCCGCGAAGGAAGTGGTGGACAAGTTCAAGGCCAAGGGCGTGGATCCGGAAGGCTATGTCCTCTATTCCTATGCCGCTGTGCAGATCATCAAGCAGGCGGCGGAAGCGACCAAGTCCACCGACCCCAAAAAGCTTGCCGACTACATGCACTCCGGCGCCACGTTCCAGACGGTGCTTGGCCCGCTCTCCTTCGACAAGAAGGGCGACATCACCAAGAAGGATTATGTCGTCTATATCTGGAAGGACGGCGCTTACAGCGAGATCTGATCGATCCGAAGGATGAAGAAACAGGGCTCGCGCTTAAGCGCGGGCCTTTTTCATGAGGCGGCATGGCCCGCCGGAAACAAAAACAAGAGGATGACGCCATGCTGAAGATCTGGGGACGCCTCAATTCCACCAATGTGAAAAAGGCGGTCTGGGCCGCAGGCGAACTGAACCTGCCGTTCGCGCATGAAAATGCCGGCGGAGCTTTCGGCGTTGTCGCCGAACCCGACTATCGCGCCATGAACCCCAACGGTCTGGTGCCCTGCATCGAAGACGGCGGCTTGGTGCTGTGGGAATCCAATGCCGTGGTTCGCTATCTTGCCGCGCAATACGGGGCGGGAACGCTGTGGCCGCTCGATCCGGCGGCGCGGGCGATCGGCGACAAATGGATGGACTGGACCACCTCCTCGTTCGCCAGCCCGTTCCGCGACGTGTTCTGGGGCCTGGTCCGCACGCCGCCCGACCAGCGCGACATGGCTGCCGTTGAAAAGGGCGCGGCCGTCTGCGCCGAGCTGCTGACGCGGGTAGACGCGGCGCTGGCGCGCCATCCCTATCTCTCGGGCGAAACCTTCGCCATGGGCGACATCCCGCTCGGCTGCTTTGCCTATGGCTGGTTCGAGATGCCGCTGGAGCGCCCATCCATGCCCCACCTTGAGGCTTGGTACGGACGTCTGAAAGAGCGTCCGGCGTATCGCACCCACGTCATGACGCCGCTCACCTGAGCGCCTCAGCCGATGGTGGAGAGTGCCGGGAAGGTCTCGATCAGCCAATAGGAGACGCTGGCGATCCAACCCGACATGAAGGCGATGCCGGTGATCACCAGCATCGCCCCCATGACCTTCTCCATCACCGGCAGCAGGCGGCGCATGTGGCGCAGCCCGTTCAGGAACGGCCGCACCGCCACCGCCGCCAGCAAGAACGGAACGCCGAGGCCAGCCGAATAGATCGCCAGAAGCCCTGCCCCCTTGGCCACCGTCGCCTCCGAGCCGGCGACGGCCAGGATCGCCCCCAGTACCGGCCCGAGGCACGGTGTCCAGCCGAACGCGAAAGCGAGCCCCATCACGAAGGCGCCCCAGAGGCCGGTGGGCTCGTTCACGTGCGGCCGGGCCGTGCGCGACAGCACATGAATCTTGAACACGCCGAGAAAGTTCAGGCCCATCACGATGATGGCGACCCCGGCGATGATCGACAGCACCTCCTGATGGGCCCGCAGGACCTCGCCCACGGCCGATGCACCTGCCCCCAATGCCACGAACACGACAGTGAAGCCAGAAACGAACAGCAGCGCCCCGAAGATCGCCCGCCGTCCGACCTGCGCCAACGGCTCCGCCTTGGAGAGGTCGTCCAGGGTCGCGCCGCCGAGGAAGCACAGATAGGGCGGGACGAGCGGAAGCACGCAAGGAGAGAGAAAGCTCGCAAGGCCCGCGGCGAAGGCGGCAGGCAGCGTGACGTCGGCCATGGGAAGGCAGCACCCTTCGAACGCGAAACCGGGGCCGGCCGCAGTCACCAGCGGCCAAGCCTCTTCGTCGCCAGTCATGAGCCGGAATGCCGCCGTCGCACAAGAGGGGGCCTTGCCCCCCTCCCCGCCATGTGATCGGCCGCTTTGCCGCAGCCGGCCCGGTGTGCCAGCCGTAAATGGCGGCGGTGGACCTGGGGGCGAACCTGATGCCCGGTCGCTCTTTCTTCACGCGCACCGGTGTCCACTTCGCGCCGAAATGCTCTAGACCTTAGGGGCGGCACCCTGCCGATGCGGATCGCTCATGCTCAACCTCATAACCGATGTACCGGGTCTCCGGATCGGCCATGCGACCGACCTCAAGCTCGGGTCCGGCGTGACGGCGGTGATCTGTGACGTGCCGACGATCGCGGCCGTGGACGTGCGTGGCGGCAGTCCCGGCACGCGCGAGACCGATCTGCTTGCCCTTGGCGCCAGCGTCCAGCACGTGGATGCCTTGGTGCTCTCCGGCGGCTCGGCCTTCGGCCTGGACGCCGGATCCGGCGTGATGTCGTGGCTGGCGGAGCACGGACGCGGCCATCCCGTAGGGGCAGTGCGCATTCCGATCGTGCCCGGCGCGATCCTGTTCGATCTGCTCAACGGCGGCGACAAGGCCTGGGGGCGGGTCTCGCCCTATGCCACGCTCGGTTACGAGGCGGCCCAGGCCGCGCGTGACGGCACCTTCGCGCTCGGCTCGGTGGGCGCGGGCACGGGCGCCACCACGGCCCATGTGAAGGGCGGGCTCGGTTCTGCCTCCGCCGTCTCACCCGGCGGCCATGTGGTCGGCGCACTGGTGGCGGTGAACGCCGTAGGGAGCCCGCTCATTGGCGCCGGCCCCCATCTGCGGGCGGCGCCGTACGAGCGAAATGCTGAATTCGGCGGCCTCGGCATGCCGCAGCATTGGCCGGACGATGCCTCCGCGCTCTCCATGAAGGGGGCCTTGCCCCGCGCCAACACCACGATCGCCATCGTCGCGACCGATGCCGTGCTGACCCGATCAGAGGCCCGCGCCTTCGCCGTGATGGCGCAGGACGGGCTGGCCCTATCGCTTTTTCCCGTCCATACGCCGCTCGACGGGGATTGCGTGTTCGCGCTTGCGACCGGCCGCAAGGAGTTGGACCCGACCCGCCACGCGGAAGCCGAACTCGGCGCGACTGCCGCCTGCGTGCTCGCGCGCGCGATCGGGCGTGCCATTTACGAGGCGACCACCTTGCCCTATCCCGGTGCCCAGGCCGCCTGGCGCGACCGCTTTCGCTGAAGGATCTTCAATGCCGCGCCTGCCAACCCTCCGCCCGATTCCCCCGCACCGCATCGGCGCGCCGCGCCTTTCCGGCCTGCTCGCGATCATCTTCTGGTGTGCCTGCGGCATCACCGCCGTGCCTCTCGCGGGTCTCTTCACGCTGATTTCGGTGCTGGGCCCCCAGGCGGCCTGGTCCGCCATCGTCGATTCCCTGGCCGCGCCCGGCGGATCCTCGCAGATGCTGCGCTTCGGCCTGTTCCCACAGGCGGTTCTTTTCGTCTGGGGTATAAGCTTTGTCATCATGACAGTCCGTCGCGCGGTCAGCACCCTGTCGGTCGCACCCATCGGGCTGGTGATCTGGCTGCTGGTGACCGCATTCAGCCAATTTGCGATCCGCGATCTGCTGGCACCCGACGGCCTCACCGTGGGCGATCTCGCCTCGCTCTTGCCGGGCCTGCTGGCGCAGGGCCTCGGGGTGGCCGGCTTCGTCGGCTATATGCGCGAAGGCGACCGCCCGCGCCGCTATTACATCGGCTGAGACCCGCTCACAGCAAGGACGGTGAGCTGCAGCGCCTTCCATGGTCAGGCAGGTGCGGCGCTTGAGCGAAACCACGGCAGCGACATCAGCGCGGCACCCATCGAAGCCCGGCCGCTGGGATTACAGCGTTCCGCGCCGGCGCGAGATGACGAAGGCGATGTAGACCCCCACCAGCGTCACCGCGAGGCCGTACCAGGTCAGCGCATATTCCAGATGGCGATTGGGGAAGGCGAGGCGCGTCTCACCCCCTTGCGGCAACCCGCCGGGATTGGGAGTGCCATCGGCATCAATGGTGAAGGGCGCAACTTTGGCGAGGCCCCGAGCCGCACCAATCTCTAGCGGGTCCCGCCGGTACCAGGCGTTGCGCGCGGGATCGTTGGCAGGCACGAACCAACTCGGCTCCTCGGGCATGCGCAGCAGCCCCGTGACAGTCACGGGCCCTTCCACTTGCCCTTGCGCCCGGCTCGAGGGCGCGCGCCGCTCCTCGGGGATGAAGCCGCGATTGACGAGAATGGCCGACCCGTCCGCCAAAATCAGGGGTGTCAGCACCTGGAAGCCCGGGCCCTTGTAGGGGCCCTTGGGTTCCGACAGCACCGTATAGATCAGGGTTTCCTTGGAATGGTCGAACCTGCCCGTGGCGCGCACCGGCTGATACTCGTCCATCTCACGGGACACGGCCGGCCATTGCGACAAGGGCAGGACAGCGTGCGGCGGCTGGGCAGCGCGCGACTCGACCTGGGCGACCAGTGCATTCTTCCAGCTCAAACGCTCCATCTGCCACGTGCCGAGGCCGAGCAACACCACAAGGGCGCTGAGCGCGGTCAAGGTGGGCAAAAGCAGCCCGCGACGTGCTGGCTCGCTCATTCGCCGTCGCGCTGCTCCAGCCGGCCTTCGGCCGCGCGGTTGCGATATTGCATGGCCACCAGGACCCCCTTGAACGGCCGCAGCAGGCCGAGTGTGACGATCAATATGCCAGGGATCCAAAGCAAGGCGTGCACCCAGAGAGGCGGCTCGAACGTCACCTCCACCCAGAACGCGAGCGCAACCACGATGAAGCCGCCGATCAGGATTACGAACACCGCCGGCCCGTCCCCCGCATCGATGAAGGAATAATCGAGGCCGCAAGCCTCGCATTCCGGGGCGAGTTGGAGGAAACCCTTGAAAAGTTTCCCTTTGCCGCACCGCGGGCAGCGGCAGGACAGGCCGGCCACGACGGGCGAGACGGGGCTGTAATAGGGTTCCATGGACACCTCAGTGGGCAGTCTTGGCCATCTGCCAAACAAAACGGGGCGGCTCCCGCCGCCCCGCCGATTCCCGTTCGAGCCCGTTTCGGGTTCCGACCGGACTAATGGGCCGAAGCGCCAGCGCCCCACACGTAGATGAACGCGAAGAGGAACAGCCAGACCACGTCCACGAAGTGCCAGTACCAAGCAGCGGCCTCGAAGCCGAAGTGCTTGTCGGGCGTGAAGTCCCCAGCGACCGCGCGCAGCAGGCACACCAGCAGGAAGATGGTGCCGACGATGACGTGGAAGCCGTGGAAGCCCGTCGCCATGAAGAAGGTGGCGCCGTAAATATTGCCGGAAAAGCCGAAGTGGACGTGCAGATATTCGAACGCCTGGCAGCTCGTGAACAGCACGCCCAGCACCACGGTCAGCAGCAGGCCCCACTTCAGACCCTGGCGGTCATTTTCCAGCAGCGCGTGATGCGCCCAGGTGACCGTGGTGCCCGAGGTGAGCAGCAGCAGCGTGTTGAGCAGCGGCAGGTGCCAGGGATCGAGCGACTCGATGCCCTTCGGCGGCCAAGTGCCGCCGGTGAATTCGAAGCGCGAATAATTGATCGCCTCGCCGGAGAACAGGGCCGCATCGAAATAGGCCCAGAACCAGGCGACAAAGAACATCACTTCGGAGGCGATGAACAAGATCATGCCGTAGCGCAGCCCGATCTGCACCACCGGGGTATGGAAGCCGAGATGACCCTCGCGGATCATGTCCCGCCACCAGCCGAACATGGTGTAGAGCACGCCCAGGAAGCCAATCCCCATGGGGATGGCCGTGCCACCATGCATCCAAACCACCGCACCGCCGGTGAGAATGAAAGCCGAGATCGAGCCCACGATGGGCCACGGGCTCGGCTCCACCATGTGATAATCGTGCTGCTTCACGTGTCCCTCGGCCATCTGAAGCGGCCTCCCCTTCCAGCATTAAAGTTCTACCAGGACCGGCGCCGCCGCCGCAATGCGACGGTTGCGTCCTGTCCCACAAACCCCGCGCCCCGCACCCGGCACGCCGATCTTTTACCTGCCGGACCCGCCGGCCGAACAGTTCACAATGCCTTCTTCGCGCTCTCGCTCGCCGCTTCGGGCGCGCGCGCGACCGGTGCCGCCGGCTTGGGCGCAGCGAAGAAGGTGTAGGACAACGTGATGGTCTTCACATTTTTGAAGTCGGGGTCATCGGCAATCGCCGGATCGATGAAGAACACCACCGGCATGTCGACCTTCTCGTTGCCCTGCATGGTCTGCTCCGAGAAACAGAAGCATTGCATCTTCACGAAATAGGCCCCGGCCTGAGCCGGCGTGACGTTATAGGTGGCGTTGCCGTAGGTCTCGGCCGAAGACAGATTGCGTGCGAGATAATAGACCATCTTGGTCTCGCCGATGCGCACCCGCACGTCCGCTTGCTCGGGCTTGAACTCCCAGGGCAGGCCGGGCGCGATGTTGGAATCGAACCGGACCTGCATGATCCGGTCGAGCACCTTCTCCGGCACCTGGGTCCCGACCCGGGTGGCGCCGCCGAAGCCGGTGAGCGAACAGAACATCGCGTATAACGGCACGATGGCATAGGCCGCGCCGACCATCCCGCCGGCAAAGGCGAGGCAAGCCAGAGCGACAAGCATGTGCCGGTACCGGCGCCGCTTGGGAGCAGCCGCGGCGTGTCCCTGCTCGGACACCGGGGGCATTCCACCTTCGCTCATGCGATCCTCACAACGGCCGGTTCAGGACAGCCGGACCCATCTTCACGATGGTCACCACGTAGAAAAGAACCACCAGAAAGCCGAGCACCGACGCGATGGCGATGGAGCGAGCCCGCCGCCGCCGCTTCTGCTCGTCCGTCAGCACGATGCCCGGCAGTTCGGGCTCGCGCTTCTCCTTCTCATCCACCACGGATCAAACTCCCACCAGCGCTTCGACCAAAAGCGAGGCGAAGAGCAAAAACAGATACAGGATTGAAAAGCCGAACAATTGCTTGCTCGCCTTCACCGCCGCCGCGCCGTCGCGCACGCGGTAGACCTTGACCGCGAACCATACCATGCCCGCGCCGAGCACAGTGGCGACCGCACCATAGCCATAACCCGCATAGCCGAATGCCACCGGCGAAACGGCAAGCGGAACCAAGAACAGCGTGTAGAGGAGAATCTGGCGGCGGGTCTCGTCGGGACCGGCGGTCACCGGCAGCATGGGCACCCCGGCACGCGCGTAATCGTCGGCGCGATAGAGCGCGAGCGCCCAGAAGTGCGGCGGCGTCCAGAAGAAGATGATGGCCACCAGAAGCAGGCTCTCGAAGCCGACCGAGCCGGTTGCGGCAGCCCACGCCACCATGGGCGGAAAGGCGCCCGCCGCGCCGCCGATGACGATGTTCTGCGGCGTCGAGCGCTTCAGCCACATGGTGTAGATCACCACGTAGAAGAAGATGGTGAAGGCCAGCAACGCGCCCGCTAGTTCGTTCACCAGCAAGCCCAGCACAACCACCGAAAACGCCGAGAGGGTAAGGCCGAAGGCAAGGGCTTCCTGCGGCGTAACGCGGCCAGCGGGGATCGGCCGATCCTTCGTGCGCGACATGATCGCGTCGATGTCGGCATCCCACCACATGTTGAGGGCACCGGCGGCTCCAGCGCCCACTGCAATGCAAAGCAAAGCTGTGAAGGCGATCACCGGATGGACATGGTCTGGGGCACGCACCAGCCCCACAAGGGCCGTAAAAACGACCAGCGACATGACTCGCGGCTTCAGCAGCGACAGGTAGTCGCGCGGCGAGGCAAGGCCGAGACCCGCCTCGGTTCCGCGGGCGACCGCCGTCTGGTTCAAGCTCACACTCACGTCGCTCATGCGTACTGGTCCTGTGGGTACGGGCCTGGCCCGCAGGGCCCGCCGCGCGGCCCCGTCACGCCTCGAACTCTACTGGTCCGGCGCCTGGCCGGTATGATGCTCGCCCGCGCGGCAGGGCCGCCCGGTCGTGTCGGCTTCGCTGGAACGGGAAAACGGCGATTGTCGGGACGCCGCATGGTCCGCTGCGAAAACCTTGCCCCCGTGAAAAGGAACCGGCGCGGGAACCCGCGCCGGTTCGCCTCGTAGGAGGAACCCGCGCTCACTTGATGCGCGGCAGGACTTCGAACTGGTGGAACGGCGGGGGAGAAGACAAGGTCCACTCCAGGGTCGTCGCACCGGGACCCCAAGGATTGGGGCCGGCAAGTTCCTTGCGCCGGAAGGCCACGACGATGCCGGTCAGGAAGATCAGCACGGCAAAACCGGAGATGTAGGAGCCGATGGAGGAGACATAATTCCAGTGCGCGAACGCATCGGGATAGTCCACATAACGGCGCGGCATGCCGGCAAGGCCGAGGAAGTGCTGCGGGAAGAACACCAGATTCACCCCGACGAATGTCACCCAAAAGTGCAGCTTCCCCCAGAATTCCGGGATCATGTAGCCGCTCATCTTCGGGAACCAATAATACCAGCCCGCGAAGATGGCGAACACGGCGCCGAGCGACAGCACGTAATGGAAGTGCGCCACCACATAATAGGTATCGTGCAGCGAGCGGTCGATGCCCGCGTTCGAAAGCACGACGCCGGTGACGCCACCCACGGTGAACAGGAAGATGAAGCCGATCGCCCACAGCATGGGGGTACGGAACTGCACCGAGCCGCCCCACATGGTGGCGATCCAGGAGAAGATCTTCACGCCGGTCGGGATGGCGATGATCATGGTCGCCGCGACGAAATAGGACTGCGTGGAAGCCGAAAGGCCCACCGTGTACATGTGGTGCGCCCACACCACGAAGCCCACCACGCCGATCGCCACCATGGCATAGGCCATGCCGAGATAGCCGAACACCGGCTTGCGCGAGAAGGTGGAGACGATGTGGGAGACGATGCCGAAGCCCGGCAGGATCAGGATGTACACCTCGGGGTGACCGAAGAACCAGAACAGGTGCTGGAACAGGATCGGATCGCCGCCGCCGGCCGGATCGAAGAACGTGGTGCCGAAGTTGCGATCCGTCAGCAGCATGGTGATGGCGCCCGCGAGCACCGGCAGCGACAGCAGCAACAGGAAGGCGGTGATGAGCTGGGCCCAGGCAAACAGCGGCATCTTGTGCAGCGTCATGCCCGGAGCGCGCATGTTGAAGATGGTGGTGATGAGGTTGATCGCCCCGAGGATCGAGGACGCGCCGGCGATATGCAGCGCGAAGATCAGCAGGTCCATGGCCGGGCCGGGATGGCCGAGCTTGGAGGACAGCGGGGGATAGATCGTCCAACCGCCGCCGAAGCCGTTGGAGCCGGCGGCCCCTTCGACGAACAGCGAGATGATGGCGAGCCCAAAGGCCGGCGGCATCAGCCAGAAGGCGATGTTGTTGATGCGCGGGAAGGCCGTGTCGGGGGCGCCGATCATCAGCGGGATGAAATAATTGCCGAAGCCGCCGATCAATGCGGGCATCACCATGAAGAAGATCATGATCAGGCCGTGACCGGTGGTGAAGACATTGAAGGTCTGCGGGTTCTTGAAATATTGCAGGCCCGGCTCCATCAGCTCCATTCGGATGCCGATGGACAGCGCACCGCCCACGATCCCCGCCACGATGGCGAAGATCAGGTACATGATGCCGATGTCCTTGTTATTCGTCGAGAACACCCACCGCTTCCATCCCGTGGGATTGTGCTCGGCATGTGCCGCGTCGTGCGCGATAGCCTCGGTGGCCATGAGTCCAGTCCTCAGTGTCTTGACGTTGCCGTCTTATCTTTAACGCCGTTGGGCCTTCAGGGACCCAACCGGGTCCTTTCGATTTCAGGCACGAGGCGGCGCGCGCCATCTCATGCCGGTCTTAGTCCGATCGTTGCGGACGCGTCCGAGGCCGATGCCTCAGTTGGACGCGTCGGCCAGCAGAAGCGGCCCACTGACCGGGGTCTGCGCGGTGCGCACCGTCGCGGGCGCAGCAGAGAACTTCTGCTTGGCCTGAGCCACCCAGGCGTCGAAATCCGCCTGACTCACCACACGCACCGCGATGGGCATGAAAGCATGGTCGCGGCCACACAGCTCCGAGCACTGGCCGTAATAGACGCCTTCCCTGGTGGCCTTGAACCAGGATTCGTTCAACCGGCCCGGGAGGGCGTCTATCTTCACCCCAAAAGAAGGCACTGCAAAGGAGTGGATCACGTCGGCGGCGGTCACCTGAATGCGCACGGTCTTGTTCACCGGCACAACCACCTCGTTGTCCACGGCGAGCAGGCGCGGCTGGTCGTGCTTGAGATCCTTCTCCGCCACCATCAGCGAATCGAAACCGAAGCCGCCGTTGTCGGGATATTCATAGGACCAGTACCACTGATGCCCTGTGACCTTCACGGTCATGTCCGCCGGCGGGATGTTCAGCTCCAGGTGGAGCAGGCGGAAGGAGGGGATCGCGATCGCCACCAGGATCATCACCGGCGCGACGGTCCAGATCACCTCGATCAGCGTATTGTGCGAGGTTTTGGAGGGGACCGGGTTCGCCCGCTCGTTGAAGCGGACCATCACGATCGCCAGCAGCACCATCACGAACAGAACGATGGTTACGATGATGGCGAGCAGGAAATTGTTGAAGGAATGAATGCTGGCCATCACTGGCGTCGCAGCTTCCTGGAGGCCGATCTGCCAATCGGACGGCTGGCCCATACCGGCCCACGCAGCCGAGCTCAAAGAGATCGCGGCGACCAGCGCGGCCACGGCGAGAGCACCGGTGCGAATGAACGAAATCATGGTAATCTGCTCTCCCTGCGCGGCGCCGTCGCTACCGGAAGCGCAGCGGTAATCGGTAGATGGCGGACGCCAAAAGCGCGCTCGGTTAACCGGCGCATTCTTGACTTAAATCAAACACAAATAACCCGCTCCCGCAATTGCGGCGCACGGGCGCACGATGCGACACAAGGTCGGCATACCCCTACGTCCGTACAGCCGGCGAACGATCCTCAGAGGACCTTTCCCAGACCCCCATGCCACCCCAAGCAGGCACCGGGAGGGTCCGAACCGGCCTCGGCGCATCAATTATTCGTTTTATTGCTCAAAGGGCCGCCGCATTCTTGACATGGACGGTCAGCCTTTTAAGCCGAAATGCACGGGGCGTTCGTTATGCCCTTCTGCTATGACGCGGCTCGTTTGGATTGCCGCCAGTTTTCGGAGCCGGTGCCCATGGAGTTCAAGTTGTCGCGGGCACACGCCCGCACCGATCGGCGCCCCAAGACCGTCCGCCGGCTTGGCAAGACCGTCCTCGCGATGGCCGCCGCGCTCGTCGGCTTGTGCGGCCTCACGGGTGCATCGGGTTCCGCAATGGCGCAGGGCGTGGTGAAACAGGTCTATGGCGACTGGCAGATTCGCTGCGACACGCCCCCCGGCGCACAAACCGAGCAATGCGTCCTGCTGCAGAGCGTCCAGGCTGACGACCGGCCGAATGTCGGACTGACGGTCATCATCCTGAAGACGGCGGATCAGAAGAGCCGCTTGCTGCGTATCCTCGCCCCGCTCGGCGTCCTGATTCCATCCGGCCTGGGGTTGAAGATCGACGATACCGATGTCGGCCGCGCCGGCTTCGTGCGCTGCCTGCCCAATGGATGCGTCGCAGAAGTGGTGATGGACGACGCCCTGATCAGCCGGCTGCGGCAGGGCAAGCAGGCGACCTTCATCATCTTCCAGACGCCGGAGGAGGGCATCGGCATCCCCCTGGGGCTGAACGGATTCGGCCCTGGCTTCGACGCCCTCAAATAGCCCAGCGGGCGGCGCACTCCCGTTTTGCGTCTTCCTCGGGCGCCCTGCGGGCACAGGGCATAAAACCCCTTGGTCCACGGCTTCATCCCGCCTTTACTGCAGCATTGCCGAGCGGCATGGTTTGGCCATTGTTGCTCTGCACAAAAGCGCCGGCGTGAGCTTGGCAGAAGGCATGGCGGATGCACGGAGACGACCACACCCTGTTCATCAGCGCCCTCGCTTTCCTGGCGGCGGCCGTGGTCTCGGTTCCGGTTGCTCGCCGTCTCGGACTTTCGCCTGTGGTCGGCTATCTCGCTGCGGGCATCGCCATCGGTCCCGCCGGGTTCAATATCGCCAATCCGGGAACCGTGATCGCGGTGGCGGAACTGGGCGTGGTCCTGCTGCTGTTCCTTATCGGCCTTGAACTGCAGCCCTCGCGCCTGCTGTCCATGGGCCGCTACATCTTCGGCCTCGGTACCGCGCAATTGCTGATCACCGGCATGGTGATCGCCACGGTGGCCTGGTTTCTCGGCTTCGGTATCGCCGGAGCGATCATTACCGGCATGGCGCTGGCCATGTCCGCGACTTCAATCGCCCTGCAATTGCTGGCAGAGCACAACGACCTGCCGTCCGGCTACGGCCAACGCGCGTTCTCCATCCTGCTGTTTCAGGATATCGCCATCGTGCCCCTGCTTGCCCTGGTGCCCCTGTTGGCGCCCGGCGAATCCGATCTCGGCACGGATGTCACGGGAACTCTGCTGAAAGCGGCCGCCGCACTCGCGGCGGTGAGCGTGATCGTGGTGTCCGGCCGGTTCCTGCTCAATCCGCTGTTCCGTCTGCTGGCGCGATCCGGGGCCCGCGAGGCGATGACCGCGGCGGCGCTTCTGGTGGTGCTCGGCGCGGCGGGGCTGATGGCCCTGGTCGGCTTGTCCATGGCCCTCGGCGCATTCCTGGCAGGCCTGCTGCTTTCGGAAAGCACCTTCCGCCACGAACTCGAGGCGAATATCGACGCCTTCCGCGGGTTGCTGCTGGCCGTGTTCTTCATGGGCGTCGGCATGTCGCTGGACCTCACGGTGCTGTTGCCGCACATCGTGCCGGTGGTGCTCGCCGCGCTGATGATCACCGCCATCAAGTTTGTGGTGGTGTTCCTGCTCTATCGCACCGACCACCGCACGGATGCCGACGCATTGCGCGCCGGTGCGGTCTTGATGCCGGCGGGCGAATTCGCGTTCGTGCTGTTTCCCCTGGCGCTCGCCAACGGGATTCTCAATCGCGAGCAGGCGGAACTTCTCACCGCCACCGCCGCGCTCACCATGATGATCGGGCCTTTGGTGTTCGCCGGCATCGGCCTGCTGCTGCCGCGCCTGCGCCATGCCGAGGCGGAGCCGGAACCGGACGATTTCACCGATGCCAGCGGCCGCGTGCTGGTGATCGGCTTTGGCCGGTTCGGGCAGATCGTTTCGCAATGCCTTCTGGCGGAAGGCGTCGGCGTCACGATCATCGACAATGATGTCGAGATGATCCAGAGCGCCGGCCGGTTCGGCGTGCATATCTATTATGGCGACGGCACGCGCCTCGACGTGCTGCGGTCGGCCGGCGCCGACCAGGCCGAGGTGATCGCCGTGTGCGTGGACGATCGCGAGGCGGCGGATCGCATCGTCGATATCGTTCAAGCGAACATGCCCAACGCCCGCCTGCACGTGCGCGCCTTCGACCGCGTGCATTCCATGGACCTGCTGCGTAAATCCGTCGACTTCGAGGTGCGCGAGACCTTGGAATCCGCCTTCGCCTTCGGCGGGCGCACCCTCGAGGCCCTCGGCTTCGACCAACAGGCCGCCGCTGCCCTGGTGGCGGACGTGCGCGCCCGGGATCGCCGCCGCCTCGAACTGCAGGTGCAGGAAGGGCTCTATGCCGGTACCGAATCGGCAGGTCAGAAAGTGGAGCCGGAGCCGCTCACCGATCCCAACAAGCCGGCAAAGCCGCTCAATCCCGAGGCGCAGGACGTGCTCGCCCACGAGACCGAATTCTCCGGCTGACGTGACTTTCTCCCCGCGTGGGTGAGGGCGGGCATCGCGCCTGATCTAGATCTTGCGTGCCTTCACAATTGCTTGTCCGGCCGGCCTCTTGCGACGCAGTCTTCAAAGAGACACACCGACGATATGAGCCAAGCGCCCGCCAAATTCCTGCATGGCTCCATCATGCGCCATGTGGCGGTGATGACCGCCACCGGATCCATCGGTCTCGTCTCGGTCTTTCTCGTCGACCTGCTCAACCTGTTTTACATCTCGCTGCTCGGCGAAGCCGAACTGGCCGCCGCCATCGGCTATGCCGGCACCATGCTGTTCTTCACCACGTCGGTGGCGCTCGGCATCATGATCGCGGGATCTGCGGTGGTCTCGCGCGCGCTTGGCGCGGGAAATCGAGAAGATGCCCGCGCGCTCGCCACCATCGCGATGCTCTATATGGTCCTGGCCTGCATCATCCTGACCGCGGTGTCGCTGCCGCTGATCCGGCCCCTGCTGGGCTTGCTCGGTGCCCAGGGCCGGACGCTCGATATCGCCGACCGGTTTCTCGTGGTCGTCACACTTTCCACGCCGCTGCTCGGCATCGGCATGATCACCTCCGGCTTGCTGCGCGCCACGGGAGACGCGGGGCGCGCCATGTGGGTGACCCTCGGCGGCGGCCTGCTGACGGCAGTGCTGGACCCGCTGCTCATCCTTGCCCTCGGCCTGGGCGTCGAGGGAGCCGCGATCGTGTCGGTCGTGTCCCGCCTGTTCATGACTTTGTACGGACTCCACGCGTGCCATAGACGGCACAATCTGTTTCGGCGGCCGACGCTCGCCATGTGGAACCGTCACGCCCGGCCCATATCGGCCATCGCGATTCCCGCGATCCTCACCAATGTGGCGACCCCCGTGGGCAACGCCTATGTCACCGCAAAGCTTGCCCCCTTCGGCGACGGCGCGGTGGCGGCCTTCGCGGTGATCGGGCGGGTGATTCCCGTCGCGTTCGGGCCGCTGTTCGCCCTCACCGGGGCCGTCGGGCCGATCTTCGGGCAAAATTTCGGTGCCGGTCGATTCGATCGCCTGCGCACCACGCTCAAGGACAGCCTGATTCTCACCCTGATCTATGTGGGCGTGGTCTGGGTCCTGCTGGCCCTGCTGCGCAATTCCATCGCATCGGCATTCGGATTGACCGCCGAGGGACAGGCGATCGTCGCCTTCTTCTGCCTCGTCACGGCGGGCAGCTTCATTTTTCTCGGCGGCCTGTTCGTGGCGAATGCCGCGTTCAATAATCTCGGGGCGCCGCTGCTCTCCACCTTCTTCAATTGGGGACGAGCCACGCTCGGTACGATCCCGCTGGTGTGGATCGGCGCCGATCTGATGGGCGCGAATGGTGTGATTCTCGGTCAGGCGCTGGGGGCCGTCGCGTTCGGCATAGCGGCCATGGTGTTCGCCTTCCGCGTGATCAACCGCATCGCAGCCGCGCCCCCGCCGGTGCACGAGCGAGGCCCGGCGCCGCATCTGTCCACAGTAGAACTGCCACCGCTGTCGTCGCCGCAGGATGCCACCGCCATCGAGCCGTGATTTTGGCAAGACGATGGCGTAAGGTCTCTTTCTCGGGAGGCCGCCATATGGACCAGTTCGTACAATTGCTGAGAGCAGCCCAAGGCGGACACGGCCTTGAGAACCTTGCCCAGATCTACGGCCTTACGGCGCAGCAGGCGCAGAAGGCGGCCGAAGCCGTGATGCCGGCCTTCGCTGCGGGCATCCAGCGGGCGATGCAATCGCCTGAAGGGCTGGCAGGCATGATGGTATTGATGATGCGCGGCCCCTACGGCGGCCTCTATGATCGTCGCCCGTCCGCGCCCGAGGAATTGTCGCGGGCCGGCGCCAGCGCGCTGGAAGCCTTCTTCGGCTCACCCGAGATCAGCCAGGCGGTCGCCAACCATGCCGCCGCGAGCAGTGGCCTTGCGAGCGCCGTGGTGCGCCAAATCATGCCGGACTTCGCGACTCTGGTCATGGGTGGGCTCACCAAGTCGCTCGCCGCCTCGGGTGCGATGAATCAGATGCTGGCCGCGATGCTGGCGCGCGCCAATGGCCTTCCGGTGCCGACCGGCAATCCCTGGGTCGACGGGCTCGCCACCTGGATGAACAGCGCCATGCCGCGCCAGTCCCAAAGCACCGGCAACCCGTGGGTCGATGCATTCGCGCAGATGATGCTTCAATCGCCCTGGACCGGAGCCGGCGGCGTTCCCTCCTGGGGCGCGGCGCCGCCGTCTTCCTCGCGTTACGGGCGGAGTACCGCCGATCGCGGCATGGCCGGTCAGGACCTGTACGGCTCGGCCACCAATGCGTGGCAGGAGCTCATCGCGGCCATGATGGAAACCATGGCGGCAGCCTCAGGGGAGGTTGCCCAGCGCAGCATGCCTCCGGCATCAACAAAGCCGCTGGCGCTGCCCCCGCCCCCTCCGCCGCCTGAGCCACCTCCGGCGCTTGGCCAGTGGCCCATGCAGGAGTATTTCGCCCAATTGTTTGCCCAGGGCTTTCCCCCGAACGCCACCGGCAACATGGATCCGGCGGCGCCGTTCTCGAATCTCGCGGCCTTCTACCCATTCCCGGATTTCTGGAGCCAGATGCTCGGGCGCAGCGCGGCGCATGGTCATGCCTCGCCACCGCGGGCCGGGACCAATCCGAAACGAAAGGGCTGAGCGCTCAACATAAAAGAGGGCCCGCGCCGGTTTGGGGCGGCACGGGCCCAGACGGGCGGTCGCGAGGGGCTTGACCGCCGAGCGTGTTCGCGATGCCGGTCAGGCGCTCCGGCGCACCTTCAACCAGACGGCTGCGCGGCGTTCGACGGCCCGACGCACCAGCAGCACCGAAGGATCGGCCAGAATCGGTTCTGCGGCCGCATCGTGCATGTCGCCGCGGGTCAGGCCGATATCGCGCAGCATATGGTCATCCATCGCCCACAGCGGGCGGATGGCGCGGCGATGCTCCATGGCCCGCACGACTTTCAGCGCTTGGCCGACAGCCTGCAGAAGGAACGCGGCCACGGCGGCGCTGAAGGGCGCGACTGCGGTGGTGCGGATTTCGCCATGAATGCTCATTGTCATCTCCATTGCCTGACGCCTGCCCGTTCTGCTCCCTGGAGCCACGGGGGGACCACCCGATCTCACCGCGCCGCGGCCGCCAACTTGTGGAGTGGGACGAGAAATCACGCTAGCGAATGTTATTCATCTGAAATATCATCAACGCTGATATATCGAGAGCGCCCATGACCATTCTGCTCGACACCGATCAGCTCCGAACCTTCGTAGCCATCGCCGAAACCGGCAGTTTCACGCGTGCGGCCGAGGTGGTGCATAAGACGCAATCGGCGGTTTCAATGCAGATGAAGCGGCTGGAGGAGCGGATCGGACGCCCCGTGTTCGCCCGTGACGGCCGCGCCTCGCGCCTCACCGAGGACGGCCAGCGCCTGCTCGACTACGCGCGGCGGATCGTGAAGCTCAATCTCGAAGCCGTGGCGAGCTTCGCCGACGCGACCTTGTCGGGCCGGGTATGCCTCGGGGTTCCGGACGATTATGCCGACCGCTATCTCCCAGAGATCATGGCGCGCTTTTCGCGCACCCACCCCTCGGTCGAACTCACGGTGATCTGCGAACCGAGTTGCGAACTGGTCGAACGCATCAAGGCCGGGACGCTGGATCTCGCCATCATCACCTATACCGAGACCACTGCCCGCGATGCCCAGGTGATCCGGCGCGAGCGCTTGCTGTGGGTCGGTTCCGCGCGCCATTCCGCGCATCTGGAGACGCCCGTCCCGCTTGCCCTCGGACGCCCCACTTGCCAATGGCGCGATGCGGCGATGACGCGCCTCGCCGGCTGCGGCCGCGCGTATCGCGTGCTCTACACCAGCCCGAATGCAGGTGCTGTGTCGGCGGCTGTGCTTTCCGGCCTCGCCGTCAGCGTTTTCCCCGAATCGGCGCTGCGTCCGGGGATGCGCGTGCTCGGCCCGGCGGACGGTTTTCCGCCTCTCCCGCCTTGCGATATCGCGCTGATGCGCAACCGGCACGAACCCAATGCGCTCGCCGATGCCCTCGCCCAGCACATCATCCAGGGGCTGGATAACGTCACCGACGCCGCCGCGGCCGAATAGGGATCAGGCGGAGGTTTCCGGGCGGCCCTTGGTTAGCACCACCACGTTGCCGGCCAGCACCAGCGCGACCCCGATCCCGGCTTCCGCTGTCCAATGATAGTCCTCGAACAGGGTCGAGATGGCGAGCGCGACAAGCGGGAAGAGGACCGTGCCGTAGCCGGCCCGGCTGGCGCCGATGCGCCGGATCAATTGCAGATAAATGGCGAAGCCGAGCAGCGTCGGCACGAGGATGAGATAGGCGAGCGCTCCTAGGTAGCGCGGCGTCCATTCCACTTGGATCGGCGCCCCCGAAACCTGGGTCGCAAGCAAGAAGACCAACCAGCCGTAGGCCATGCCCCACGCCGTGGCCGAGAACAGCGGAAGCCCGCGGCGCGAAATGACGCCGGTCAGCAGGCTGCCAAGCGAGAACAGGACGGTTCCGCTGATCGCCAGACCCAGCGACAGCAGGACGGCGCCGTCAAATCCCGTTTCCACCAGGCTCGGCTCGAAGACCAGGGCGATGCCGCCGACCCCGAGCAGCGTTCCGAGGAGAATGCGTAGCGTCAGCCGCGTACCGAAAATCAGTGCCGACAGAACGGGGATGCAGACAGAGGCCAGCGAGAACACAACCGACATGACCCCTGATTTCAGGTGGTAGCCGGCATAATAGAAGGTGAGGAAATTCAGCGAAAACAGGCAGGCGCCGAGCGCGGCGAACAGCAGATGATCGCGCGGGCGAAACGCCAGGCGCCCGCCGGAAAATCCCACCGCCGCGAACATGATGATCCCGGAAACCAGGAAGCGCAGCATGCCCGAGACTTCCGGCGCGACGACGCCCAATTGCAGGCGCAGCGGCAGCCAGCCGGTGCCCCAGATCAGGACGGTCGCGGCATAGAGCGTCGCTTCCACAGGGCCGAACGGGGCCGGGGCGGCGGGAGGCAAAGACGCGGCCATGAATTCCGAACTCCGGGAGATGTCCCGTTAGAACCGAGCCGCGCGCTGCGCGAACCTCCCAAGCGCGCATGGCCGCCATGCGTCCGGCACATGCGACTACTCTCTTCAGGCACTCAGTAAGCCAGCGCCTTGAAAGCCGGTTCGACCGACTCGTTCCAGCCGCTGAGATAGAGGTCGCGCAACTTGTCGGCGGGAGTCTTTCCGCTGGCCAGGACCTCCTTCACGGGCGCAAGGAATCGCATCTCGTCGCGGCCCTGGCTATCAAGAAGGCGCCGGCGCTTCAGGCCGGCTTCGGACAAATCCACCATATCCGCCGCCACCTCCCGCACCTTGCGGCCGGCGATGGTCGCCTCAAGGGCAAGGCGCGGAACGTCGTCCCGCAGCGTCTGCCGCTCGGCTTCGCTCCAGCCCTTCACCAGATCAAGGGCGGCATCCAGGCTCTGGGAATCATAAAGCACCCCGGCCCAGAGCGCCGGCAAGGCGCACAGCTCAGCCCAGGGCCCGGCATCGGCCCCACGCATCTCCAGGAACCGCTTCAGCCGCACCTCCGGGAAGATCGTGGAGAGATGGTTCACCCAGTCGGACAAGGTTGCCGTCTCGCCCGGCACTGCCGGATGTCGCCCGGCCAGGAGATCACGGAAGGAGGAACCGGCGACGTCGATATAGGCATCGCCGCGCTTCAAGAAATACATGGGCACGTCGAGCGCATAGTCGACATAGCGCTCAAACCCCATGCCGTCCTCGAAGGCGAAAGGCAGCATGCCGGCGCGCTGGTTGTCGGTATCGCGCCAGATTTCCGAACGGAACGACAAAAATCCGTTCAGCTTGCCCTCGGTGAAGGGTGAATTGGCGAACAGAGCGGTGGCGATGGGCTGGAGAGCGAGGCTGGCCCGCAGTTTGCGCACCATGTCGGCTTCCGAGGAGAAGTCGAGGTTCACCTGCACGGTGCAGGTGCGGAACATCATGTCGAGGCCGAGCTTGCCGACCTTCGGCATGTAGTTGGCCATGATCTTATAACGCCCCTTGGGCATCACCGGGGTTTCGGCGCGGGTCCATTTGGGGCTCATGCCGATGCCGAGAAAGCCGATTCCCATCGGCTCGGCGACCTGCCGCACCTGCGTGAGGTGGGTGTTGATCTCGGAGCAGGTCTCATGGATCGACAACAGCGGCGCGCCGGAGAGCTCGAACTGTCCGCCGGGTTCCAGCGAGATGGCGCCGCCACCGCTGGGGTCGGCAAGACCGATCAGGGTTTCCCCTTCGAGGATCGGCTCCCAGCCTGAAAGCTGCTGCATGCCTTCCAATATCGCCCGTATGCCCGCTTCGCCTTCGTAAGGCACGGGCTCATGCCGGCCGATCGTGAAGGGAATTTTTTCGTGCTCGGTGCCGATGCGGAAGGCGGATTCCGGCTTATTCCCCTGTTCTATCCAGGCGACCAGTTCGTCGCGGGATTGGATCGGGGTGGCATCCAGCATATCGCGAGCCATGCGCGCATTTTCCCTGGCACGACCCAAGCGAGCGGAAACCGCCGCGCCGGAATGCGCACCGCGTAAAGAGGTTGGATCATGCCGACATCGGCGCAGGGCGCCGGGCATGGTCGAGATCGGGCGCGCGAACATACACGCCGGCCACGCGACCGCAAACCATCGGATGCGCGCGACGTATTCCCCCTCCCCACGGCCAAGCCCGCGCTCGTCGATCCCCCTTCCGCGGTCGGAAACTGCAAGGTGTGTCCGCCCTCAGGTTGGCGCTGCGGCGCCTGCACCCTGCCCGCCCAGGGCCTCTCGCTGCCACAGGGCAAAGATCACAACTGTGAGCGGCGTTGCGAGCAGCACGCCGAGCGGACCGAGCAAGGTTCCGAAGGCGACCACTGCAAAGAGGCTGACCGCCGGCGGGAGCGAAACCATCTCCTGTTGCAGGAGCGGCGATATGAGGTTCCCCTCCAATTGCTGCACCACAAGGAACAGAAGGAGGGTCCATGTCGCCTCCTCGTAGCCTACGGTGAAGGCAAGCAGCAGGGCCGGCACCGCTGCTGCAAACGGCCCGATCATCGGCACGAACTCGGCAAGGCCTGCGAACAGGCCGAGAGCAAACGCGGAGGGAATTCCGATGAACGAAAGCCCAACCCCGCTCAGCACGCCCACGAGCAGCATCGCCACAAGCTGTGCCTTGAGGAAACCGCGCAAGCCGAGATTGGCGCGATTGAGACCGCTCTCGATTTCCGGCCTCCAACCGGCAGGAAACGCGGCAAGAAGGCCGCGCCGGTAGAGCTGCGGCTGGATCGCCAGATAGACGCCGCCGACGATGGCCAGGAAGATGCCCAGCACCGCATTGACGACATTGCTCGTGAACCCCCGCAGGGCGCTCAGCATCGTGGTACCGGAGGGGACCGCGTTCTCGGCATGACGAATCAGGTCGTCGGTGACGCCCTGCAGACCGAAGCGGTCGCGGAATTCGACCCACGCCTCCGGCAGGCGTTGGATCAACTCGCCGACCTGCGCGCGGATGATGCTCCCGAACAAATACAGAGTCAGACCAATAGCGATGGTGACGAGCAACCCCGTCACCGTGAGGGCGGCGCGCGGCGGCATCGACGTGGCGCGGGCGAGCGGCTCGGCCAGCGCATGCAGGGCCACCGCGATAAGGACAGCCGCAAAAATCAGCAGGATAATATTGGACAGAAGCCAAGCCGTGACCAAGCCGACGACGATGAGGCACCCGATCGCCACGCCGTGCGCCACGCGCGTCTCAAAACCCATGTGCGGCGTCCTTCACAGACCGAGCCTTGCCCGAGGAGGCAGCGCCGCTACGGCGAATCGCGCGGCAGCCCTTATGATGCCTCGGCAACGCCTACGGCGCCTCAGCGTTCCTGCGGCATCCTGGCAGGTTTACCCTTCCTGATCCTTGCGCCGCTCCTCTTCAACAAGTTCCTTCTTGGACAGCTTGCCGACAAGAGTCTTGGGAAGGCTGTCACGGATTTCCACCGCTTTCGGCATCTCGATTTTCGAGACCTGCGTGGCGAGGAACGCGAGCAATTCCTCCGGGGTCGCCTCCATACCGGCGCGCAGGGTCACAAAGGCCTTTGGACTTTGCCCGCGATATGCGTCGGCGACCGCGATCACCACGCACTCCCCGACCGCAGGGTGCAGATAGAGCGCTTCCTCTATGACGCGGGGATAGACATTATAGCCGCCGCATAGGATCAGATCCTTGATGCGGTCCACCAGGAACAAGTAGCCGTCGGCGTCGAAATAGCCCACGTCACCGGTACGGAAGGCGCCATCGACAAACGCATTGGCGGTTTCTTCGGGGCGGTTCCAATAGCCCGCCATCACCTGAGGCCCGCGGGCGCACACCTCCCCCCTTTCTCCCACCGGCATCAACCGCTTCGGATCGGCCAGATCGCGGATCTCGATCGTTGTGCCGGGCAAGACCGTACCGACGGAGCCATCCTTGATGACGCCCAGGGGCGGATTCGAAGCAAGCACCGGGGAGGTCTCGCTCAAACCATAGCCTTCCACCAGCTTGCAGCCGGAGAGTTCTTCAAAACGGTGGCGCACTTCCCCCGGCAGCGGCGCGCCGCCGGAAATGCAGAAACGCAGCGAGGAAAGGTCGTATTTCGAAAGCCCTGGAGCGTTGTTAATCGCGGTGTAGATCGTAGGGACGCCGGGAAACACCGTCGGCCGCTCCCGGGTGATGGTGTCCAGCAGATCGGTGAGGTGGAAGCGCGGCACCAAGATGATTTCCGCGCCGGTCGCGATCGGAATGTTCATCACAGTGGTCATGGCGAATATGTGGAACAGGGGCAGAACGCCCAGCATCTTTTCCCCGCCGGCTTCCAAGCAATTCACATGGGCCATCACCTGGCGGGCATTGGCGGTCACGTTCGCGTGGGTGAGCATGGCCCCCTTGGGGAGGCCGGTCGTGCCGCCGGTATATTGCAGCACCGCGATATCGTTCTGCGCATCAATGCTGACCGGCGCCGGACGGCCCACGCCGCGCACCAGGTCCTGATAGCGCAGGTGCCGCCCGTCCTCCCGCGAGAACTGGGCCATGTCCTTGCGCTTCAGCAGAGTAAACAGCAGGCCCTTCAGCCAGGGCAGGATGTGCGCGAAGGGGCAAACCACGATGGTCTTGAGGCCGCTCTCCTCCGCAACCGCGGCGACCCTCGAATGGATCACTTTGAGGTCGGGAACGACCATGATCGTGGTACCGGAATCGCGGATCTGATTGGCCAGCTCGCGCTCCACATAGAGCGGGCTGAAATTTACCACGATGCCGCCGGCGCGCAGCACGGCATAGTAAAAGATAACCGAATACGGCGTATTCGGAAGGCAAAGACCCACACGGGTGTCCTTGCCGACGCCCAGCCGCTGCAAACCGGCAGCAGCCGCTTCCACCATCGCGCCGAGTTGGGTGTAAGTCCATTTTCGACCCATGAAATTCAGGGCCGTGTGCGCGCCGTATTCGGCCACGCTCACCTCCAGAAGGTCCGTTACCGGCCCCCCCAGAATACCGGCATCCTGATTGCGATGGAGCATCGTCGTCCCCTTCTTCGCGGAGGCGCCCGGCACGTGGCAGCCTTGGATCTCTTGCTTTCAGAGGCACGTGGTTGCGTGCCTCCCGATGCAGGATGGGGCGCAATTGCGCCGGGAAAGCGAAGCTTTTCCGCTTTTTCAGCCTTTAGGCCGCCCCGATCCATCACTTGGTGATGAGGGCGGTCTTCTGCGGAACGGAGTCGAAACGATAGCGCACGCCGAGCGAGACAATGTCCACATAGGCGTTGTTGACCTCGGCCACGAGCACACCGCGCGTCAGATTTGCCGTATCGAGCGGACTAAGGTTGATGGACCCGGTTTCACCGAAGATGTGGCTGTAAGCGAGATCGATGCTGAGATTTTCGGTCCAGGCATAGGTCAGGCCGGCAGAAAGCCACAGCCGGTTGCTGTCGGGAAGGCGGGGCGTACGGTATTCGTCGGTAACGGGCGAGATTTCGTAGGCAATACCGGCGCGCAAGGCGAGCTTTGGATCCCACTGATACTCTAGACCGCCGGAGAAGAACCAGCCGTCCTGCCAGTGCATGGACAGGATGGAAGGATTAGAACCCACCGGTTCGATCACCAATTCCTGGAGTTTCGACCAATTGGTCCATTCCACGGTACCGAGCACGGTCCAGCGCGGATCAAGCTGGGACCGCAAGCTTGCAGTCACCTGGTCCGGCAGGTTCAGGCCAGCGGTGGTCGGCGCCTTGCCCAGCACGTTGCCTGTCGGCAAGGACAAGGTTGTGGAACCGTTGAGATTCTGGTCCAGCCCGGAGCGATAGCCGACGCCAATGGTGGTGCCGGGACGCAGGGTGAACAGGGCGCCGAGCGTGAAGCCGGCGGCGAAATCGTCGCCATTCACTTCAGCCGCCCCCTGGAGATAGCGTGGCGCACCCGAGAGAATCTGGGCCTGGTTGAGCTTGGCGTCGATGTAATTGATCACGACGCCGCCGCCGAGGGTCAGCCACTCGTTGACCTTGTAGGCTGCCGAGGCAGTCGCGTTCATATCGAAGATGCGGCTGTAGCAGCCATAATAGCGTCCCGACCAGTTACAGGGCGCGTCGGTGATCAAGCCGTACGGCGAGGTCACCGCGAGGCCAACGGCCCAGCGGTCCCACGCATAGCTAATATAGCTGGTGGGCAAGGTGCCGTTGTCGACGATATCGCCGACACCGACGTTGCCCAGATTGGTGCCGAGCGCGCTGCGAGCGCCCGCTACATCGATAGAGGCGTGGGGCGCGATATAGGTGATGTTGCCTTCCGCGGAGAGACCAGGAGCAAAGCTGATCGCCGCGGGGTTCCAATACATGGAAGCAAGGCCCGCGCCCCCGCCGGCAGCGCTGCCGGCAAAGGCCGAACCCAGATAATAGGCGCTCTGTTCGCGCAGGGCAAAGCCGCCCGCGCCAGCGGCCGAAACGCCGCCCAAAAACAGCGCCGGCATCATCAGGACGGAACCGGTACGCGCCAAAGCGTGACGTTTAGACATGATGCCCCCTTGGGTTGCGTTTCCTTAGGGCACCCCGTCTTTTGTGCGGCGCACGTAACAGTGCTTCAGATGCCCTATACGTCAACAAGCATGCCTATTCGAACGCAAGCGTCAACGGCTTGAGCTCGCTCGACATACGAAAAACATCTTTAACCACTGCTGTGTGGCAGACATGCAACGCATGCTTGCATGTGTTCTGGGCCAAGCGATCGAATTCGACCGCATCTGAAAATATTATGGCAGCAAATCTGACGTGTTTTTCCCACTGGGAGTCGAGCCCATCCATTTGTGATGTTGTGCATCGCGAAATTTCAGTCGCCGATTCCTTCGCAACGCAATAGAGCGGGCATATTCACGCATCCTTGTCTTGGCGCCGACCTTGTGCAGGGCTTGCGTCAGGGGGCAAAGCATGTATCCTGGCGTTCATTGGATGACGTATAGGTAAGGTTGCGACAGTGGCAGTCAAGCGCGGCACCACGGGTGCGATAACGGACGCATTTTTCACCGTGACGGAGTTGGCGCGAGACCTTTCCGTCACAGCGCGCACCATTCGTTTTTATGAGGATAAGGGGCTCATCACCCCCCGCCGGGCCGGCAATATTCGTGTCTACACCAAGCGTGATCGGGCACGGATGGCGCTGATCCTGCGCGGCAAGCGGCTTGGCTTCAGCTTGCGGGAAATCAAGGATTACCTGGATCTTTACGACGTCGATCCGACCCAGATCGAGCAGATCCGCCTGCTGCTGAAGCAGGTCCGCACCCGCCTCGAAATGTTGGAGGACCAACGCTTGGCGCTGGAGGAAACCATCGACGAGCTGAAGGAGATCGAGGCGCAGACCGAGGAGGCCTTGAAGCTGGACGCCGCTGCGGCACGTGCCGCGGGCTGACCGGCCGCTCCCCCACCGCACCGCCGGTCAGCCAGGCGGGCGTCGCCCCGGCATCATATCCAGTATGCCATTCCCTATCCGATCCCCTCGGATCGGCCGTGCTACGCCGCTATGGCTGGAAAGACTTGGAAACACGGACATTGTCACGAAGCAATAGCTTCACCCGGCCGTGAATAGCCTCAATCGACTTATAGACGCGACAAGCAGGAACGTCTGTCAACAAAAGAGACCTGGTAGGAGAGCCCATGCAGAACGTGGTCATCGCAGGCTATGCCCGCTCGCCTTTCGCGCCCGCCAAGAAGGGAGACCTCGCGCGCGTCCGCCCCGACGACTTGGCGGCGCAGGTGGTCCGAGAGCTCATCGCCCGCACCAAGGTCAATCCCGAAGACATCGAAGACCTGATTGTAGGCTGCGCCTTTCCCGAAGCGGAGCAGGGCTTCAACGTGGCGCGCCTCATCGGCATGATTGCCGACCTGCCGCAATCGGTGGCTGGTGTGACCGTGAACCGCTTCTGCGGCTCCTCCATGCAGGCCATCCACATGGCCGCAGGGCAGATCCAGCTTGGCGCTGGCGAGGTGTTCGTGTGCGCCGGCGTCGAGAGCATGAGCCGCGTGCCCATGACCGGCTTCAATCCAATGCCGAACCCCGCTTTGTATGAAAAGAACCATGCCGCCTACATGGGCATGGGGGACACGGCCGAAAATGTCGCGCACAAATGGCAGATCAGCCGTGCCGACCAGGACGCGTTCGCCTTGAAGAGCCAGCACAAGGCCGCCAAGGCGCAGGCCGAGGGCCGTCTGAAGGATGAGATCGTCTCGATCCAGATCAAGGGCAAATCGGTTGATGCCGACGGCTGCATCCGAGCCGGATCCAAGCCTGAGGATTTCGCCGGCCTGAAGCCGGCCTTCGATGAAAACGGCACCGTCACCGCCGGCACCTCCTCGCCGCTGACCGATGGCGCTTCCGCCGTGCTCGTCTGCACCGAAGCTTATGCCGAAAAGCACGGCCTCACCCCACTTGCGCGCCTGCGTGGCGTGGCCGTGGCTGGCTGCGCGCCGGAAATCATGGGCATCGGCCCGGTCGCGGCGACCCGCAAAGCGCTCGCGCGCTCAAACATCACAGTGAACGATCTCGATGTGGTGGAGCTGAACGAAGCCTTCGCTTCCCAGGCGCTTGCCTGCATCAGCGAATTGGCGCTGCGCGAGGACACGATCAATATCGACGGCGGTGCCATCGCCCTTGGCCATCCGCTCGGCGCCACCGGTGCCCGCATCGTCGGCAAGGCCGCTTCGCTGCTGAAGCGCGAGGGCGGGCGTTATGCACTGGCCACCCAGTGCATCGGCGGCGGACAGGGCATCGCCACTATTCTCGAACGCATCTGACCGGAGGCGCGTGAGATGAACGAAATCAAGAAGGTCGCCGTCATCGGCGCCGGCGTCATGGGCGCGGGCATCGCCGCTCATGTGGCGAATGCGGGCATTCCCGTTCTGCTGCTGGATATCGTCCCGCAAGGTGCGACCAATCGCAATGCCATCGCGGAAGGTGCCATCGCGCGCCTGCTGAAGGCGGACCCCGCCGCTTTCATGTCCAAGGCCGCAGCCAAGCTCGTCACAGCGGGAAATATCGAGGATCATCTCGACCAGATCGCGACCTGCGACTGGATCGTCGAAGCGGTGATCGAACGGCTCGATATCAAGCAGGCGCTCTATGCCAAGATCGAGGCCGCGCGTACCCCTGGCAGCGCGGTGTCCTCCAACACCTCAACCATCCCGTTGGCCGATTTGACCGCCGGTCTTCCGGAGAGTTTCGCCCGCGACTTCCTCATCACCCATTTCTTCAATCCGCCGCGCTACATGCGGCTGCTGGAGATCGTCGCGGGGCCGAAGACCGATCCGGCGACTGTGGCCAAGGTTTCCGCCTTCGCCGACGTGAAGCTCGGCAAGACGATCGTCACCTGCAAGGATACGCTGGGCTTCATCGCCAACCGGCTCGGCACCTTCTGGCTGAACCTTGCGGTCGGCGAGGCGATCGATAAGGGCCTGAAGGTCGAGGAAGCGGATGCCGTAATGGGACGGCCGTTCGGCATTCCCAAGACCGGAATCTTTGGGTTACTCGACCTCGTCGGACTCGACCTGATGCCCCATGTGCAGGGCAGCCTGGAGCGTGCGCTCCCCAAGAACGATCCCTTTCACGCTACGCTGCGCGACGTCCCCCTGCTCAAGACCATGATTGAGACCGGATATACCGGCCGCAAGGGCAAGGGCGGATTTTACCGTCTGAACCGCGAGAACGGCGGCAAGGTGAAGGAAGCCATCGACCTTTCCACCGGCCAGTATCGTCTGCAGGAAAAGGCAGCCCTGCCGGAACTGGAGGACGGTGGCGGCAAGGATCTTCTCGCCCTTCTTTCGGCCCCCGGCGCGGCCGGACGGTATTCTTGGGCGGTGATGGGGCGGACCCTCGCCTATGCCGCCCGGCTCGTGGGTGAAGCCGCCGACGACGTGGTGGCGATCGATGAGGCCATGCGCCTTGGCTACAATTGGAAATGGGGCCCGTTCGAGCTGATCGACAAGATCGGCGCGGCCAATGTCATCGCCCGCCTCAAGGCGGACGGTGAGCCCATACCCGATCTGCTTGCCATGGCCGAAGCTCAGCCTTTCTACCGGGTGGAAAACGGCACGCGGCAATACCTCGGGCTCGACGGCGCCTATCATGACGTGACGCGCCCCGACGGCGTGCTGCTGCTCGCCGACATCAAGCTCAACAGCACGCCCTTGATGAAGAACGGCTCGGCGGCGCTGTGGGACATCGGCGACGGCGTGGTGTGCCTCGAATTCACCAGCAAGGGAAATTCGCTGGACGAGGGCATCATTACCCTTCTGGGCAAGAGCATTCGTCTTGTGAAGGACAAGTACAAGGCACTTGTCATCTATAATGAAGGCTCGAATTTCTCGGTTGGGGCCAATCTTGGCCTGGCCCTGTTCGCCTGCAACATCGCGGCGTTCGGTGAGGTGGAGAAGCTGGTGGCGACCGGGCAGAAGGCCTACCAGGAGCTCAAATACGCCCCCTTCCCCGTCGTCTCCGCCCCCGCGGGCATGGCGCTCGGCGGTGGGTGCGAGATCCTGCTGCATTCCGATGCGGTCCAGGCCCACGCGGAAAGCTATATCGGCCTGGTGGAATGCGGCGTCGGTCTGCTGCCCGGCTGGGGCGGCTGCAAGGAGATGCTGACCCGCTGGCAGAACGCCAAGGGCATGCCCAAGGGGCCCATGCCCGCCACTTCGAAGGTGTTCGAGCTGGTCAGCGTCGCCACGGTCTCCAAGTCCGCCGCCGAGGCGAAGGAATATCTGTTCCTGCGCGAAGGCGACGGCATCACGATGAACCGCGACCGCCTGCTTGCGGATGCGAAGGCCAAGGCCCTGGCGCTGGCGGAAAACTATGTGCCGCCCAAGCCCAAGGACCTCACCTTACCCGGCCCGTCGGGCAAGACCGCCCTGGTCATGGCGGCGGAAGGTTTCCACAAGCGCGGCATGGCCACCAAGCACGACCTGGTGGTGGCGGGTGCCTTGGCCGAAGTGCTGTCCGGCGGCAAGGCGGACCATATCGAGCCGGTGACGGAAGCCCAGGTGCTGGAACTGGAGCGAGCGAATTTCATGCGCCTCATCAAGACCAACGCGACGCTCGCTCGCATCGAGCACACACTGGAAACCGGCCGCCCGCTGCGGAACTGAGTGCCCGCTCCCTTCGCGTTTCCTCTCCCGCTCGCGGGGGAGGGCTAGGGAGGGGGAAGGTGGACTGTCGCGGTTCGGCGAACGACGCCCTGCTTGATGGCCCCCTCCCCGACCCTCCCCCGCAAGCGGGAGAGGAAGTTGACCGAATATGAGCCTCTTGGAGAGGCCCCAGAGCACAACGGGAGAGCGACCATGCAGACCTATCAGCCCCCGCTCCGCGACATGCGCTTCGTGCTGCACGAACTCCATGGCAGCGAGAGCTTGAAGGACATGAAGGGCCTCGAAGAGGTAACGCCGGACCTGATCGATGCCGTGCTGGAAGAGGCCGGCAAGCTGGTGACCGAGGTGCTGGCGCCCATCAACATGGCCGCCGATCAGGAAGGCTGCACCTACGAGAACGGGGTCGTACGCACGCCGAAGGGCTTCAAGCAGGCCTATGACACCTATCGCGAGGGCGGCTGGAACGGCATCGCCTGTGATCCCGAATGGGGCGGCCAAGGCCTGCCGGCGAGCGTGACCAAGTTCATCGAAGAGATGATGTGCTCGGCCAACCTCGCCTTCGGTCTTTATCCCGGCCTGACACATGGCGCCTATATCGCGCTGAAGAATCACGCCTCGCAGGAGTTGAAGGAACGCTATCTCCCGAAGATGGTGGAGGGCGGCTGGACCGGCACCATGTGCCTCACGGAGCCCCATTGCGGCACCGATCTCGGCCTGCTGCGCACCAAGGCGGAGCCGCAGGACGATGGCAGCTATGCCATCACCGGCTCGAAGATCTTCATCTCAGCCGGCGAGCATGATCTGACGGAGAACATCATCCATCTGGTGCTTGCCCGACTGCCGGACGCGCCCAAGGGCGTCAAGGGCATCTCCCTGTTCCTGGTGCCGAAGTTCCTCCCCACCGAGGATGGCCGCCCCGGCATGCGCAACGGTGTTCAATGCACCGGTATTGAGCACAAGATGGGCATCCACGGCTCGGCCACCTGCCAGCTCTCCTTCGACGATGCCAAGGGCTGGCTCGTGGGCGAGCCGCACAAGGGCATGCGGGCCATGTTCTCGATGATGAATTCCGAGCGGCTCTCCGTGGGAACGCAGGGGCTCGGCGTCGGCGAAGCGGCCTATCAGAGCGCCGTGACCTACGCCAAGGAGCGCCTGCAGGGACGTGCGCTCACTGGCGCGAAATACCCGGACAAGCCCGCCGATCCGATCATCGTGCATCCCGACGTGCGACGCACCCTCATGACCATGCGCGCTTATAACGAGGGCTGCCGCGCGCTTTCCGGCTGGGTGGCCCGCAACCTCGACCTGATGGAGCGCTCCAACGACCCGGAGGAGCGCCAGCGGGCCGAGGATTTCACCGCCCTCATGACCCCCATCGTGAAGGCCATGTTCACCGATCTCGGCTTCACCAACGCCTCACTGGGCGTCCAAGTCTACGGTGGGCACGGCTATATCCGCGACCACGGGATGGAGCAGTATCTGCGCGATGCCCGCATCGCCATGATCTATGAAGGCACAAATGGCGTGCAGGCGCTGGACCTGGTGGGCCGAAAGCTCGGCGCGCACACCGGGCGCCTTCTGCGCTCGTTCTTCCATCCGGTGCTGGAATTCATCGACGCCAAGCTCGACGATCCCGACCTCGGGCCGCTGGTGGGCCCGCTCGGCAAGGCGTTCGGCGCCCTCCAACTCGCCACCGCCCACATCGCCGAGAAGGGCATGAAGGATCCCGACGAGGCCGGCGCCGCCGCGACCGAATATCTGCGCCTGTTCGGCCTCGTTGCGCTCGGCTACATGTGGGTCCGGATGGCGGAAGTCGCATTGCAAAAGCGCGGCGAAGCCAATGGAGAAACAGCCTTCTATGAGGCAAAGCTCGTCACGGCCCGCTTCTTCATCGACCGCCTGCTTCCGGAAGTCGCCGCACTTTGGGGTTCCATCAAGACCGGCAAGGCGTCCATGATGGCGCTGGACGACGCATCTTTCTGAACCCGCGCGGGCGCGCCTCCGGCCGCCCACGCCTATCTTAAGCGGTGCCCCCCAAGGGGCGCGCAAGCAGGAACCAGCATGGCCGACCTCTCTTCCCTCATCGACCTCATGAGCGACCGCGCCGACGTGTTGCGCGAACTCGGCTACCGCGTGCGGTTCGACCTCACCGACACCGACGAATCCATCCTGTTGGATGCGACCGGACCGGTGGTGGATATCGCAGAAGGCTCCGGCGAGGCGGACGCGATCTTGAAGCTCTCCACCGATACGCTGGAAAAGCTCATCACCGGCCGCATCGGCCCCATGCTGGCCTTCTCCACCGGCCGCCTGCGCGTCGACGGCTCCCAGGGGGTCGCGCTAAAATTGGCAGGTCTGCTGGACAGCTGACGCCCCCTGCCAGGGAGATGCGGCTCATTTCAGGCTCCACCGCATATTGGAAGTATTCAAGCTTGACCTTTGCCGTTCCTATTCCCCGAGCGGAAAGTTCATTTAACTGTCACATCACAATACACGGGCTTGGAAACGTAGCCCCATCTTAACCATGAGCCGGCGTAGAACCTTCCCATCTGTTGGAAACGGAGCGGGGACTGGTAAAGCGCGGATGAAGTGGTAATGTGCGCGCCGTGGTGACGGATTATTGATCTGCACTGGGAGAGACCGATGAAGTCTGTAATTTTCGGCGCGCTGTTCGCGATGGTGGGCGCCATCGGAATAGCCAACGCGCAGGGTGCCAAGCCCGCGAATACCGAGGAAATGAAGCCCGCCAACTGGCTGTTCGTTCAGGTTGCCGATTCGGTCACCGTCGACGAAAAGACCATCACCCTGAAGGGCGTCGCGCCGCAGACCATCATGTTCTCGGACCGTCCCGAGCGCATGACCGGAGATGCGCCGACCGCCAATTTCGTGAAGTTCTGGAACAGCGGCAAGGACAGCTTCCAGAAGGACGCTCCCAATGCCACGCTCTCCGTAACCGTAGACGGCAAGCCAGTCACAGCCGTGGTGGAACTCACCAACCCGGTGCTGACCGGCGATACCTTGGTCTACAATTATAAGGTCCTGAGCGATGAGAAGCCGGTTTCCGGCACCAGCGCCAGCCTGTTCATCGACTGGTGGTATGGCTACGGCCCCTATTGGCACCCCGGCGGTTGCTGGCGCGGCCCTTACGGCGGCCTGCACTGCCGTCCGGGCTGGTGAGCCCTCGCTTCTCTGATGCATGAAATCAAGACCCCCGCCCGGCTCGGCCGCGGCGGGGGTTTTCATTTATTGGATGGGGTGCAGGGCGCCGCGCACCACCCAATCTAATCAGGCGACCTCCAAGCCCACGTCCACGTTGCCGCGGGTGGCGTTGGAATAGGGGCACACCTGATGCGCCTTAGCCACCAGGGCCTCAGCCTCGGCGCGCTCGATGCCGGGCAGCGAGATCTTCAGGGCGGCGGTGATACCGAAGCCGCCTTCCGAGCGCGGGCCGATTCCGACCGTGGCGGTGACCGTGGCGTCGGCGGGGACGCGCACCTTTTCCTGGGCCGCAACGAACTTCAGAGCGCCAAGGAAGCAGGCAGAATAGCCGGCCGCGAACAATTGTTCGGGATTATTGCCCTCTCCGCCCGCGCCGCCGAGTTCCTTCGGAGTGGTCAGCTTCACATCCAACGTGCCATCGGCAGTGGTCGAGCGGCCGTCGCGGCCGCCGGTGGCAGTGGCTTGGGTGGTATATTTCACATCAACAGACATGGGATGACTCCTCTGAAAAGCCGTTTCGGCCCCTGCGGCAGAAGCGCGCTGATCGCTCACTGCGACCCGATGCGCTGGCCTCATGAGGTTTATATATCGCACGATTAAATCGAGCGCAATATATTTTACGACCTGAGCTGATACCTACAGAACACACCCGCCCCTCAAGCACCGGCGGTGGTCCGGTATCCATTGCCTGCGGATGGAAAGCTTCCTATCCAAGGCCTGTTGGAGCGAGGCTGGCCGGGCCGGCCCATGGAGACAGCGATGCCTGAGACAGCGCACATGGATGTCAGCGCGCCCCGCAAGACACCTTCAAAGGCCGCAACGGTGTTTCGCGTCACCAGCGGCAATTTCCTGGAGATGTTTGATTTCTTCCTGTTCGGTTTCTACGCGACCCATATTGCCGCCGCGTTTTTCCCCGTGCACGACGCCTTCGCCTCGCTGATGCTGACCTTCGGCACCTTCGGCGCCGGCTTTCTCATGCGCCCGCTCGGCGCAATCATTCTCGGGGCGTATGTGGACAAGATCGGCCGTCGCAAAGGCCTGATCCTGACGCTGGTCATCATGTCGTTCGGCACGATCCTCGTCGCCTTTGTGCCGGGTTATGCCACCATCGGCCTGCTGGCGCCGTTCCTGGTGCTCATCGGCCGCTTGCTGCAGGGCTTCTCCGCAGGCGTCGAACTGGGCGGGGTCTCGGTCTACCTCTCGGAGATGGCGACGCCCGGCCACAAGGGATTCTACGTCAGCTTCCAGTCGGCCAGCCAGCAGGTGGCGATCATCGTCGCAGCGGCTCTGGGATTTGCCCTCAACGAATGGATGAGCCCGCAGATGGTCTCTGACTGGGGCTGGCGCATTCCATTCTTCATTGGCTGCCTGATTGTGCCCTTCATCTTCGTCATCCGAACATCGCTGCAGGAGACCGAGGAATTCCTGGCCCGCAAGCATCGGCCGGACGCTAGGGAAATCTTCCGCTCCATGCTTGCCAACTGGCAACTGGTGCTGGCGGGCATGATGATGGTGGTGATGACCACGGTCTCCTTTTACTTAATCACCGTCTACACCCCGACTTTCGGCCGCGCGGTGCTGCACCTCAGTGCAGCCGACAGCCTTGTGGTCACCTTCTGCATCGGCGTGTCGAATTTCTTCTGGTTGCCGGTGATGGGGGCGTTTTCCGACCGAATCGGGCGCTGGCCGCTCCTGGCGCTCTTCTCGCTGCTGGCCCTGGTCACCGGCTATCCCGCCTTGTCCTGGTTGGTGTCTGATCCCACCTTCGGGCGCATGCTGATGGTCGAGCTGTGGCTGTCCTTCCTCTACGCCAGCTATAACGGGGCGATGGTGGTGGCACTGACCGAGGTGATGCCGGTAAACGTGCGCACCTCCGGCTTTTCCCTGGCCTATAGCCTCGCCACAGCTTTGTTCGGCGGGTTTACGCCAGCGGCCTGTACCTGGCTCATCGAGGCGACGGGCGACAAGGCGGCGCCGGGTCTGTGGCTCGGATTCGCGGCGCTGTGCGGTTTGCTTGCGACCATCGCCCTCTACGCCCGGCGCGACGGTCGTAGCCTGGTCGGAGCGGTGTAGGGCCGTGTCAGGACGCGACGTCCTCCCTCTCCTCAAGGTCGGCCACGGCGGGTAGTTCCACCCGCTGGATCAGCCCTCCGGATGGCTTGTTGGAGAGCACCAGCTTGCCACCGTGCCGTTGGATGATCTCGTGGGCGATAGCGAGCCCCAGGCCGGCGCCGGGAATCGTCACCTGGCGTGCGGGATCGGTGCGGAAGAATGGCTCGAACACTTGCGCCATCAGGTGTTCTGGAATGCCCGGGCCATCGTCCTCGATGAGCAGCAACGCACACCCCTCGCCAGCGCGCAGATAGACACGTGCCCCACGCCCGTGGGTCGCCGCATTGTTCACGAGATTGCGGATCGCTCGCTTGAGCGAGAGCGGCTTGCCGGCGACGATGAGCGGGCACATCTCGACCAAATCGGCGCTCAGGCCGCTTTGCTCGGTCTCACGCACGACGGATTTCACCACTTCGTCGAGCGACACGTAATCATCGGGTGTGCCACTGACTTCCTCTCGGACCAAGCGAATCGCGCTATCGGCGATGTGATCAAGCTCGGCGAGATCGTCGAACCAGCGCTCCCGCTCTTCCTCATCCTCGATGAACTCCGCCCGCAAGCGCAGGCGTGTCAGCGGCGTGCGCAAATCATGCGCCGCTGCCGCAACGATCCGCATGCGGCTGTCCATCGCCATCTTCAGGCGATGGGACAGCAGGTTGATGGTGCGTGCCGCGGCCCTCACCTCGGTGGAGCCGGTTTCCGCGAGTTGAGGCAGAGTCCCTTCCACGCCCACCTGATCTACGGCCTGCTCGATAAGGGCGAGCGGCCGGAGCAGACGCTGCACCGCCACCGCAACCACCCCCGTGACACCAAGGGCGACAAGAGCGAACCATCCCAGCACGCCATAGGGAATTGCGGGCGGCGGGGGGAGCGAGTGTTGCTCGATCGGGAATTTCAGCCACCGTCCGTCCTTAAGGTGGACCAGCGCCAGATGCGGTCTGCCCTCCTCGTCAGGCGCGTTACCGGATGGCGGCGGCCCCTCGCCGGGCTTCCCTGCGCCAAGTTCCGCGATCACCGTGACAGAGCGCATGATCCCAAGCCTCGCCATGGCTTCCGTGAGCAGCTGGGAGGCGAACGGATCGGCCATGCCATTGGGCGGGGTGTCGCTGACGATATCGGCACTTCGGAGGGTTTCCACCCCGCTTTCGACCATCCTCAGCACCAACGCAAGCTGGCTCGCGGTCACCGCTTGCTCGAACAGCGGACGCGGGCGTCCGCTAACTAAAATGAACACCGCAGTGGCGAGAACGAGAACCAGCAGGATCGCCACCACCAGAAGGCCGGTCACCCGCGCGCGCAGCGACTTCACGAAGCGATCTCGAGCGTCTCCACGCGCGCGGCGAACTGGTAGCCGCCGTTGCGCTGGGTCTTGAGGATCTGGAACGAACCGGCATCGCCAAGCTTGCGCCGCAGGCGGCTTACCAGCACATCGATGGAACGGTCGAACGGGCCCGCCTCGCGGCCCTGGGTGATGTCGAGCAACTGGTCGCGGGAGAGGATGCGGCCCGGCCGCTCAAGGAATGCCATCAGCAGGTCAAACTCTGCAGCGGTGAACGCGAGATCAATGCCTTCGCCGTCCAGCACCTGCCGCGACGTGCGATCCACGGTGAAGCTGCAGAAGCTGTATTTCTGCGCCAGGCTGGTGTCGGGCGGCGTGTCGTGCATGCGGCGCAGCACGGCGCGGATACGCGCGACCAGTTCGCGTGCATTGAACGGCTTGCCGAGATAATCGTCCGCGCCGACTTCCAGGCCGATGATGCGGTCCACCTCTTCCTTCAAAGCCGTGAGCAGGATGATCGGCACGCGCGAGCGCGAGCGCAGCGACCGGCACAGATCGAGCCCGGATGCATCCGGGAGCATCAGGTCCAGCACGACGAAATCAATCCGATTGGTGGTGAGTTTTTCTTCCATCTCGCGCCCGGTGGCAGCGAGAGAAACACGAAACCCCTGCGCGGCGAGATAGCGCCCGAGCAGCTTTCTGATTTCGTGGTCGTCGTCAACGACAAGAATGTGAGGGGCTGCTTCCACGTGATTTGTTTCCCATTGCAGGTGCGCAACCGCTCTAGCGCACCGAGCGAAAAGATCTCCCGGCCGATTGCAACTTTCCATTGCCATTCTGCGCTCAGCAACGAGCGCTCACAAATCTGCTGTTTTGAGAAACATCCAGAAACCGTCCGCCACACCCTGGCAACTGCCGGCGCCCAAGGTCTGCTCATCGAAAACGACCAAAGGACGAAACGCATGTTGAAACGGGCCATTCTCGCCCCGTCAGTGGTCTTGGCGCTCGGCATCGGCGTTGCTGGCTATGCCGCCGGAGGCCTTGCCTTCGCAGACCCCTCCGGCGCGGCGACGAAGAGCACGGACCGGGTCGCCGCCAGCGAGGGCGCAAGCCAGTTTGCCATGAGCGCGCGTACCGTACAATTGGCGGATTCGTCCACGCCTCCCGGCCCGCGTGATCGGCAGGTAAACGCTGCCGGCCGGCCCGGCAATCGGGACCAGCCTCCATCCGAACCGGCCCGCCCGCCTGGCGGACCCGGCCGATTCGGGCCGCTGGGCGGACAGATGCTGGCCGCGGCCTCCCTCTCGGCGATGGAGACGTATCTCGGCATTCGCGCGGATCAGTTCGACGCTTGGCGCGCCTATACCAACGCGGTCATGGCGCTGCTGCAGCTCCCCAGGCCGCCGCAGGATGAGCCCAAGCCGGCCGCGTTCGATCGCGCCGAGGCGATCGCCACCCGGATCGCCGACCAGGGCACCAAGGCACAAGCCGTGCTGACCGCTCTTTCGGCCCTGAAGGCAAAGCTGACAGACGAGCAGATGCAGCGGGCCGTCGAGCTCTCTGCTTCCCTGCCGCCGCTCCCGCCCCCCGGTCCCATGAGCCTGGCCATGGCGTTCGGCGCACCGGCCATGCCTGGTCCGCCCCCCATGGCTCCGCAAGGTGCCGATCATGGACCTAATGGAGTTCCCGCCCAGCCCGGCAAGGACGACGACGGTTCGCAGCGTCCGCAGCGCCCCGGCCCGCAGTTCTAAGCAGGCACACCAAACGGACGTGAATCACATTTGACGGACGCATGCGCCCGTCTCCGATTTGAGAAGGAGATACAGCAATGGCACAGACCGACGTCACCCAATTCGTTGCCAAGCTCATCTATGAGCGCACCTACCACCGCATCTGGGAAGACGCGACCCAATGGGCCCGCAAGGATAGCGTCTCATGCGCCGAGACGGTGATTGACGCCCTAAGGCATGCCGCTCTCCTGCCCGGTGAGGGAGGGAAGGCGGAGCAACACCATGACCACCCGAATCGGCTCTGATCCCCTTCGGGTCAGCCCTTTCGCTCCCCAAACATCAGCAGGCCGCGCAGCGCCTCGCCATCACCAAGTGCAGCGGCCTTCTCCCGCGGGGACAAAGCACGCAGCGCATCATGCAGGGTCTCGGCATCGGCGATTTTAGCGCGTGCGACGAGGCGTTCTGGGGCATGATCGCCCCGCTGCCGCTTCCCGCCATCGGGCAGGAAGGCCAGATGGGCGGCCGTAAGACGGGGATCGCTGCTCAGCCGCGCGACGGCTTCTCCCTCCGGCAGATCGGCTGCAAGCAGTTCCATCAAGCGCCCGGCCCGCGATAGCACAGCAGGCGGCGCGCGCTCCTCGGGGATGGCCAGCAGCCCAGCGCGCAGCAGCAGTGTTCCCGCGCCACGCAATGCGGTCACCGCGACCAGGGGAATAGACAGCAGGAGCCCGAGAATCACCGGGCTCATCCACCAGAATAGCGGCGCAGCGATGAGATAGGCGATCACACCAAGAGCAATGCCGAGCAGAGTGTGAAACCCGTACCGGCGCACCAGATCGGCAAAAGGCACCGAGCCGTCGTCACGCCGCTGCGGCTGCCAGCCTGAGTCGCGGCCGATCAGAATGCTGGCCACCGCCGAAGACTGAACGATCATCATGATCGGTGCCATAAGGCCCGACAGCAGCGTTTCCACCAGCACACCGATGAACGTCAGGATGCCGCCGCCGAATGCGCGCCGGCGCGGGCCGTCGAACAGCATCAGCACATAGGCCACGAGCTTCGGCGCCAGCAGTACCGACATGGTGCCGACGAACACCCAGGCGGCGCGCACGGGATCCTGCGCCGGCCAACTGGGGAACAGAGAGAATTCGGAGGGGAAATAGTCCGGCGACACGAAGCGCCCCTGCAACGACACCAGAAGGCCAGCGGTCAGCATGGCCAGCCAGAGCGGCGCGGTGATGTAGGAGCCGATGCCAGTCAGGAGATGAAGGCGGCTGACGAACACCAGCCCGCGCGCCGGCAGCACCGCGGCGTGCTGCAGATTGCCCTGGCACCAGCGCCGGTCGCGCACCGCGAGGTCGGTCAGCGAGGGCGGGCCCTCCTCATAGCTGCCCTCCAGATCCGGCACCATGTGCACGGCGAAGCCGCCGCGCCGGATCAACGCCGCCTCGATGAAATCATGGCTGAGGATATGCCCGCCGAACGGCTTGCGGCCCTTGAGGTGAGGCAGGCCGGCGCAGCGCGCGAAGGCGCGGGTGCGGATGATGGCGTTGTGACCCCAATAATTGCTGTCGGCGCCATGCCACCAGGACAGCCCGTGCGCCAGCAGCGGCCCATAGAGACGCCCTGCGAACTGCTGCAACCGCGCGAATAGCGTGCGCCCGCCGACGATGATCGGCAGGGTCTGAATCAATCCAACACCGGGGTGCTGCTCCATGGCGGCCGCGAGGCGTACGATGGCATCGCCGGTCATGACGCTGTCGGCATCGAGCACGATCATGCTTTCGTAGGCGCCGCCGAAACGGGTTACCCACTCGCCGATATTGCCGGCTTTGCGGTCGATATTCTTCGCCCGCCGCCGATAAAACAGATGGCCCTCCCCGCCGGTGCGTTCCCGAAAGGCGAGGTAGCCGGCCTCCTCGGCGATCCAAACGTCGGGGTCGGTGGTGTCGGAGAGGATGAAAACATCGAACGCATCCGCCTGCCCGGTGGCCTGCAGAGACTCATAAGTCGCCTGAAGCCCTGCGAGCACGCGTGGGGGGCTCTCATTGTAACAGGGCATGAGCAGTGCCGTGCGAGAAGAAACTTGGGGCTGCGGCGCCTCGGGATCGATGCCGAGCGGCCCCGGTCCGTGCCGCAGCAAGGAGAAGATGCCGCTCAGCGCACTGGTGAAGGAAAAAGCGATCCAGGCAAACAGGATCACGAACAGCACCAGCACCACGCCTTCCAGCCAGGACAGCGCACCCACCGAAAGCACAAGATACATTTCCCAGGCGGCGAAAGCGGTCATGGCCATGGCGCCGCCGATCACGAGCAGGCGCCGCAAAAACACGCCAGCCGGCGCGGTATCGGGCACGCCGCTAGCGGCGGGGCGCGTCGACAGAGACTGCACCGGCATGGCGAGAGGCGATTCGGCCGGCAGGGCCGGTGCTATGGTCTCGCGCCCCGGGTTGGCCGCCACGGCGGCCGTGGGCAGGTCCGTCACGCCGTCCATCGATAGACCCAGACTTCCGAGATCAGATCGGCATCACGCATGATCTGCGCACGCAATTCCGCCAGCTCGGCATTCTGCGGGTCAAGCACGAAGGAGAGGCGCCACCCCCGGATGTCCGGATTGGGTTGCAGGACCACGTCCTTGATGGCTCCGGCACTGGTCGAGACCTGCGCCCGCAAAGTGGCAAGGTCCATGTCTTTCAGCTTGTCGCCCACCACATCGACGACGAACAGCCGCCCACCCGCTGCTGCGCCGCTGCGGGTGGCACCAAAGCGCGCCGGGGGCGCGGCCTCGGTGTGGTCCCAGGCCCAATAGAGGCGATAGGTAAAGATGTATTCGCCGCCCTTGCGCAGAGGCTCCTTGGGGCGCCAATAGGCCACGACATTGTCGTGAACCTCCTCTCGCGTCGGGATTTCGATGAGGTTCACCGCGCCCTCGCCCCAATCGCCGATCGGCTCCACCCAGACACTCGGGCGCTTCTCATAGCGCGCCTCCAGATCCTGGTAGTCGAAGAAGGAGCGCTGGCGCTGCATCAGCCCAAAGCCGCGCAGGTTGGAATCGACGAACTGGCTGATTTCCAGCCGCTTTGGATTGGTCAGTGGCCGCCAAAGCTGCTCGCCGCGCCCGTTGACGATGGCAAGGCCTTCGGCGTCCCGCACGGCCGGGCGAAAATCATCCACGTCATTGCGATCGTTGGGAGCGAAGAAAAACATGGAGGTCAGGGTTGCGATGCCGGCCTGATCCATGTCTGCGCGCGGATAAAGCGTCATCTCCACCGCCATGGCGGTGGGATCACCGGGGCGGATGGTGAAGCGAAACGCGGCCGCGGCGCTCGGGCTATCGAGCAGTGCATGGACCACCACCGAATCCGTGTCCGGCCTCGGCCGTTCGATCCAATAGGCGACGAACAGCGGAAACTCCTCCCCGCCGGGATCGCCGGTTTTCACCGACAGCCCCCGCGCGGAGGAGCCATAGACCTGCCCCTTGCCGATTGCTCGGAAATAGCTTGCGCCCTGGAAGGCCGCCACCTCGTCGAAATAGTCGGGCCGGTTCATCGGGGCGTGAAGCCGGAAACCGGAAAAGCCGAGATTATCCTTCGGGTCCGGTGCCGCCACATTGTGCTCGAAGCGAAACAGGTCCGGCGAATAGACCAGCGGACGCGCCTTGCCGTCTGCGACGATGGCGATGTCCACACGGTCGCGAAACAGAAAGCCGCGATGGAACATTTGCAGCTCGAACGGCAGCTTCTCGCCGCGCCAGAGCGCCTTGTCGGGATTGAAGCGGATGTTGCGGTAATCGTCATAGCTCAAGTTATTGAGCTGGGACGGAAGTTTCTGATCGCCGGCCTTGTAGGGCTTGGCGGCGCGCTCACGGGCCAGCTGGCGCACGGTGTAAGCGTCGAATGGCGTGCCGTCGGCCGGTGTCTGCGCCTGTGCCACGCTCGCGAGGCCGCCCCAGAACGACGCGCCGAGCGCGCCCATGAGCGGAAAGAAAGCAGCGGCCTTGACGACCTGGCGACGATCCATTGAGGGGCCTCATCTGATGAAAGGTCACGCCGCAACCCGCGTCTCCCTGGGAGCGCGATGACGCAGCTTAACGGTGGACAGGACGATTGGTTCCGCAGCGCAATGGCGGCATCACGGCACGTTCGCGACTGCGATACGGCAACCCTCAGAAATGACTGAAGCTGAGGCGGTCCAAAGTCATCGGCATCCCACCCAAGTCCAGAAGGTCGAGGCCCGATGCCGCACGCGTTTCGCCGATTATTGTACAGGGCACCCCCGCTTGTTGCGCCGCGATGAGAAAGGCGTCAAGGGCCTCACAGGGCACCGTCGCGGCGATCTCATAATCGTCGCCGCCGGTCAGGGCCGTCGCGAACAGGGCTGGCTCAGCCGCAACCGCGGCCCGCACGGCCGCCGAGAGCGGAACTCGTGCCGCCTCGATCTTGCCGCCACAGCCGGAGGCCGACAGCATCTTCGCCACGTCGCCGATCAATCCGTCGGAAACGTCCATGCCGGCAGCCGCATGATCGCGCAGCGCTTCCGCGAGGCCGAGGCGCGGCTGGGGATGCAGATAGCGGTCGGCGAGATGGGCGATCAGGCGCGGGTCCAGACCGGCGAATCCGGCGCGTGCGGGATCGAGGCGCCATTGCAGCCCAAGCGCCGCATCCCCGATGGTGCCGGATACCACGATGGCCTGCCCCGGGCGCGCACCCGTACGCGGCACGAACCGCCCGCGCGGCACGGCGCCAAAGGCCGTGATGGAGAGCGTCAGCGGCCCTGGCGTATGGACCGTGTCGCCGCCGAGGATCGGGCAGGCGTAGAAGTCGGCATCGGCCCCGAGACCGGCGGCGAAGGCTTCCATCCATTCCGCCGTCACGTCGCGTGGCAGGGCCAGCGCCAGCAGCGCGCCGAGCGGGCGGGCGCCCTTGGCGGCAAGGTCGGAGAGGTTCACCCGCATCACCTTGCGGGCAATGGAGGCCGGCGGATCATCGGGAAAGAAATGGACCCCCGCGACCACCGCATCCTTGGTCAGGACGAGGTCGCAATCGGCCGGCGGAGTGAGGATGGCAGCATCGTCCAGCAACCCGCGTGCGGCGGCATCCTTGGCGATGGGCCGGAAGAACCGGCCAATGAACGCATCCTCGCCGGAGCCACCGTCGGCGACCATCTCAATCGGTTCCGCTGCGGGCGAACTCGCTGGCGCGCAGGTCGCGGGCGAGCGCGTCCAGCACCGCATTGACCATGCCGGTCTCGTCGCGGTCGAGAAAGGCGCCGGCCACATTCACATATTCGGCGATTACCACGCGTGCCGGCACATCCGGGCGCGAGGAAAGTTCGAACGCACCCGCACGCAGCACCGCGCGCAGCACCACTTCAACACGGCGCAGCGGCCAGCCGTCGGAAAGCGCCTTGTCCACCATGGGGTCGATGGTGCGCTGGTCGCGCACCACGCCTTCCACCACATCCTTGAACAGAGTCACGTCGGCGTCGGGATATTGCGTGCCCTCAACCTCCTGCCCGAGCCAATGGCTCTGAAATTCGGCGAAGATCTCGTTGATGGGCGTGCCGGCCACGTCCATCTGATAGAGCGCCTGCACCGCGCCCAGCCGGGCGAGGCTTTTGCGCATGGGTTTTGGTGAGGCCTCGCTCATTCCGACACCCGCCGCTTGAGGCGCAGAAGGTTGAGCGCCGCCTCTGCCGCTCCACCGCCCTTGTTGCCCTCGGAGACCCGCGCCCGCTCCCAGGCCTGCGGCTCGGTATCCACGGTGAGGATGCCGTTGCCCACCGGCATCGCGTGGGCGAGGCCGAGGTCCATGAGGCCGCGCGCGGACTCGCCCGCGACGATCTCGAAATGATAGGTCTCGCCCCGGATCACGCAGCCCAGCGCCACGATGGCGTCGATGGGCTCGCCGCTGATTTCCGCGCCGTCCATGGCAATTTCGGCGGCAATGGGAATTTCCAGCGCGCCGGGCACCGTGACGACCTCCACAAGGGCGCCAGCCGCTTCCAGCGCGGCGCGCGCGCCGGCGAGCAGTTCGTCGGCCAAGGCCGCATAATAGCGGGCCTCGACAATGAGCACCCGTGCGCCGGTGACCGGTTCCGCGACGGTGGCTGCGCGCTCGTTGCGCGTGCTGACCATGTCAAATCACTCCTGAATTGGGCGCGAGGGTTACGCGCCGCGGGGGAACTCCGCAAGCCGCGCCGCATAGCGCGCCATCAGGTCCACCTCGATATTAACGTCGTCGCCTGCCTGCACCGCGCCCCACGTGGTCACCGCCAGGGTGTGAGGAATGAGCAGGCAGGTGAAGAAAGCACCGTCCACCGTATTGACCGTGAGCGAGGTGCCATCAAGGCAGACCGAGCCCTTGGCGGCGATGAAACGGGCGAGATCGGCAGGCGCCTCGAACGTGAATTTCGTTGTCTCGTCGAAATCCTCCCGGACGACGACCCGCGCCTTGGCATCCACATGGCCGGTGACGATATGCCCGCCAAGTTCAGCGCCGATGGCGAGCGCCCGTTCCAGATTGATGGACTGGCCGGACTGCCACTGCCCGACCGTGGTGATCGCCAGCGTTTCGGGGGCGGCATCCACGGCGAACAGGCTTCGCTTGGGGCCCCCAGCGCGCACCGCCGTCACCGTGAGACAGACCCCGGAACAGGCAATCGAGGCGCCGATGGCGATGCCTGCGGAATCATAATCCGACGCGATGGTCAGGGTGCGGACCTCATGATGGGCGGAAACCTCGACGAGGTGACCAAGATCCGTGACAATGCCGGTGAACATGGTGTGCGGTCCAAATCCTGTGCGTCGGGCGGTGCACTGGGGGTAGGCCAAAGCTGGTCCAGCCAGGGCGATGGGCGTCGCTGCACCCGCCGCCAGCGGCCGGAACTCACGGCCATAGAGCATGTCGGTGGGAAAATCGCGCGCCTTTTTCGCTGACCGCGCTGCGCATCGTCGCATGGCGCCCCTGCGCGACCGGCAGGGCAGCTAGCGGCGGCGCAGGCGCGTCAGATGATCGTGCCCCAGCTCGGCGCGCTCCACCATGACGAATCCCACCGGCGCGGACAGGCGCTCAAGCGCCCGGCCGGGCAGCGCATCGAGCGCGTCGGCCCCCAGTACCACCGCGCCGCGCAGCATCACGACTTCGTCCACGAGGTTCGCGTCCAAGAGCGCGGCGGCAAGGTGGGGGCCGCCTTCCACCATTAGCCGGGTCACGCCGAGCAGCCCCAGCAGGTGGAGGGTCGCGCCAAGATCGAGCCGCCCTGTGGCCGCGCGCGGCACCCGCAGCACTTCCAGGCCGAGGTCCACCAGCACCCGCTCGGGACCGAGCGGCGCGTCTTCCGCGCAAATCACCCACACCGGCACGTCCTGCGCCGTGCGGACCAGGGCGGAGCCGGGCGACAGCCGCAGATCGCTGTCCAGCACCAGGCGCACGGGAGAGCGCCCCTCCAATCCCGGCAGGCGGCAGGTGAGCATGGGGTCGTCGGCCAGCACCGTGCCGATGCCCACCAGGATGGCGTCGGAATGTGCCCGCAGGAGATGCACGCGGACGCGCGCTTCTTCTCCGGTAATGGCGGCGGGGCGCGGACCCGGCAGCGCCGCCTTGCCGTCGGCCGAAACGGCCATCTTCAGCAAGACATGGGGCCGACCGCGCGTGACCCGGCTGATATGGCCGGCATGATCCTCAAGGGCCTGCTCGGCGCCGACCCCGACGGTGACCCAGATGCCGGCAGCCCGCAGGCGTGCAACGCCCCTGCCCTTCACCCGATGATCGGGATCCTCGATGGCCGCCACCACCCGGCTGATGCCGGCGGCCACCACCGCATCGGCGCAGGGCGGCGTGCGGCCGAAATGGGAACAGGGCTCCAGCGTGACATAGAGCGTCGCGCCGCGCGCACCCTCTCCCGCCTGCGCGAGGGCCAGAGGCTCGGCATGCGGGCGACCGGCCGGGGCCGTACCTGCGGCGCCGAGGATCTTCGGGCCGTGCTGGGTCTGGCGCACCACCAGCGCGCCCACGGAGGGATTGGGCCAGGTGCGGCCAAGGCCCTCCTGCCCCACCCGCAGGGCCTCGGCCATCAGCCGTTCATCCTCCTGCGGCGAGAGGACCGCCTCAGGGGCTGCCATGGAAATCAGTCCTCGTGCGCCGAGGGAACGGGCTTGGGCTCGCCATCGGATGAAAGCTCGCCGAGCAGGCTTTCGAAATCCTTCGCTTCGCGGAAATTCCGGTAAACCGAGGCGAAACGCACGTAAGCCACATCATCAATCTGCTTCAAACCTTCCATCACCAGTTCGCCGACGGTCTCGGAGGTAATGTCGCTGTCGCCGAGACTTTCGAGCTGGCGCACCAGCCCGGAGAGCATCCGCTCCACCCGCTCCGGCTCCACGGGCCGCTTACGCAAAGCGATTTCCACCGAACGGGCAAGCTTGTCCCGGTCGAACGGCACCCGGCGCCCGGACCGTTTGAGCACCATGAGTTCGCGCAATTGCACGCGCTCGAAGGTGGTAAAGCGGCCGCCGCAATCGGGGCAGACCCGCCGGCGGCGGATCGCCGTATTGTCCTCGGTCGGCCGGCTATCCTTCACCTGGGTGTCCAGGCTTCCGCAGTATGGACACCGCATGTTGGATAGCCCCCCGGCGCCCCCGCGCTCAGTTGTAAATCGGGAAGCGCGCGAGAAGCTCGGCCACTTTCCCGCGAACCGCCTGTTCGACCAGACTATCTTCCTCGGTGCCCTTCTGCGAGAGCACGTCGAGGACTTCCGCGATCATGTGACCGATCTGCTGGAACTCCGCCACGCCAAACCCGCGCGTCGTGCCCGCAGGCGTGCCGAGACGCACACCCGAGGTGACGAAGGGCTTCTCGGGATCGAAGGGAATTCCGTTCTTGTTGGTGGTGATGTGGGCGCGCCCGAGCGCAGACTCGGAAACCTTGCCGGTCAGCCGCTTGGGCCGCAGGTCCACCAGCATCAAATGGGTGTCGGTGCCGCCCGAGACGATCGCATAGCCGTGGCCGCGCAGTGTGTCGGCGAGCGCCTTGGCATTCTCCACGACATTCTTCGCATAGAGCTTGAAGGACGGCTGCAACGCCTCACCGAACGCTACCGCCTTGCCGGCGATGACGTGCATCAGCGGGCCGCCCTGGATGCCGGGGAAGATCGCCGAATTGATCTTCTTCGCCAGATCCTCGTCATTGGTCAGGATCATGCCGCCGCGCGGGCCACGCAAAGTCTTGTGGGTGGTGGTGGTCACCACGTGGGCGTGCGGGAACGGGCTCGGGTGCGCGCCACCCGCCACGAGGCCGGCGAAATGCGCCATGTCCACCATCAGCTTGGCGCCGACCGAATCGGCGATGGCACGCATCTTGGCGAAATCGATGATGCGGGGATACGCCGAGCCGCCGGCGACGATCACCTTGGGCTTGTGCTGGTCGGCCAGCTTGGCGACTTCCTCATAGTCGATGCGCTGGTCATCCTCGCGCACGCCATAGGGAACAGGGGTGAACCACTTGCCGGACATATTCACGGGCGAACCGTGAGTGAGATGCCCGCCGGCCGCGAGATTGAGGCCGAGGAACACGTCGCCCGGCTGCATCAGGGAAAAGAAGACCGCCTGATTGGCCTGGCTTCCAGAATTCGGCTGAACATTGGCGAAGCCGCAATTGAACAGCTTCTTTGCCCGCTCGATAGCAAGCGTCTCAGCCACGTCCACGAACTGGCAGCCGCCATAATAACGCTTACCCGGATAGCCCTCGGCATATTTGTTCGTGAGCACCGATCCCTGGGCTTCCAGAACCGCGCGCGAGACAATGTTCTCGGATGCGATCAGTTCGATCTCTTCGCGCTGGCGACCGAGTTCGGCCGCGATGGCAGCGGCGATTTCCGGATCGCTCTCGGAAAGAGGCGCGGAGAAGAAGCGGTTGAGATCCTCCGTAACGGAGGCGCGGTTCGCATCGAGCGAGGCCATGGGTTGGTCTCCGAGGGTGTTCGCTGCACCGGCGCGCGGTACGATTGGCGCGAACCTGGGCAGGGGTGGTCGCTTAGCACACGGTCGCGGCCAAGTCCAAAGGCATGGCCCGCCGCGCACACACGGCAGGCGTGCGCGAAATGGGCAGCGTCTCCACGCCGCCGCACGTCGCCGCCGACGGGGATGCCTCAGCGCGGGTTGAAATTGACCGGCACGGTGAGGCTGATGGTGCTGCCCGCCACTTCCGGGGGCGGTGCCGGCACCGGCGAGGCGCGGTGGATCAGCGCCAAAACTTCGCGGTCCAACACCGAAGATCCCGCCGAACCCACGAGACTCGCCCCGATCACACGGCCCGACCGGTCGATTGTGAACCGCAGCCGTGCCATGCCCCGCTCACCATTGGCCTCGGCGGGATAGCGCTTGTTCCGGTTCAAATGCGCCATGAGTCGACCGCGCCAAGTGGCCTGGGCCGCCGAATTCGCCGAGGAGGCCCCAATCGCAGGAGCCGCCGCAGTGGACGCTTCCGGCGCGTCGGTCTTCGGGGCGGCAGTGGTCGCCGGGGCCGCAGGCTTGCGGCTCGCCTTTTTCTTCGGCTTCGGCTCGGTCTTCTCGACCGGCTTCGGGACTTCCTTCACCTCCTCCACCGGCTTTTGCTGCGGCAGAACCACTTCGGCCATGGGCGGAGGCGGGGGAAGCTCGAACACCTCCTCAACTTTTTCCATGACTTGCGGTTCGGGCGGAGGCGTAGACTCGTCGGGCGTTTCCTCGACATCGGGAACCGGCTCGGGCGCCTTCACCATCGGCGGACCGGGTGCAACATCCGGAGTCTCGGAGGGGGCGGAGACCGCGAGGTCGGCAAGCTCGACCACCATGGCGGCAGCCGGCAGTTCTCCGGCATCCTCGCGCTGCCAATACAGCCCGACATACACCAGCAGGGCATGCACGAGGAATATCATCAGGCCGGCGAACGCCCAGCGCGCGATGAAGCCCAGCACCTCCCCCCGCGTGGGGTGTGGCCAGTGCGAATGATGGGGCACGGATGTCACTTCGGCGCCCCTGCTGCAGCGGGAGCAGCCGCAGGCGCCGGAAGAGCAGCGGGCGCAGGAGAAACAGCGGGTGCAGGAGAAACTGCGGGCGCTCCAGGAACACTCGGCGGTAGCGCCGGTGCGGCGCCGGGAGGCGCGCCCTCGAGCCCGACCAGAGCCACCTTGAGATAGCCGGCGGACCGCAGAAGGTTCATCACCTCCATCACGTCGCCATAGGGCACCGAGCGATCGGCACGCACGAACACGCGCTGCTGCTTGTCGCCGTTGGTGGCGGCGTCCAGCACCCGGCCGAAGCCGTCGCGCGGCACCTGATCGTTTCCAACCGACAGCGAAAGATCGCTTTTCACGGTCAGGAACAAGGGCTTGTCCGGGCGCTGCTGCGGCTGCGCATTGGAACTGGGCAGGTCCACCTGCACGTCCACCGTCGCCAGCGGCGCGGCAACCATGAAGATGATCAGCAGCACCAGGATGACGTCGATAAAGGGTGTGACGTTGATTTCGTGGTTTTCGGCGAGATCATCGCCGCCGAGATCGAGCTTGGCGGCCATGACTCACTCCGCAGCCGCACGCAGGGACGGGCTAGCCCCAAGGCCTGCCTCCTGCCGATCGAGATCGCGCGAGAGATGACGCAGAACTTCCGAGGAAGAATCCGCCAGGGTCGCTTTGTAATTGCCGATGGCACGGGCGAACACGTTGTAGATCACCACTGCCGGGATAGCTGCGACGAGGCCGATGGCGGTGGCGAGCAGCGCCTCGGCGATGCCCGGCGCAACCACCGCAAGATTCGTGGTCTGAGCCTTCGAGATGCCGATGAAGCTGTTCATGATGCCCCACACCGTACCGAACAGGCCGACGAACGGGGCCGTGGCGCCGATGGTGGCCAGAAGGCCGGTGCCGACCTGCATCCGCCGCGCCGCATAGGCGTCGATTCGGCTCAGCGATATGGCGACGCGCTCCTTGATGCCTTCGGCGGGCAAGCCGCGGGAGGCCTCGACCTCCGCCAGGGCTGCCTGCACGAGTCGGTTGGTGGTGGCTTTTCCCAGGCCCAAGGTCCTTGCGGCGGGCGCAAGGCCGGTCGACTTGCGCAGGATCGAAAGGCCGCGCCGGGCGCGCGCGAGCGCCACGAACAGCTCAAGTACCTTCACCACGGCCACGGTCCATGTCACCACCGAGGCGAAGGCGAGGCCCAGCATCACGGTCTTCACGACCATATCTGCCGCCATGAACATGCCCCAGGGCGACAGATCATGGGGCAGGAGGATCGAAGCCGAGGTGGCCGGAAGCGGCGCGTCAGGCAGGGTATTGGTCGGGACCGCATCCGTGGGATGCGCAAGAGAAGGAGCAGCGCCGGGGTTCGACGGAGCCGGTGCAACCGGCGATGACGCAGTAGGTGCCGACGGTGCGACGGCGGCGGGTCCAGCGGCCGGAGCGAGCGCCGGTGCCGTGGGGGCCCGCACAGAGCTGGCCGGTGCAGGAGCGGTGACCGGTGCAGGAGTGACGGTCGGCGCTGAAGCTGCGGCGGGCGGGGTCGCGGAATGCAAGGGTTGGGGAGTGGCCTGCTGGGCGAACCCTGCGCCGGGCGCCGCAACGGCACCCGCAAGCACCAGCGAAATCACAGAAAACCAATGGACGCACGCGCTGGGCATGCTTGAAAATTCGCGTGTCGTCATCGCGCTTCACCGGCAAGAATAAAGAAGGCTGGTTTGGCTGGCGACCCGCGGAACGGATTGGCTGGCTGGTTCCTTATTACGCCATAGAGCCGGAAACGTTAAGCGTTTTTCCGCGCCGCCCTCCCTCAGCATCGCTGCCGCAGCGGCATGTGGCTGTATTTGGGCACCACGTCGCCGGATGCGCGCCCTTCGATCCCAGCCTTCGAGTGAACCACACGCACGCGATCTACCAGGGGAAGACACGTGAACAGTTTGAGCCGGCATCACAAAGACGGGGGGCGGGATTGACGCCGCCTCCGTCCTCGCTTAACGCGTCGGCGCTCCTGACACTGATGGAAACGCGCCCCGCGCCATGGCCGAACTCGCGCCGAAGACTTCGCCTCGCATATCGTTCGTCTCGCTTGGCTGCCCAAAGGCGCTGGTGGACAGCGAGCGCATCATCACGCGCCTGCGCGCCGAAGGCTATGAACTCTCCCGCGGCCATGACGGTGCGGACCTCGTCATCGTCAACACCTGCGGGTTTTTGGACAGCGCGAAGGCCGAAAGCCTCTCGGCCATCGGCGAGGCGCTGGCGGAAAACGGCAAGGTGGTGGTGACCGGCTGCATGGGCGCCGAGCCCGAGCAGATCCGCGCGGTTCACCCGAGCGTGCTCGCCATCTCCGGTCCCCAGCAATATGAAAGCGTGCTCGCCGCCGTACACGAAGCGGTGCCGCCGCAGCACGATCCCTTCCTCGACCTCGTGCCCGAGCATGGCATCAAGCTCACCCCGCGCCATTACGCCTATCTGAAGATTTCCGAAGGCTGCAACAATCGCTGCACCTTCTGCATCATCCCCAAGCTGCGCGGCGACCTCGTGAGCCGCCCCCTCGCCGAAGTGATGCGCGAGGCCGAGCGCCTCGTCGCCGCCGGGGTGAAGGAATTGCTGGTGATCTCGCAGGACACCTCGGCCTATGGCGTCGACATCAAATATGCCGAGAGCCTCTGGCGCGACCGCGAGCGCTCTGCCCGCTTCTTCGACCTGGCCGAGGCCCTGGGCGAACTCGGCGCGTGGGTGCGCCTGCATTATGTCTATCCCTATCCCCATGTAGACCGGGTGATGGAGCTGATGGCGAGCGGCAAGGTGCTGCCCTATCTGGACATTCCCTTCCAGCATGCGAGCCCGACCGTGCTGAAGCGCATGAAGCGACCCGCCTCCCAGGAAAAGACGCTGGCGCGGGTTCAGGCCTGGCGGGCGGCTGTTCCCGACCTCACCTTGCGCTCGACCTTCATCGTCGGCTTTCCCGGCGAGACCGAGGAGGAGTTCACCGAACTGCTCGACTTCCTCAAGGAGGCCGAACTTGATCGCGTGGGCTGTTTCAAGTTCGAGCCCGTCGCCGGCGCACCGGCCAATGACCTCGCCGCGCCGGTACCTGAAGAGGTGAAGGCCGAGCGCTACGACCGCTTCATGAAGACCCAGCAGGTGATTTCGGCGCGCCGGCTCAAGCGCAAGGTCGGCACCCGCCAGCAGGTGATCATCGACAGCGTCGGACCGACCGGCGCCATCGGCCGCACCAAGGGCGATGCGCCCGAGATCGACGGTCGCGTCCGGGTGGCCTCGCGTCGGCCGCTGCGCGTGGGCGAAATCACATCCGTGAAGATCGAGGCAGCGGACGCCTACGACCTCACCGGGACCGCGGTCGGCTTCTGACCGGCCAGCGGCCCCGTCAAAGAAAAACGCGGCCGGCAAAGCCGACCGCGTTGATTTCAGGCCTCAGACAAATTGAAAACCGAAGGTCAGCCTTCGTCTTCGTCATTGTGCTCCGGCGGCACAAGGCCCTGGAGGCCAGCCAGCAGCTCTTCCTCGGTCATGCGGTCGAGCACGATGTCGGAATCGTCGCTAGAGCCGACACTGGACGCGATCATCGGCACCGTCTCCGGCTCCGGCTCGTCCACCTCGGTGTACTTCTGCAGGGTGTGGATCAGGTCTTCCTTCAGATCCTCGGGGCTCACCGTCTCATCGGCGATTTCGCGCAGCGCCACGACGGGGTTCTTGTCGTTGTCGCGGTCGATGGTGATCGGCGCACCCGAGGAAATCATGCGGGCGCGGTGGCCGGCGAGGAGAACCAGCTCGAAACGGTTGTCGACCTTGTCGATGCAGTCCTCAACGGTGACACGGGCCATGGGCTCGACACTCCCTCGTGCGCGGCAGAATTGCGCGGTAGGATTAGGTAGCATATTAGCTTGAAGAGCGGTTGTTTACATGAAAGCCTGGGACAGGGCAAGGGCGCGCCGGCTTTTCACTTGCGCTTAGCTCTAGTCTGACCGAGAAAGGTCAAAATTACCATTTATGCCCACTCCAGTTTTTTTGTTCCCACTCTTGGTTTCGGACACACTTTATGAATGGCCTGGAAAAGATCGCGCTGCTTATTGATGGCGCCAATCTCTATTCCGCGACAAAAGCTCTCGGTTTCGATATCGACTATAAGCGGCTTCTGAAAGAGTTTCAGTCCCGCGGATATCTCTTGCGCGCATTTTATTACACGACTTTGATCGAAGATCAGGAATACTCCTCCATCCGCCCGCTTCTCGACTGGCTGGACTACAACGGATATTCGGTCGTCACCAAGTTGGCGCGGGAATTCACGGATTCCCAGGGCCGCCGGCGCGTGCGCGGCAATATGGACATCGAGATCGCCGTGGACGCCATGGAGCTCGCGGGCCATGTCGACCACATCGTGCTGTTCTCGGGCGACGGCGACTTCCGCTCCCTGGTGGAAGCGCTCCAGCGCAAGGGCATCCGGGTCAGCGTCGTCTCCACCGTCTCTACCCAGCCGCCGCTGATTTCCGACGAATTGCGGCGCCAGGCCGACATCTTCCTCGACCTGGTGGACCTCCAGTCCAAGATCGGCCGCGATCCGGCGGAACGGCAGGGCCGGATGCAGGAAACCCCGCGCTTCCTGGAGCGTCGCGGTTCACCGGGGCCAGAGCCCGAAGAGCCCTGATCGTTTATGGAACTCCAGCCGGGGCCGGACTGCCCCCTCTGCCCGCGCCTTGCCGCCTTCCGTGACGAGTGGCGCGCACGCGAGCCCTCCTGGTTCAACGCGCCGGTGCCCGGCTTCGGTCCCTTGGACGCGCGCCTGCTGATCGTCGGGCTAGCGCCGGGTCTGCGCGGCGCGAACCGCACCGGCCGGCCGTTCACCGGAGATTTCGCCGGCGATCTGCTCTATCGAACGCTGCTGGATTTCGGCTTTGCCGCCGGCACCTATGACGCCCGCGTCGACGACGGGCTGGAATTGCGCGATGCCCGCATCGTTAATGCCGTGCGCTGCGTGCCCCCCGAGAACAAACCGACCACCGAGGAAATCCGCACCTGCCGGACGTTTCTGCTGTCCGCCCTCGCCGCCATGCCGAATCTCAAGGCGATCATCGCGCTGGGCAAGATCGGCCATGATTCAACCGTGGCTGCGCTCGGCGAACGGATATCCCGCGTCAAGTTCGGTCACGGCACGCAGGCCCAGATCGGCGATCTGCGCCTGTTCGGGAGCTATCATTGCTCGCGCTACAACACGAATACCGGGGTCCTCACGGCCGCGATGTTCGCTGACGTCTTCCGTGCGGCGAAAGCCTATCTCGATGCGTGACGCTGCAGAAACGCCACCACGTCGCCGGCATTCTGGTGGGGGGGAAACACCGGGTAGAAGATGTGCTCGATGACGCCATCCTCAATGATCAGGGTCAGGCGCTTCAGCAGCACCATGCCGTCGACCTTGAAGGTGGGAAGCTCCACCGCCTCGGTAAATTCCAGGGTGTGATCGGACAGCAGGGCAAACGGCAGGTTCAGCCGCGCCGCCGCCTCGCGCTGGTAGTCCGTGGTCTGCGTGGACAGGCCGAACACGTGGTGCGCCCCGACCTCCATAAGCTGCTCGAAATGATCGCGGAAGGCGCAGCTTTGCGGGGTGCAGCCGCGCGCGCCCGGAATCTCATCCCATCCCTCAGGGTTGGGTGCATTGGGATCGCCGGTGCGGGGATAGCAATAGACCACGATCCGGCCGGAGAGGGACGAGAGATCCACGAGAGTCCCGTCGGTTGCCGCCAGGCGCACGATGGGAAGTTCGAGACCCGGCAGATGGCGCGCCTTGCCGTCGTCTTCGGGAACGGGAAGGTCGCTGGGAAGTTCGGTCCATTCGGCCACGGCTGCGCCTCGACTTTCGTTATCCGGTACGGGAGCTTAGCAAAAGAAACGCCGCCATGCAGCCGCGCCCCCGTGGATACGGCTAGCCCCGGTCGCGCATCAGGCGGGCCTTGTCACGGCCCCAGTCGCGTTGCTTCACGGCCTCGCGCTTGTCGTGGGTCTTGCGGCCCTTGCTGATGGCGACCTCGACCTTGGCGCGGCCCTGCTCGTTGAAATAGACCTTGAGGGGCACGATGGTCATGCCCTCGCGTTCCACCGCCTGGGCCATCTTGCCGATCTGCCGCTTGTGCACCAGCAGCTTTCGGGGCCGACGGGTCTCGTGGTTGAAGCGATTGGCTTCCAGGTATTCCGGGATATAGGCGTTATAGAGCCACAACTCGCCGTTCTTGGCGGCGGCATAGCTCTCGCCGATGGTCGCCTTGCCGCTGCGCAGGCTCTTCACCTCGGTGCCGGTGAGCATGATTCCGGCCTCGAACACTTCGCCGATATCATAGTCGAAGCGGGCGCGCCTGTTATCGGCGACCACCTTGCGCGGAAGTTCCTTTTTCGTTTTCTCGGACATGTGCGCCTGGGGACGCGGGCGAACCGTGGGAGACGGCCCGCCGCGCGCTTTCCCTCAACCTCAGTTCAGCAAACCCGCATAGGCCATGGCACTGCGCACGACCGCACGGGTGGTTTCGGACACCGGAACCATCGGCAGGCGCACGTCCTCGGTCATCTTACCGAGCACGGAGAGCGCATACTTGGTCGGCGAAGGATTGGTCTCGACAAACAAGGCAGTGTGCAGGGGAAACAGCTTGTCCTGGAATGCGAGAGCCGCCTTGAAGTCTCCCGCAAGGCACGCGCCCATCATCTCGGAAGACAGGCGCGGCGCCACATTGGACGCGACTGATATGCAGCCGTGTCCGCCATGGGCCATGAAGCCCAGGGCCGTCGCGTCCTCCCCCGAAAACTGGATGAAGTCGGAACCGAGCGTCAGGCGCTGCTGGGATACCCGCGCCATATTGGCGGTGGCATCCTTCACGCCGACGATGTTCTTCAGTTCATACAGCCGCGCCATGGTCTCGACCGACATGTCGATCACCGACCGGCTCGGAATATTATAGATGAAGATCGGCAGGCTCACGGCGTCGTTGATCGCCTTGAAATGCTGAAACAGGCCCTCTTGCGTGGGCTTGTTGTAATAGGGTGTCACCACCAGCAATCCATCGGCGCCCACGGACTGGGCGTGGGTTGCGAACTCGACCGCATCCACGGTGGAATTCGATCCGGCGCCCGCCATGACGGGAACACGGCCCTTCGCCTGGTCGACACAGATCTCGATCACGCGCTTGTGTTCCGCATGGGAAACGGTCGGGCTCTCGCCCGTGGTGCCAACGGGAACGAGGCCGTCGATACCCTCGGCGATCTGCCAGTCGACGAAATCGCGAAAGGCTTTTTCATCCAGCGCACCATCCCGGAAAGGAGTGACCAGGGCCGTAAACTGACCCCGGAAGTGCGGCAGGGACGAAGAGGAGGACATGGCAGGTGCCTTGTTGTGAATCACGATTCGCGCTCGCCCGATTTCGGCAAACGGATCGCATCAGATAAACTGTTGCGGGCCGGCCGGAAAGGGCGCGCTGGGGTCCAGCCCTCGTTTTGCCGGGTTCGTGAGGCTGATGGCCCCCGGCTGCTTAGCATTTCGTCAAGGCGCATCGTCAACAATAGGTTCGACCATCCGGTCTAGAACACGGTCGAACGGCATCGCGCTAGTCGCGATCCGTGCCACGACGTGAGGAACGCCCATGTCGCCTGCCCATCGCCTGATCTCCCGCACCGCCCTTGCGATTGCCCTCGCTTGGAGCATGCCGGTGATGGCTGCATCCGATACATCCGATTCCCCCGCTTCCAAGCCTTCCACCAAGAGCGCGCCCGCCAAGCCCGGCACCCAATCCAAGGCCGAGTCCAAGAAGACGGATTCGAAAAAGGCCAGCGCGAAGCCGGCCGAGCCCAAGAAGACCGATTCCAAGAAAGCGGACGCGAAGAAGCCGGCCCATACCGCGCAAAGCGCTGCGCCGGCGCGCGCACCGGTTGCCGCCCTCTCCGGCGAGCTGGGTGCACTGCGCTCCGCCGTAACCGCCGCAAAGAACGGGCAAGGTACACAGGCTCTTGCCATGGCGCGCGACCTGAACGACCCGGTTGCCCGCAATCTCGTGACCTGGCTCGTCATCCGCAATGCGCCGAACGATCTCGGTTTCGACGGCATAAATGCATTTCTTAAGGAAAAGCCGGGCTGGCCCACGCAGAGCACGTTGCGTCGCCGCGCCGAACGCATGCTGCTGGTGGAAAACCGCAGCCCGGATGTAATCCGTGCCTTCTTCTCCGAGGCCGACCCGCTTTCCGGCGAGGGCAAGATCGCGCTGGCTCGCGCCTTCGCCGCCTCGGGCGACCGCAACACCACGGCCGCTCTGGTGCGCGAGGCCTGGCGCGAGGACGAATTGAGTGAGAGCGTCGAAAAGACGGTCATGACCGAGTTCGGTCCGCTCCTCAGCCGCGCCGACCACAAGGCCCGTGCAGACCGGTTCAGCTATAAGCCGGACACCGACCGCGCCATGCGCGCAGCGGCCCGCGCCGGATCAGATGTCGTCGCCCTCACCCAGGCTCGTCTCGCCATCGCGCGCAAGGATCCCAACGGAGCGAAGCTGCTGGCGGCGGTGCCGTTCACACTCGCCAACGACCCGGCCTATCTGTTTGCCAAGTCCCAGCTTGCCCGCCGCGCCGATCGCCCGACCGAGGCGGCACAGGCTCTGCTGAGCGCCCCAGATACCCGTGCCGCGGCGGTCGATGCCGACGAATGGTGGATCGAGCGGCGGCTCGTCTCCCGCGAGCTGTTGGACGCGGGGGATTTCCAGACGGCCTATCGCGTGGCCGCCCGCGGCGCGACGCCCACCGCCGACAATTATCGCGCCGAGGAAGAGTTTACCGCCGGCTGGATCGCCCTGCGCTTCCTGAAGGACCCACGCACGGCTGCCCAGCATTTCGCGCGCATGACGCACGAGCAGAAGCACCCCATCACCCTGTCGCGCGCGGCCTATTGGCAGGGGCGCGCGGCCGAGGCCATGGGGGACACGGGCACCGCGCGCGCCCATTATGAATCGGCAGCGCGCTTTAGCACCACCTATTACGGGCAAATGGCTCGGGCGCGCCTCGGCCTGCCGGTGGTGGCGTTGCGCCGCCAGCCGGAACCTTCCGCCCAGGCCCGCGCCACCTTCGACCGCATCGAGCCTGTACGGGCAATCCGCCTGCTCTATGCCATCGGCGAGCGGGATATCCCACTGACCATCTATTACGATCTCGCCTGGCGCATGGAGGATACCGCCCATCTCGCCATGGTCGCGGAAATGGCCCAGGCCAATAACGATACCCGGGGTGTTCTTGTGGTCGGCAAGGAAGGCTCCGTGGAGGGCCATCCGCTCGATGCGGCGGCATTCCCCACCTTCGGGCTGCCGTCCTACACGTCCATCGGCAACCCCGTGGACAAACCAGTGATCTATGCCGTCGCCCGGCAAGAGAGCCAGTTCAACCCGCGTACGCTCTCCAGTGCGAAGGCCATGGGCTACATGCAGGTGACGCCGGCCGCCGGCCGCGAGGTGTCCAAGCAGACCGGCGCGCCCTACAACGAGGCGCGGCTGATGAGCGACCAGTCCTACAACGTACAGTTCGGTGCGGCCGAGCTGGGCGAACTGGTGAGCAATTACGGCGGCAATTATGTTCTCGTGTTCGCCGCTTACAACGCGGGACGCGGCAGCGTGCGTAAATGGATCGAGCGTTACGGCGATCCGCGCGACCCGGACGTGGACGTGGTGGACTGGGTGGAATGCATTCCCTTCTCCGAGACCCGCAACTACGTGCAGCGGGTGATGGAGAATTACCAAGTCTACAAGGTCCGCTTCGGCGGCGCCTCCAAGCTCCAGCTTGAGGCGGACCTGCGCGGCGCTACGCGCTGATCGGGATGTGAGGGGAAGAGCCGGGGCACTGTTTTATCCAACAAAGTGCAGGCGCATCCTGCACTGATCGCCTAGAACGGGCCGAACGCCCTCCCCTTGCGCCGCCACCGGTGCGATTTCGAGCCATTTCTCCATGATGAACCGCAACAGCGATCCGGCGCAGCCGGGCGCGAAGGCACCCGGCTTTACCGAATTCGTCGCCATCATCGCTTTGATGATGGGATTGACCGCCTTTTCCATCGACAACCTGCTTCCCGCGTTCGAGCCTATTCACCGGCATTTCGCGGTCCAGAACGCCAACGACCTGCAGCTCATCATCTCCGCCTATCTCATCGGCTTCGCGGTGATGCAGATCGTGTTCGGCACGCTCTCCGACGTGTTTGGGCGCAAGGCGATGCTCATGGTCGGCCTCGTGATATATGCGGCCGGCTGCGTGCTCGCCATGACCGCCGAGTCGTTCGATACCCTGCTGTTCGCCCGCGCCATTCAGGGTATGGGGTGCGCGGCGGCGCGGGTGCTGTCGGTTGCCATCGTGCGCGATCGCTTCCAGGGCCGCGACATGGCGCGCGTCATGTCATTCGCCATGATGGTGTTCCTGGTGGTCCCCATCGTCGCGCCGGCGATCGGCGGCGCCATCCTGCTGCTGGGCGACTGGCACCTGATCTTCGCCGCCATGCTGCTGCTCAGCCTGGTGCTGGCCATCTGGTTCGGTGTCCGCATGCCGGAAACGCTGCACCCGAACTACCGCGTGCCATTGTCCCTGCGCATGATCATGGCCGGCCTCAAGCTCACCGTCACCAACCGCCGCACATTCGGCTATGCCAATGCCATGGGGCTGATGCTCGGCTCCCTGATGGGCTATGTGGGCTCATCCCAGCAGATCTTCGAAACCGACGTCTACCAGCTCGGGCGCCTGTTCCCGATCGCCTTCGGCGCCATCGCGGGGGTGATGTCGGTGGCCTCATTCATCAATGCCCGCCTCGTGAACCGACTGGGGATGCGCCGGCTGTCTCACTTCGGCCTGTGCGGCTTCACGCTCCTGGGGCTGCTGCAGGTGGCGGCAGCGCTGGCCTTCGACGGCCGCCCGCCGGTGATCGCCTTTTGCGTCCTTGTCGGACTCAGTCAGGCGCTGTTCGCCCTGACTGTCCCGAACTTCAATTCCATCGCGATGGAGCCGCTCGGAGCGGTGGCGGGGACGGCGTCATCCTTCCTCGGCTTCTACACCACCTTGATGGGCGCGCTGCTGGGGATGGTCGTGGGACGGGCCTTCGACGGCACGGTCCTGCCGCTCGGGCTCGGCTATTTCCTCCTCGGCGCCGCCGCAATGGTCGCGGTGCTGTGGGCGGAGCATTGGCGGCTGTTCGGCAGCTCGTCCCAAGGCCAGTGATATCCTGAGACACGCGCCGGCCCCCGCGTGGGAGCCGGCATTGCCCAGGATACCATCGGCGGGATGTCACATCCGAAGTTCGGTGCGGCAATCGGCGACGGTCTTTGCGAGCTTCGCACGACCACCGTCCGTCTCGGTGGTTTCCCGTAAGGTACAGGCATCGAGATTGTCGAATGCGGAATCGCTCAGCTTCTGGCCGGCAAAGGCTTCGAGCGTGGCGAGGCGATCGTTCGGCCCGAGCCGCTGATACCGCATCACTGCCCCGGCCTTATCCTGGGCCGGAGTGATGGGATCGGCGCGGGCCGGGGCGCAGGCGAGAAGAAGGGCACTCACATAGAGAACGACGGCTGGGCGCTGCACAGGGAAACTCCCGGATCGGGGATGCTACGCCTCTATCTGCACCGCCCGGAAATAGTCGTCCAGCATGTCCCTGGGAAAGGCCGGCAGCTTTTCCAGCCCGATCCGCTGCAACAGCGGCGGCATTTCAACGTCCATCATAACCTCGCGCTCGCGCTTGAGCTGCGTTGCCGCGCGCAGCACGCTCAGGGACTGGTCGCGGATCACGGAGGCAAGGGTCGCGGGCTCCTCGAGGTCGAACAAAGCCAGCATCACCTGCGGATCGGCCTCCATCTGATGATGGAACACGGTGCGGTAATTGCTCGGCAGGGCGCGAATCCCCGGTGCCACCCGCGGGGCGGCGGCCCGGCGCGCATTCACGTCGTTGGAGAGCGGCGCCGCGCCGGTGCTGTCCACGTCGATCTGGGGAACTTCACTCATGGCACATCCTTCCTGCGTTATCCCAGGGACAACGCGACTGGGGCCCATGAGGTTCGCTGCTCCGGCCGTGTTATGCGACTTTGGTCCGCATGGTCACCAATTCCTCAGCCGAGGTTGGATGCACGGCGACGGTCCGGTCGAAGTCCGCCTTCGTGGCTCCGAGGCCGAGCGCAACCGCTGCGAGCTGAATCATCTCGGAGGCCGCATCCCCCAGGATATGGCAGCCGAGGACCTTTTGGCTGTCGGCATCGACCACCAGCTTCATGAAGGTGCGGCTCGGATTACCGGAAAGCGTCGCCTTCAGGGGGCGGAAATCGGTCTTGTAGATGTCGAGCTTGAAGCCGGCCTTGCGCGCGGCGGCCTCGGACAGGCCCACCGTTCCAATTTCCGGCTCGCTGAACACCGCGGTCGCGATCAGCGAATGGTCTACCTGCCAGGGTTTGTTGCCGAACAAGGTATCCGCGAAGGCATGGCCTTCGCGGATCGCCACCGGCGTGAGGTTGATGCGGTTGGTGACATCGCCCACCGCATAGATGGAGGGGATATTGGTGGCGGAATGCGCATCCACCTTCACCGCTCCCACCGGGTCCAGCTCCACGCCTGCGCTCTCGAGGCCGAGATCGCGGGTGTTCGGGACGCGGCCGATGGCCAGCATCACCTCGTCGACGTCAATTTCGGTCTCGTCCGACAAGAGCACCCGCTTGCCGCCCTCGATCGCCGTGATGGAGGTGAGCGTGCGCCCGCACAGCATGCGGACGCCGGCATGCTCCATCTCGCGCGCCAGATGGGCGCGCACGTCGTCGTCAAAGCCGCGCAGGATGATTTCGGCGCGCTGCACCAGCGTCACCTCGCAGCCGAGCGCGTTGAACAGGCCCGCGAACTCCACCGCGATATAGCCGCCGCCCTGGATCAGGATGCGCTTCGGCAAGGCCGGCAGGTTGAACGCCTCGTTGGAGGTGATCGCCAGCTCGCAGCCGGGCAGAGCGGGACCAAGCGCGGGATGGGCGCCGGTGGCGATCAGGATGTATTTGGCCCGCACCCGCTCGCCCGTCGCGACGATGCGGACCGTGTTCGGCCCTTCAACGACGGCCCGCGAGGCAACGATCGTCGCCCCGGCCGCTTCCGCGTTCCGGCGGTAGATGGCCTCCAGTCGGCCGATCTCCCGGTCCTTGTTGGCGATCAGGGTGGGCCAGTCGAAGCGCGCGCCCTCCACGCTCCAGCCGAAGCCCTCCATGTCCTTGAGGTCCTGCGCATAACGGCCGGCATGGACGAACAGCTTCTTGGGCACGCAGCCGCGGATGACGCAGGTACCGCCCATGCGGTATTCCTCCGCCACCATCACCTTGGCGCCGTGCTGCGCGGCGATGCGCGCGGCCCGCACGCCGCCGGACCCGCCACCGATGACGAACAGGTCGATTTCGGTGTCGGACATGGCATGCTCCTCTTGGCCTTCGTGGCTCGGCATTCGTGGCCTTGCCGAGATGTAGACGCCCTGCTCCCGCCGTCAAGCGCGCTGCCCGCATGGCTGGGCGGGCGCTTGCGGGCTGCGGCGCGGGGTGCTTCAAGACAAAAAGACAGCGCCCGCAGCTCTTTCCCGTAGAACGGATCTTGATGCCTTCCGAGATTTCCCCCCTCTGGCTTCGCGCCGAAGATGCGCCCGGCCCGGCCCGGCGCTTCCGCCTGCCGTGGCTCTGGCGGACGAGGCTCGCGGTGCGCGAAGACGTGTTCGCTGTGGAAATCTCCGGCGATTTCCCAGGCCTCGACATCGGGCTGGAGCTGGCGTTTCTCGGCGCCGACGGACGGGTCATCGGCGACACGCGCCTCACCGCGCCGGTGGCGGCGATCCTGCTGCCGCGCGGCACCGTTGCCATCGTCGCAACCGGCCCGGCGGACCTGCGTCTCGGTCTCTATCCCCGAGGCAAACTCTGGCTGAAGCTTCATGCCTTCGTGTACGGCGCCTTTCCCGGCCTCCCCCCGCTGCGACGCTGGCGAGCGGCGGGAGCGGCGGCGCGCGACCTGCGCGGCATGCATGCGTCTCTCTTTGCCGATTCGCCGGCGCGCCAGATCCAGGCGGCACGGCGCTACCGGCGCTATCGCAAGCAATATGTCTCGGACTTCGACGGCCCCCTCGCCGCCGATGGGACGACCGTGTCGTTCCTCAGCGTACTCGACACCGCCCTCCCCGCCGATGCTCTTGCCGCCGGCCTCAGCACGCTACAGGCGCAGAGCGACCCGCGGTGGGAATGGCTGATCGGCCTGCCCGGTGAAACCATGCCCGCGCTCGAAGCGCTCAGCGGCGCGCAAGGGGTGCGCGTGCTGCCTAACGCGGGCTCGGCGCCGCTGACGCTGAATGCCCTGCTTGCTGCGGCGACCGGCGAGGTCGTGGTGCTGCTCGATCCGGCCGGCCGGCCCACGCGCGATGCGGTGGCCATGATCCGCGCCGCCTTCTCCGCCCATGCCGATTGCATGCTCGCCTATACCGATGAGGAGGTGCTGGACGAAACCGGCGCCCCGCACGACGGCATATTCAAGCCGGCCTTCAACCGGCACCTGCTGCGCAGCGTGGATTATTTCGGCGACCTCGTGGCGCTGCGCACAACGCACCTCCGGGCCATCGGCGGCGCGCGCGCCTATCTGCCGCTCGCCTGGCGCTATGATCTGCTGCTGCGGGCCGTGGGGGCCCTGCCCGCGACCGCCATCCGCCATATTCCGCGCGTGGCCTTTGGCCGGGAGGGACCGGGCGGCTGGGCGGGCTTTGCCTCCCAGGATCAGGCGCGCGAGGCGGCGCGGGCCCTGGAGGACGCCACCGGGATGCCGGTAGAGATCCTCAAGGAAAACCGCCTGCGCCCGCTCTATCGTCCGGCCGGTCCGCCGCCGCTGGTTTCGTTCGTGATCCCCACCCGCGACCGGGCCGACCTCATGGGCGTGGCGCTGCGCTCGCTGGTGGCGCTCACCGCCTACCGCAATTTCGAGATCGTCATCGTCGACAACGGCTCGGTCGAAGCGGAAACCTTCGCCCTGTTCGAGGAGATCAAGGCGGCCTGGCCGCGCACGCTGGTGGTGCGCGATGAGGGCGCGTTCAATTATCCCCGCATCTGCAATGCGGGCGTGGATGCCGCCTCCGGCGCCTTGATCTGCCTGCTCAACAATGACATCGAGGTGGTCGAGCCCGGCTGGCTGGACGAAATGGTCAGCCTTGCCACTTTGCCGGACACCGGCATTATCGGGGCGAAGCTGCTGTTTCCCGACCGAACGCTGCAGCATGCGGGAGTGATCGCGGGGCTGTTCCGCTATGCCGCCCATTGGTTTTCCCATGGCGCCGAGGACATGGGCGGGCATCTCGGGCGCCTGCATTCGCGCAACAATCTCAGTGCCGTGACAGGCGCCTGCCTGATGGTGAGCCGGGACTGCTGGGACCGCATCGGGCCGCTCGACGCGGTGCGCTTCGCCGAGGATTGCAACGATATCGACTTGTGCCTCAGGGCGCGGGCGGCGGGATACGAGGTGGTGTGGACGCCCTTCGCTTTGCTCCTGCACCATGAATCCGCCTCGCGCGGGCGGCGGCGCAGCAAGGCTCATCGCGAGCGGCTCAAGGCGCAGCGCGCACGCATGGAGGCGCTATGGCGCACCTCCACGCTGGTGGACCCGCATTACAATCCCAACCTCGCGCGCAACAGCCTGCACGCCGGGATCGCCAAGCGCCCGGAGGGCAGCCGCGCGCCGCGCACCGATGCCCTCGGGCCGCCGCACGTTACGCCATAGTCGGCTTCGGCGCGCGGGCGGCGACCCTCGTTTGTCGGCCCGTCAGTTCACAGATCGTAGCCGCGCTTCTTCATCTCGGTCCGGATGCGCTCCATGGCGTCGGCATTGAGCTTGGAACTCCAGGCCTGGATGTTCTGTACCGCCTGCTGCACGATAATGGGGCGCTCGTTCACCATCTTCTGGCCGGTGGCCGACTTGTAGAACGCAAGCGCCTCCTTCAGCTCTGCCTCGCTGAAGCGCTGGGCATAGGAGGCGGCAACCATGTCGATGATCTCAGCCTGCCGCTTCTCGAACTCAGGCCGCAGCGCCAGGGCCACGTCGCGCAACTGCGGCGCGAGATCCGGATTGGACTGGAGGAAGCCGAGCGCGGCTCCATCCACGAGATTGGCGATGACGCCATTGAAGGCACGGGCTTCGCCATTGGCATTCACCAGGTCGCGAGCCACCTGCATCTGCCCCGCCGTGGGCGCGGGGGCTGCGGCGGGCTGCTGGGCGATGGCGAGGCCGGTGGTCAGGATCAGGGCGAACAGGCCGCCGCCGAGACGGTGTGCAAGCGAGGGGCGCATATTCTTCTCCGTTTGATTGGGTTCAGGCGGACCGTTCGAGCAGCTCGATGCCGCCCGGACCTGCCAGGATGACGCGGCGCGCGAGGCCGAGAAAAAGTCCGTGTTCCACGACGCCGGCCACCTGCTCGATGGCGCGGGCAAGCGCCGCCGGATCGGGGATGCGGCCGAGATGGGCGTCCAGGATGAGATTGCCCTGGTCGGTAACGAAGCGCGTCTGCCCGCCCACCCGGCGCAGCACCAGATCGCCGGCGCAGCCCGCCGCCTCCAGCGCGCGCGCCAGCCGCAGCGTGATGGCCGAGACGCCAAAATCCACGATTTCAATGGGCAGCGGAAAGCGGCCAAGAGTCGCTACATGCTTCGACGCATCGGCGATGACGATCATCTCGCGCGCGGCGCTGGCGACGATCTTCTCACGCAGCAGCGCCCCGCCCCCGCCCTTGATCAGGGCGAGATCCGGCCCGACCTCGTCGGCGCCGTCGACGCACAAATCAAGCTCGGGAAGATCGTCCAGCGTGGCGAGCGGCACGTTGAGCAAGGCCGCCTGTGCCCGCGTCTGCTCGGACGTGGGAACGCCCACGACATTCAGGCCGCCGCGCACGCGCTCGGCCAGCAGATCCACGAAATGCCGAGCGGTGGACCCGGTGCCAAGTCCAAGCCGCATGCCATCGGTCACGAATTCGAGGGCGCGGGCGGCGGCGCGGCGCTTCAGGTCTTCGGCATCTGCCATGTTGGCTTCCGGGTGCTGGCGTTGGCTGGCTGAACGGTTGCTAGCCTTGATCGGCCCCGCCGACAAGCCGCCACACCGGTGGCGGCGCCGTTCGCGGCTATTTTGCCGATGGCGTGCACAGGACCATGGGTTCGGCTGCACCGCCGCCGCTCTTCGGCACGTCCCGCACATAGCACACGCTCATTTCACCGGTTTCGGCATTGACGCGGAAGATTCCGGTCTCGCCGGCAAAGCGGGTCGAGACCAATTCATAGGTTCCGGGCTTCTGCGCCCCCGCGCCCTCCCCCTTCGGGAAACAGCGGGTGATGCCCACCAGCGCACTGTCCGGGCGCTCGAACTGGCAGGCCGAGACCTCACCGGTCTGGTGATTGACGGAATACAGGCGGTTGGCCTGGGCCGAGGGCGGCGCCCCGAACGAGAAGTTGCCGGGCGTTTGGGCAAACGCCGCGTCCACGACCAGGAGCCCTGCCGAAAGGCAGCCCGCCGCAACGAGCAACCGCCCCGTAATTCCCCTGCCGCGTCCAGCCAGCTCTGCCATAGACCTCTCCATCGCGTCGCACCTCGGGGGGTGCCGTATGCGCAGGACGCTGGACAGCAAAAGCGGCAGGATTGTAGGCAAGCGGGCCAGCGGCCACGAAATGCTCGGCCGAAGCTGCAAGGATCTTCGCAATGCCACAGTCGCGCCCCGTCATCGCCTTCGACCTCGACGGCACACTGGTGGACACCGCCCCCGACCTGCTCGCGACCCTGGATACGGTGCTGGCGGATTACGCCATCGCCCCCGTGGATCGCGAAGCCACGCGCAACATGATCGGCGGCGGCGCCCGAATGCTGATCGTGCGCGCCCTTGAGCACAACGGCATCATGCCGCCCAAGGACGAACTTGATGCCCTGACGCGCCGCTTCATCGCCCATTATGCCGACCACATCGCCGACCAGTCGCGCCCCTTTCCCGGCCTGCTCGATGCGCTCGACGCGCTGGAAGCGGAGGGCGCTCTGCTCGCGGTCTGCACCAACAAGCTGGAATACCTCGCCCGCCTGCTGCTCGACCGGCTCGACCTCACCAAGCGCTTCGCCGCGATCACGGGCGCCGACACCTATGCCAAGGCCAAGCCCGACCCCCTGCCCCTGCTGTCCACCTTCGCCGCCGCCGGCGGCACCGGGCGTTACGGGCTCATGGTGGGCGACAGCGCCACGGATGTCGCCACCGCCAAGGGCGCGGGCGTGCCGGTGGTGGCCGTATCGTTCGGCTATACCGAGGTCGCCCCCGCCCATCTGGGAGCCGACACGCTGATCAATCACTTCGACGAACTTCAGGGCGCGGTGCGCGATCTGTTGCGCCATCCCGCGGCCTGAGGCGCCCCGGCCGTGGTGTCCATCGGGCTGTGGATAGGTGCCCCTGCCCTTGACACCCCGGCGTGGTGGCCGTAAATCGCTGCCTCCTGCCAGACGGCAACCGAAATGGCCGGTCGATTAGCTCAGCGGGAGAGCACTCCCTTCACACGGGAGGGGTCGTAGGTTCAATCCCTACATCGACCACCATTCCCATCCTCAAGACTCAAATTCAAACGAACTGAACGCGTGCATTCACACGCGAACGACCGCGCCGAAATGGCGCGGCCGCGGGTCAGGGTGAGCGATGCGGCGGAGCGCTGCGCGCAGCGCGAACTATCGCGAGAGGCCGTGTCAGGCCGCCTTGGCATTCATGCTGCGCATGGCCAGAACCGAGAGATCCTTGTCGGTCTTGGTTTCCTCCATCAGCGTGGCATCGAGCAGGGATACGGCCTCTTTCATGCCGAGTTGGCCGGCCCAGGTCTTGAGCGTGCCGTAGCGCGCCATCTCGTAATGCTCGACCGCCTGGGCCGAAGAGATCAGGCCCGCATCAAGCGCCGGGGTGCCCTCGAAATCCTCCATGATTTCCTTGGCTTCCTCGATGATGCCGAGAATCGCCGGGCACGCCTTGCCGCGCGCAGGCTTTCCCACCAGCTCAAACACCTGCTCCAGCCGGTCAATCTGCCCTTCGGTCTGCTCCCGATGGGTTTCGAACGCGCTCTTCAACGCCGGCGACTGGGCCGCCCGCGCCATTTTCGGCAGGGCGCGGTGGATCTGCTTTTCGGCGTAATAGATGTCCTTGAGCGTATCGAGGAACAAATCTTGAAGCGACTTTTCCTGGGCCATTGGCGTTCTCTCCTGAGGCGCACGACATGTGCGATTGCCTCAGTAACGCCCTTTGGATGCTCCCGTTCCCTTGCGTCCGCAACAACAAGGATGGCATCCGCCGAGCGCGAGGCGCCTGGGCGACGCACGACCCGATTGCCGCTGGCGGGGCGCGTCGGGGCAGCTTGAGACTCAGGCGCGTCGCAGGAGAAGACTTAGACTTATCCTGTTCATTGCCCCGGCCCCTTCCGCCCCCTGCCCTTGCTCAACCCGCTTTTCTAAACAAGCAAGCATGGGCGTCACAGTGGCGGGCAGACGTGCTAAGAGCTCCCGGTCTTGAGCGGGGCGCTGGCGGCGCCTTGGGGCAAAAAGGAGGCGTGCGGGCAGATGGGTGTGTTCGATCAGATCGCGCGATCGTTCAAGGCCTCCATCGGCGAGATCGTCTTCGGGATGGAGGACGGCACCGTCTCCATCTTCGGCCTGGTGTTCGGCGTCGCCCTTACCACCAGCGACGGCAAGACGGTTCTCATCGCCGGCGCGACCGGCGCGGCCGCTGCGGCGGTTTCCATGATGGCCGGCTCCTATCTCGATGCCGAGTCGGTGCGCGATGCCCGCCGGGCGCGCGCGCAGGCGGCACCGGCGCAGCAGCGGGCGGAACTCGCCGCCGCCCTTACCGCGATCCGCGATTCGATGCGCACCGCCGGCGTCGCGCCCACGGACGTGGACCAGATCAGCGCCGCCCTCGGCCGCAGCCCGCAGGCCGTGCCCGCGCTACGCTCCGCGCTCGCCCCCGACGCCAATGACGATGCCTCCCCCGCGGGGCACGCGTTCTGGATGTTCGTCTCCGACCTGTTCGCCGGCTTCACCCCGGTCATCCCGTTCGCCTTGCTGCCCATGGAGGAAGCGCGCATCGTCTCCCTCGGGGTGACGGCGCTGCTCCTGCTGGTGCTTGGGGTAGGACGTGGCCTGGTGGCGAAGCGCCCGGTAGTGCGCACCGCCTTGGAAACCCTTTCCGTCGCCGCGTGTGCCGCCCTCGCGGGCATCGCCATGGGCCATCTCCTGTCCTGAGGCCGCCATGAACGACCCGTTGGGCGATCTCGCCGCCGCCCCGCCCTGCCGCGCCACCGAGGTCATAGCGCCCGACGGCGTCAGGCTGGCGGTGCGCGAATGGGGCGCGCCCCACGGGCGGCCGGTGCTGTTCATCCACGGCTACAGCCAGAGCGGCCTGTGCTGGCAGCGCCAGGTGGAGAGCGCGGCGCTGGCCCATCTCAGGCTTGTGACGTTCGACCTGCGCGGGCACGGCGCCTCCGACAAGCCGCTCGATCCCGCCCATTACAAGGCAGATACGCGATGGTCCGGCGACATCGCCGCCCTGATCGCCCAGCTCGGGCTCGAACGGCCGGTGCTGGTGGGCTGGTCCTATGGCGGGCGGGTGATCGGCGATTATCTCCGCCATCATGGCGAGGATGCGCTCGCGGCGCTCGTGTTCGTGGACGGGGTGGTAGCGACCGAGCGGCAATTGTTCGGCACCTGCAACAATCTCATGCGGCTGATGGGCAGCGACGACCCGGCGACGCAGATCGCCGCGACCCGCGCGTTCCTGCGCAAATGTTTCGAGGTGCAGCCTGATCCCGACAGCTTCGAGATCGCGCTGGCTTCCAACATGATGACGCCGCCGCAGGTAAGGGCGGCCATGAGCGGACGGCCGGCGGATTACGGGCCGGAGCTTGCCGCCATCACCCGTCCGGTGCTCGTGGTGCATGGGCTGAAGGACCAGGTGATCCATCCCGACATGTCGCAGCGCATCCTGCAGCATGTGCCGCACGCGCAATTCGCGCCATTCCCGCAGTGCGGCCACGCGCCCTTCCTCGAGGCGCCGGAGGCGTTCAACGCCGAGCTGGGGCGGTTCATAGCGGACCTATCGACTTCCGTTAGGTAATGATTTTTGGAGAGTCGGTCTCGATCACAGATGCGTTCCGTACGGAACCCGCCCGCCACAAATCGGTTGCATGAGCGCCGCATTTGAGGCGACATCCGTGGTGACGCTGGGGACAGTGCGTTGCCAGCGACATTTTTGACCGAGGTGGGTCCCCATGACCTTGAAGACCTTCGCCGTCGCCACATTTGCCGCCCTCGTGATCGGGGCGATGCCGGCAAAAGCCAATGACAATTTCGACATCTTCGGCTTTGGAAAGCTGTTCGGCACGTCGTCCTTCGGCGTCACCGCCGGCACCTCGCCGATCCCGAGGCAAGTCGTGGCCATCGACAGCAAATACAAGCCGGGCAGCATCATCATCCGCACCAACGAGCGCCGCCTCTATTACGTGATGGCGCCGGGCCAAGCCATTCAATATGGCGTGGGCGTCGGCCGCGAGGGCTTTCAGTGGGCGGGTGTAAAGACCGTGAGCGCGAAGAAGGAATGGCCGTCCTGGACGCCCCCCGCGCAGATGCTGAGGCGCCGTCCCGACCTGCCCCGCTACATGCCGGGCGGCATCGACAATCCGCTGGGCGCGCGGGCCATGTATCTTGGATCGAGCCTGTACCGCATCCACGGTTCCAACGAACCGGATACCATCGGCCAGGCCGTGTCTTCAGGCTGCATCCGCATGACCAATGATGACGTCACCGACCTGTACAATCGCGTCAGGATCGGTGCGAAGGTCTATGTAACGCGCTGAATTTCCGAGGGAAAAACGAAAAATCCGGCCGGAGCCGGAAAAAGACATGGGGAACCGATCCGGCCGAGGCCGGATCGGAAAGGCCCGCTCACATGGCAGCGAGGTTCGAAGCCTTGGACTTGCCGCGGTTGTCGTCGACCACGTCGAACGACACCTTCTGGCCCTCGTTGAGGGTGTTCATGCCAGAGCGCTCGACATCGCTGATGTGAACGAACACATCGGCGCCGCCGCCATCCTGCTGGATGAAGCCGAAACCCTTTTGGGTGTTGAAAAATTTGACGATACCTGTGGCCATGTCGGCCTCCGTTCAGACGTTGCATTCGCTCCGCGTCGACACGCGGGAGCCGGGCAGTCCGAAGAGGGTAGGCTTGAGATCGCGGCCCGATAGGGAACGAAACAAGGCAGGCCGCACGAACTGTCCCAGCCCCTTTCGCGCCACGGTCTTCACCAGCGGCCGCGAAAAAAGCACCCGGGAGAGAGTTCGGATACCGGAGTACATCCGTCCGCGTGTCCCATTCCGCACTTTCGCGCGGCACCTCTATCCGGGATGCACGCACCATACCCACAAACTGCGTCACAACAAGGGCGTGGCCGCGCTTTATTCCCTGCACACGGCAGAGCTACGCCCAGAAGACCCCATGAAAATCACGATTTTCAATTGTCTTCAAAGGCTTGATGCGGATCCACAGGCGGCGCCGCGCGCCGGATTTCTTTCTTCGGGTCGGGCCAGAGCCGTGGTCGGACGATGCGGTGAATTCCCCTGCCGCCCGATCCGGGCTCGTCGTCCAGCGATGACCGCCGCTTCGTTCCTGGCGCGTGCGGAAAACACGATTCGCGCACCGGCCGAGCGCCCCGCGCACCGAGAAGGCCTGCCTCCCCTCCTCCCGATCGCCACTGGTGCGGTCGTGTCCTGGTCGGAGCGGTCTTCCGGAATCAGGGCGGGCCTATCCCAACGAAAACGCCGCCATCCCAGGGATGGCGGCGCTCCTCTCACCCGTGCACGGGCATCCAATTGTTCGCGCCGGCGGTGGGCGCACGTCGAGTCTCGCATGCCCCGTCAGGCGACACGCGAACCATCAACCCCGCGAAGCGGTGCGGGCCGAAGCCCGCAGGCGCATCAGCGGCGGCGGAAATTCTGCTGGCGGCGGGCGCCGGGCGGGGGGGCATTGCCTTCCGCCTTGTGGCGGAAATTGATGCGACCGCGATCGAGGTCGTACGGCGACATCTCGACCACCACCCGGTCCCCTTCAATGGTGCGGATGCGGTTCTTCTTCATCTTGCCGGCCGCATAGGCCAGGATCTGATGATCATTGTCGAGCCGCACACGGAAGTTGCCGTCTGGCAGCACTTCCGTGACCGTTCCTTCGAACTCCAGCAATTCTTCCTTCGCCATATAGTCTTCTCCAGCTACCCCAGATTTCAACGCGGGCGCTTGAATGCTGCGCCGGGCTTGCCGCTGCTTGCCGGCTGACCGCCGGTGCGCATGAAGCCCACGGCACCGATTTCCGACGAGCCACGTTGGCCACCGGGGGTGCGAGCAACCCGTTGATCCTGCCGCGCACCGGTGCGCGGCGTGTCAGAAGGGCGGCCCGAGGGACCACCCGCATTGCGCCCCTCGCCGGAACGACCCTCGTGGGTGCGTCCTTCGTGGGTGCGTCCTTCGTGGGACCGCGCATCCTGTCCACCGCGACCCTCGTGACCCCTATGGTCGCCACGATGATCCTGGCTCCGACCTTCGGGACGCGGGCCGCGTCCCTGGCTCGGCGCGCCGCTACGTCCGCCCGCGGGCTTGTTGCGCACGGGCGCACCGGCCGAGGCATCGACGATCGGCGCCGTGCCGGGCGTGGAGCGCCGGTCGGTCAGCGGCAATTGCATGCGGATCAGCTTTTCGATCGACCGCAGGTACGCGCGCTCCTCGCCGTCGCAGAACGAGATCGCGATGCCCTCGCGGCCGGCACGCGCGGTGCGGCCGATGCGGTGGACATAGGATTCCGGCACGTTCGGCAGGTCGAAATTGAACACGTGGCTGACGCCGGTGACATCGATGCCGCGCGCCGCGATATCGGTGGCCACCAGGGTGCGCACAGTGCCTTCGCGGAACGCCGCGAGCACACGGTCGCGCTGGTTCTGCGACTTGTTGCCGTGGATCGCCTCGGCGGGCCGGCCGTATTTGGCGAGCGCGCTCACCACCTTGTCGGCGCCGTGCTTGGTGCGGGTGAAGACGAGCGAGCGCTCGACCCCCTCGCCGCCCAGCAGCTCGGCCAGCAGGGCCGGCTTGCCCTGTTTTTCCACCAGCATGACGTGCTGCTCGACCCGGTCGGCGGTCTTGGCCGCCGGGGTCACGGAGACCGTCACGGGATTGCGCAGCATGGAGCCGGCAAGGTCCGCGATGGCGGACGGCATGGTGGCGGAGAAGAACAGATTGTGGCGCTTCGCCGGCAGGCGGCGGATGATGGCGCGGATGGCATGGACGAAGCCCATGTCCAGCATCTGGTCGGCTTCGTCGAGCACGAACACCTCAACCGCGTCGAGCTTCACGGCGTGGTTTTCGGCAAGGTCGAGCAGGCGGCCGGGGGTGGCCACAAGCACGTCGACGCCGCGATGCAGGGCGCGAATCTGGCGACCCATGGGCACGCCGCCGATGGCGAGTTCGACGGTGCGGCCGGTATGGCGGCCGAACTTCTCGAAATTCTCCACGATCTGGCCGGACAATTCGCGGGTCGGCGAAAGCACCAGCACGCGCACGTGCTTGGGCTCGGGCCGGCGCGGATGGCGCACCATATGGTCGAGGATCGGCAGCGCGAACGCCGCGGTCTTGCCAGTGCCGGTCTGGGCGATGCCGATCAGATCATGGCCGGCGAGGATTTGAGGGATCGCCTGGGCCTGGATCGGCGTCGGCGTGATATGGCGCTCTTCGGTGAGGGCCTGGACGAGGGGTTCGGCAAGGCCGAGTTCGGAAAAAGAGGTCAAGCTCTGTCTTTCGTGCGGCGAACGCCACCCGAGGCGCGGGACAAGGTCCACGCGCCACGCGCATTCGCGGGGGGTGTGTGACACCCCGCGTGGCCTGGGCTGTCGAAATCAATAAAATGAATATCGGGCTTAAGCCGACGGGAATGAGGCATTCCCGGAGCGTTCCGCTACGCGGCCCGAGAGCGACCTGCCCGGCATCATCTGCGCCGCCGACCGCTACACGCCGCCATATGGCCCAGATCCGTGATGATTTCAAGGCAAAGCCCGCATGGACTCGCATTTTGTGCATCGCACGCCCCTTGCGGCGGGATCGCGTTTGAACGAAATAGCCCAGCGGAGGCCTCATGATCGACTTCGACGCTTACGCAGCGCCCGTCCTGGATTTCATTCGCACCTGCCAATCCTTCGCCCCGGCCGTCGTGTTCGCGCTGGCGTTCGGCGAATCCATCGCCTTCCTGTCCTTGCTGATCCCGGCCACCGTGCTGCTGCTGGGAATCGGCGCCCTGATCGCGGCGGGCGGGCTGGATTTCTGGTCGATCTGGTTCGCCGCCGTGTGCGGCGCCGTGCTGGGCGATGCGCTCTCCTATTGGTTCGGCCTGCATTACAAGCAACGCGCGAAGGAGTTCTGGCCGCTCTCGCGCCGGCCGGACCTGGTGCGACAGGGCGAGAGCTTCTTCGCCCGCTTCGGCATCTGGGGCGTCGCCATCGGCCGGTTCTTCGGCCCCGCCCGCGCGGTGGTTCCCCTCGTTGCGGGCATCCTGGCGATGCCGCAGATCCCGTTCCAGGTGGCGAACGTGCTGAGCGCCCTGGTCTGGGCCTTCGTGATGCTGGCCCCCGGAGCCGCCGTGCTGAAAGCTTTGGGGTGGTAGGGGATTGGTTGGCTGACGTTGCCCCTTGGCTCAAATCCATAGTGAAGTTCGTTCTGGCCCGACGTGAGGACCTGGACCTGAAGCGGAGCCGCTTCACGGAAGAACAGATCATCTCCATCCTGAAGGAGCACGAGGCTGGGGTGCCGGTCTCCGAGCTGTGCCGCAAGCGCGGGGTCAGTGACGCCAGCATCTACAAGTGGAAGGCTCGGTTCTGCGGGATGGAGGTGTCCGAGGCCAAACGGCTGCGGGCGCTGGAAGATGAGAACGCCAAGCTGAAGCGCATGCTGGCCGATGCCATGCTCGACAATGTTGCGCTGAAGGACCTCCTGGGAAAGAAATGGTGACGCCCGCAGCCGAGCGGAAAGCTGTCGCGCATCTGGTGGTCCATCACGGGATGAGCGAACGGCGGGCGTGTAAAGCCACCGGCTTCTGCCGCATGACCATGAGATACAAGACGACGCGGGAGGACGACACCGCCCTGCGCGAGCGCATGAAAGCCATCGCCCATGAGCGACGGCGCTTCGGCTATCGGCGCCTGCACGTGCTGCTGGGACGGGAAGGCTTCGTGGTCAACCACAAGCGCTTGTTCCGGCTCTATCGCGAGGAGCGTCTCAAGGTGCGGCGCCGTGGTGGCCGCAAGCGGGCCATCGGGACGCGGGCCCCCATGACGATCCCGATGCGGCCGAACGAGCGCTGGTCGCTCGACTTCGTGTCGGACCAACTCACCTGTGGCCGTCGCTTCCGCATCCTCACCGTCGTCGACGACTGCACCCGGGAATGCCTCACTTTGCTGGCGGACACATCGTTGTCCGGCCTGCGTGTCGCACGGGAGCTGAATCGACTGATAGCTGACCGCGGCCGGCCGAAGATGATCGTCAGCGACAATGGCAGCGAGTTCACCTCGAACGCCATCCTCGCCTGGGCGGACGCGGCACAGGTCGAGTGGCATTACATCGCGCCGGGCAAGCCGATGCAGAATGCCTTCATCGAGAGCTTCAACGGTCGCCTGCGCGATGAACTTCTCAACGAGACGCTGTTCTCGGCGCTCGGCCAGGCCAGAGCAACCCTGGGCAGGTGGCGGTCCGACTACAATGGATCACGCCCCCACTCCGCCCTCGGCTGGCAGACACCGTCCGCTTTCGCAGCCACCTTCCACCCGCGACGGGATCTGCCGCTGCGCCAAGCCAAAAGCTCCGTGCCAGATCCCGTCGCTCACCCGGCCGACAAGGCCAAATCCAACCGCCCGAACCAACTCTCTGCTGCATAAAACTTGGCGGCAACGTCACGGAAGATGCCGAACGCGCCGGGCACGGAAATCTCGTTGAGAGCATCAATGCGACCGCCACCCTAAAACCGGGCATCGTCATGCTCAGAGCGCTGGGTTTTGCATATGGCGATTTTCAAAGCCCCTTTGGTCGCGCTCGGGAGTGGACATTTACTCAGCGACCATTATATGTGTGGCTAAAATTGGGAGTGCGGCATGACTTTTTTCAAGGAGCTGAATGCTCTTGAATCTAGATTTAAACTCTCCTCAATACTAACTGTATCATTTTTTGCTATATTATCATTTCTCTATGTGATTTATGTTTTTGCGCAAAATGCGGATGTCTTCTTTGAATCTCAGTTTTTACATCTGCCATTCTTAAGAAATCTAGTAAACAATACACTGACGCCCGAAGGATTTTTTACCGTATACGGGGAACATATGTTTCCTGGATATAATTTAATTCTGGGCGTCAACTATTATTTATTTGGCATATGGGGTGGATTCGATAGCTGGGTCTATGCTCTTACACTCTGGATAACAACTGCGATCCTCATTTATAAGTTTTATCAAACCACCCCAGAAGCACCTCTCAAAAGAAATATGGCGGCCGCATGCGCCGCATTAATTGCACTATCCACTAATCACAATCCACAGTGGGGCATGGCTTTGGCGGCAGCCATCGGTGTCACCATGTTTGTTGCCGCCGCTGCAATTTTAGATACCGCTCTATGCCGCGATAATCGTCGCACTCTCCCCATTTTCTTTGTTTTGGTTCCACTATCTATCGTTTTATTTCTAGGTGGCTACGCTATCGGAAGCATCGCAGGTCTTTTTACCATAATTTTAATGTGGATTATTCAATATAAAACATTAAATCGCTTAACTGTCGAAAGTATACTTGTTATTATACTATCGCTTTTAGTTTACATTTTCATAACTTCGTTGTATGGATCTCTGCTTGTCAATCGACCGAATTCGTTCGGACTGAATTTAATAGAAATTGCTCAATTTGGAATCCTCATGGTTGGATCCAGCCTTATTGGGCGAGCTTTTTTCGAGATGACCGGCCAATTCTGGCCATTTTACTTATCTGGTGTTGTTCTCATATTTTGGACAATTCAGCTCTGGTGTGCATTTGCGCTTTTTCCTGCGCGCGGAAAAGCATTTGTCGTTAGCTTATCTGCCTATTCGATCGTCAACATCGCAGTGGTCGCCATATTTCGATATCGAAACGGAGCCGATGGTGCTTTCGGTCAATGGTATATGGTGCATACGCAATTTATCTCAATTTCCGTTCTGTATTATTTATGGACCACGCTATCCGAATCAAAGCCGATTACCAGCGCACTAAAAATAATCTCAATTATACTTATAATAATTGGAGCAATGGCTGGCTATTATGCAGACTGGAGGAAGGCTCCTTACTTCAAATTATGGAAAGAAAAATTTGCTCAACAAGCTCCGATTTTACTTGGGTTTCCCGAGAGAATACAAGATCGCAACAATATATTCCAAACTATGTTGTGGCCATACAACGAAGCAAAAGCCTCAATCGATTTTATTTACGATAATAAACTATGGGAATTTAAAAGTACACTGCCGATCACGGCAGGAGTTACATCTGATGGTTGGATCACGCCTGACAGTGCGACCACGATAGTTTGCCCGTCTGGATCGCAGCAGGTTAAATTTACAATAGTTCGCCCGGAAAACTGGCCGCCTGCCGTCATTTCCATTTTATCGGATGGTCAGCAGAAGTTACTCCAGGTTAAAAATGAAGATATTTCTATCCGATTTAGCAAACAACCCTCCGTCTTGATGTTGGATGGTAGTGACGAATCGAAATCTGTACCGATGTCTCCACCCCACGACCAACGAAAACTGATTGGAATAATATCGGCAATTTCTTGTGAGTGACATTACCTCTCAGGCTCAATCGATTGGGCCGTTTGTTCCTGACCTGACATGAGAATCAAAACATGAAGCGCGGTCTTTTTTTCGGAAGAGCACATTATCGATCCTAAAGGAGCACGGAGACGGAATCCCAGTATCTGAGTTGCACCGCAAGCATGGGGCATAGACGCCTGACTCTACAAGCGGGAGGCGCGTTTTGGGGGTGGACGTATCGATGGCCAAGCGTTTCACGGCTCTTGAGGACGATAACGGCAAGCTGGAGCACATGCTGGCCGGACTGGCCGATACCATGTCTACGATGTTGCTCTGAAGAACCTCCTGGGAAAGAGGTGGTGACGCCCGCTGCCGAGCGGAAAGCTGCCGTGCATCTCATGGGCTGTCACGGGATGGGCAAGTGGCGGGCGCTTAAAGACACCGGCTTCTATCACATGACAATAAGGTACAGCGCGACACACGTGGATCATGCCACATTGCACGAGCGCATGGCGGCCATTGCCCGGGAGGCGGCATAGCTTCGGCTGTGGCGGGCCCCATGTCCTCCTCAAACGAGAGGGCTTCTTAGTCAAGAA
>NZ_JBAFWT010000018.1:0-101683 GCF_043195195.1 Roseixanthobacter psychrophilus
ATCTCGCTGCTCACGGGGTTTGCGCTGAATGCGCTCGGGCCAAAGGGCGCGCCGATCCTCGGGGCGATCCGCCAAGCCGAGGCGCTGGTCTTCGGCATCGTCGCCATCGTGATGCGGGCGGCGCCTGTCGGCGCGTTCGGATCCATGGCCTTCACGATCGGCGCCTACGGCGTCGGCTCCATCGGCAATTTGCTGGAACTGATCGCCACCTTCTATCTGACCGCGGTCCTGTTCGTGGTGGTGGTGCTCGGCACCATTGCCCGGCTGGTGGGCTTCAATATTTTCCGCCTGCTCTTCTATATCCGTGAGGAGCTGATGATCGTGCTCGGCACGTCATCCTCGGAAAGCGTGCTGCCGCAACTCATGCGCAAGCTTGAACATGCCGGCGCCTCCGGGCCCGTCGTGGCGCTGGTGGTGCCCACCGGCTATTCCTTCAACCTCGACGGCACCAACATCTATATGGCGCTCGCGACCTTGTTCATCGCTCAGGCCACCAATACGCCGCTGACGTTCGAGCACGAGTTGATAATCCTCGGCGTGGCGATGCTCACCTCCAAGGGCGCGGGGGCGGTGGCCGGTGGCGGCTTCATCACCCTTGCCGCGACGCTGGCGGTGGTGCCCGAGATTCCGATCGCCGGCATGGCCCTGATCCTCGGTGTCGATCGCTTCATGGCGGAGTGCCGATCGCTCACCAATTTCATCGGCAATGCGGTGGCGACCCTCGTGGTCGCGCGCTGGGAGGGCGAACTGGATACCGACCGCCTCACCGCCGTGCTCGACGGCCGTGGCGAGGCCGCGCCGGACCCGCAGGCATCCGGAGCCTGACGGCTTCAGCAGCCGGCGCCGCGTGCGGCGGTTTCCCGAGACACCGGCGTGCGATCAACGGTCCGCGCTTGGCGCCGGTTTGCGGGAGGTCCATTTGGCGGCGGCAAGATCGTCCGTTTCCTTGGCCTCGACCCAGCCGCCGGCACCGGCGCGGTCTTCCTTCTTCCAGAATGGCGCGTGGGTCTTGAGCCAGTCCATGAGGAATTCGGCGGCCTCGAAGGCGGCGCCGCGATGGGGAGAGGCGGTGACCACCAGAACGATCGGATCGCCCGGCACCAAGCGGCCGTGACGATGCACGATGCGCGCGCCGAGCAGCGGCCAGCGCGCGCGGGCCTCCGCGATCAGGCGGCTCATCTCCTCTTCCGCCATGCCGGGATAATGCTCCAGCGTGAGGGCGGTGAGGGTGGTGCCATCGGCCGCGAGATCGGCCCGGCACAGGCCGGCGAAGGTCACCACCGCGCCGATGTCGACGCGGCCGCGCGTCATCGCCTCGGCCTCGGCCGAGGCATCGAACGGCTCGGCCTGAACGCGCACGCCGAAGGCATCGGGAGCGGCATCCTGCGCGGTCATGCCATCAGCCCCCGGTCATGGGCGGAAAGAACGCGACTTCCCGCGCGCCGGCCAGGGTAGCATCGCCCTTCACATGGCGCCGGTCGAGGGCCGCGCGGACCACCCCGGGATTAGCAAAAGCATGGGCGTGGGCCGCGTCGCGGGTGGCGAGGTAGTGCGTGAGGTCGGACACGGTGAGGATGTCGGCGGGCAGGGAAATCTCCTCCTCCGCGCGGCCGACGCGCTCCCGCAGCCAGGCGAAATAGAGGATCTTCACTGCTCGTCCTCCACCAGATGCCGCGCCCCCGCACGGAAATAATCATAGCCGGTATAGAGCGTCAGCACGGCCGAAACCCAGAGCAGGGCGAGGCCGATAAAGGTGACGCCGGGAATGACAAGGTCGCCTGCGGGCCCCGCGAGCAGAAAGCCCATGGCGATGAGTTGCAGGGTGGTCTTCCATTTGGCGAGCCGCGACACCGGCACACTGACCTGCAGCTCGGCCAGGAATTCGCGCAAGCCGCTGACCAGGATCTCGCGGCACAAGATCACGATGGCCGCCCACAGCGACCAGCCCCGAATGGTGCCGTCGGACGCGAGTACCAGCAGGCATATGGATACCAGAAGCTTATCGGCGATGGGATCCAGCATCCGGCCGATGGCCGATTGCTGCGACCAGGCGCGGGCCAGATAGCCGTCGAAGAAATCGGTCACGGCGGCGGCGGCGAACAGGCCGAGCGCGACCCAGCGCAACCACAGGCCGCCATGCAGGATATCGGCCCAGAACATGCAGGCAGCCACCAGCGGCACCGCCGCGCAGCGCGAATAGGTGAGCAGGTTCGGCAGCGACAGGATCAGCCCGCGCTCCTTGCTGCCGCGGGGCCGCACGCTCGGTCTGGTTTGGGCCTCGGCCATGTTGATGCGGCTCGTTCTTGGTTCGTGTGGGTGGCACCATGCCCCGGAAAGCAGGCCGGGTCGAGGCGTGCGTCCCTGCCGGCGCGCGGTTCAGCGTCCCGGCTGGGTATGGAAATAGCCGTATATCGCCTGCGCGGTCGAGGCGTTGATTCCGGGGACCTGCTCCAAATCCGCGAGCGAGGCGCGTTCGATCGCCTTCAACGTGCCGAAATGGTGCAGCAATGCGCGCTTTCGTGTGGGCCCGACGCCGGGAATGGCCTGAAGGCCGGCATCCGTAATGTCCTTTTTGCGCCGTGCGCGATGCGAGCCGATGGCGAAACGGTGCGCTTCGTCGCGCAGGCGCTGCACGAAATAAAGCACGGGGTCCCGAGGTTCCAGGCGAAACGGCTGCCGGCCGGGAAGGAAGAATTGCTCGCGTCCCGCCTCCCGGTCGAGCCCCTTGGCGATGCCCACCAACGGTACGTCGGTGATGCCGAGTTCCTCAAGAATCGCGCGGGCGGCATTGAGCTGGCCGAGGCCGCCGTCGATCAACACGAGATCCGGCCAGGGCGAGACCGCGTCCGCCTCGTCGGGAAGGACCGGCGCCGTCTCCTCCGTTTCCCCGGCGAGCGCCATCTGCACCGCAACCTCTTCCGGCACGGGGCGGGTCACCTCTTCGATAGCCGGCGGGCCGCCGGGGCGCGGTGCTTCCTTCACCAGGCGGGCGAAGCGACGACGCAGCACCTCGCGCATCATGCCGAAATCGTCGCCCGGCGTGATGTCCGTCGATTTGATGTTGAACTTGCGATACTGGCTTTTGCGGAAACCTTCCGGCCCCGCCACGATCATGCCGCCCACCGCATTGGTGCCCATGATGTGGGAATTGTCATAGACCTCGATGCGCTGGGGCGGCTTCTTGAGAGCGAAGGCTTCCTGCACGCCTTCCAGCAGTTTCGCCTGGGTCGCGGTTTCCGCGAGCTTGCGGCCCAGCGCCTCGCGGGCGTTCTGCAGGGCGTGGCTGACCAGATCGAGCTTCTCGCCGCGCTGGGGCGTTGCAATCTCCACCCGCGAGCCGGTCTTCTCGCTGAGCGCCTCCGCGATGAGCGCCTGCTCCTCCACCGCGTGGCTCAGCAGGATCAGGCGCGGGCAGGGCTTGTCCTCGTAGAATTGGGCGATGAAGGCGCCGAGCACCTCGCGCTCGTCCAGCGATTTGTCGGCGCGCGGATAATAGGCGCGGTTGCCCCAGTTCTGGCCGGTGCGGAAGAAGAACACCTCGATACAGGTGGCGCCACCCTGCTGATAGCAGGCGAACACGTCCGCCTCCTCCACCGAGCGCGGATTGATGCCTTGGCTGCCTTGCACGGCGGACAATGCGGCGAGGCGGTCGCGCAGGCGCGCCGCGCGCTCGAATTCCAGGGTCTCGGAGGCCGCCTCCATCTCGCGCGCCAGCTCCTCCTTCACCGCCCGCGACCGTCCGGTGAGAAAGGCCCGCGCCTCGCGCACCAGCTCGGCGTAATCGGAATGGCTCACTTCGCCGGTGCAGGGACCGGAGCAGCGCTTGATCTGGAACAGCAGGCAGGGGCGGGTGCGATTCTCATAATAGCTGTCCGAGCAGGACCGCAGCAGGAACGCCCGCTGAAGCGCATTGATGGTGCGATCCACCGCCCAGACGCTGGCGAACGGGCCGTAATAATCCCCCGGCCGGCTGCGCGCGCCGCGATGCTTGAGGATCTGGGGCGCCGGATGATCCGCCGTGATGACGATGTAGGGAAAGGATTTGTCGTCGCGCAGCAGCACGTTGAAGCGCGGCTTCAACTGCTTGACCAGATTGGCCTCCAGCAGCAGCGCCTCGGATTCGGTGCGGGTGGAGACGAACTCCATGGAGACGGTTGCCGCGATCATGCGGGCGATGCGATTGGTGTGGCCGACCAGGCGGGTGTAGCTGAGTACCCTTTTCTTGATGCTCTTGGCCTTGCCGACATAAAGCACGGTGCCGTCTGCGGCGATCATGCGATAGACGCCGGGCCCGGAGGGCGCGTGCTTGGCGGCGCGCGCGATCGACTCGCGTCCGGTCGCGAGGGTGCCGGCGGGAACCTCGTCTTCCGCTTGAGATTCCAGCAGCAGCGGGGCTTCGTCTTCGGAGTCCTGGAGGTCGAAGCCGTCTTCGGGCTGGTCGAGGGGCGGGCGCGCGGTCATGGCTGCAAGTTAGGGATAAGGGGTCGCCGGGGCCAGGGGCAGCAGCGGGCCGGGCGGCAATTTACCCTTCATTTACCGTGTCGCGGTTATGAATGCCGCATTGCACGGGCGGCCAGACTTCGTTTGCCATTTGCGCGTTAAGCCTTCTGCAGGGCGCGGCTTCGGCCGTGTCGTTGGAAGGAGGATCGAAGGATGACCAGACGCTTGTTGGCGGGTATCGCCGCCATGGTCAGCCTGGCGGCACCAGCCGGCGCCGCCGACATGACACGATATGGCAGCTACGGGTACGCGGCTCCGGCCGCGCCGTTTTCCTGGACCGGATTCTACATCGGCGCCAACGCCGGATATGGCTGGGGCAGCGCCGGCAATCAGAGTCCCGACGGCTTCATGGGCGGGCTGCAAGGCGGCTACAACCTGCAATTTGCCGGATCGCCCCTCGTGGCGGGCCTCGAAACCGACTTCGACTGGTCCGGAATCAGCGCCGGCGCATTTAGTGTCGATTATTTCGGAACCGTTCGCGCCCGGCTGGGTTTCGCGTTTGACCGTGTCATGGCCTACGCAACTGCGGGCCTGGCTTATGGTCAGGGGCAATTCGAAGTTGCCGGGCTGAGCAATACGCAGACGCACACCGGTTGGACGATCGGCGCGGGCGCAGAATTCGCGCTTGACCGTAACTGGAGTGCCCGTGCGGAATATCTATACGTGGATCTTGGTAGTTCTACGTACTCATCCCTGTTCGGACCGGCCTCGGTTGGGTATGACGGTAATGTTGTGCGTGCCGGTGTGAACTATCGTTTCTAAAATCTTAAGCTGGGAAATTAGAGCCCTATTGGCGGTGGGAGTACGTTTGCTGCCACTTGATTGCCAATTGTGTTCTGATGTAGTCTCCTGGTCACAATCCCGCCCTGTTTTCTTGGGGCGGTGTTGCTCCAGAGTGACAGACGGGGCGGCGGACTCGCTGTATGTTCCGGCCATTCTGATTTCGCATCGTAATGAAGGGTGTAACAATGTTGAAGCGCGCTCTCGCCGGGGTCTCTGCCCTGGCCCTCCTCGGCGGCGCCGCCTCTGCGGCTGATCTCGCCACCAAGTATCCCGTGAAGGCCGTGGCGGTCATCCCGGTTTTCTCCTGGACCGGTTTCTACCTCGGCGGCAACGTCGGCTGGGGTTGGGCGAGCAATTCGTTCAATGTGTCGCCGTTCTACGGCTCCCCGTCCTACAGCTACAACGTCGGTGACGCCAACGGCTTCATGGGCGGCGGTCAGGTCGGCTACAACTACCAGTTCGCCAACAACATCGTGCTCGGTGTTGAGGCTGACGTGCAGTGGGCCGACATCTCCAACCAGAGCCTCGTGGTTCTCAGCCCCCTCGTGGCTGGCAACATCGGTGGCAATCTGAAGACCTTCGGCACCATCCGCGCTCGCGCCGGTTATGCCATGGATCGTTGGCTGCCGTACATCACCGGTGGTGCTGCTTGGGGTCGTACCGACTTCGGCAACGTCTACGGCGTCGACACCTCGAACACCACCTGGGGCTGGACCATCGGCGGCGGCGTGGAATACGCCTTCACCAACAACATCACCGCCAAGATCGAATATCTCTATGCCAACCTCGACGGCAAGACCTACTCGATCCCCACGACCCTCGGTCAGATCAACACCGACCTGGACGTGAACACCGTCCGCGTGGGCGTGAACTACAAGTTCTGATTTCAGAACGCTCAGTCTTGAGCAGAGCCCCGGGCGTGAGCCCGGGGCTTTTTCTTTGCCGACATTTTGGAACTCCGGACGAAACCGGCCGTTGAGTCCGGGTCATCGTGACACCCCGCGTCTGCCACGTCTTCGCCGCGCGGGGGCCATGTCCATGCCCCCCTCTCCCGCCAGGATCCAGCCTGACGGTAAAGTGTCGAGGTGAGTTTCATGAAGTGGCTTCTCCTTCCTGGCTTCGTCGCGGGCGCCCTGTTCGGGGGTCCGGCGATGGCCGCGGACCTGAGCCGGCCGGCCCCCGCCGTAGTTGCGCCCGCCGCCCCTCCCATATTCTCCTGGACCGGCTTCTATATCGGCGCGAACGCCGGCTACAGCTGGGGCAAGGGCAAGGACGCCGCCGATTTCTATGGCCTCGATCCCTCCGGCTGGTCCGGCGGCGGACAGGTCGGGTACAATTATCAATTCGTGAACAACGTGTTGATCGGTGTGGAAGCCGATCTCCAGGGCAGCGACATCTCCAGCAGCACCCTCGGCCTCAGCAGCAAGCTGGACTATTTCGGCACCGTGCGGGCGCGCCTCGGCTATGCCTTCGACCGCGTGTTGCCCTATGTCACCGGCGGCCTGGCTTACGGCAAGAACACCATCACCGATTTTGGCTTCAGCGATTCCAATACCCATGTGGGCTGGACCGTGGGCGCGGGCCTCGAATATGCGATGACCAACAATTGGACCGCGCGCGCCGAGTATCTCTACACAGACCTCGGGACCAAGACCTACGACAACATCGGCGACGCCGGTGTCACATCGAGCACCGCCCGCCTCGGCGTGAACTACAAGTTCTGACGCGGGAAGGCCTGAGCTTTGAAGGGGATGCGCGTTCGCGGCATCCCCTTTTTCATGTCCAATGCGATGCGGGCGCCGGCGGGCAGGTGGATCAAATTACCGCTGGGGTAATTCCGCATTGCAGCGAAGGTGGTAATACGCCGACGCAATTGTTGAACGTCTCCGACCCCGCATTGCACCCGTCCGGCTCGCATCCGGCGGGCCTCCCGTGATACGAGCCGGACGAAGCGATAAAGAAAGAGGCCTCCTATGGCTCAGGATAGAGCTCCCCTGGGGCAGCGCCGCATCCGCGTTGGCGTTACCGGCATCGGCATCATGGGATCGAACCATGCCCGCGTGCTGTCCCAACTTCCGGGCGCCGAACTGGTGGCCATTGCCGATCCCGATGCCGGGCAGGCCGGCCGCGTCGCCGGCTTCCTCGGCTGCCAGGTGGCACCGGACCATCATGCGCTGCTGGAACTCGGCCTCGACGCCATCGTCGTCGCCGCGCCGACCCATCTCCACCATCCGATCGCGCTGGACATCATCAATGCCGGTACGTCGGTACTGGTGGAAAAGCCGGTCGCCTCCACCGCCGAGCAGGGCCGCGAGATCATCGCCGCCGCCAAAGCGCGGGGCGTGACACTGATGGTCGGCCATGTGGAGCGCTTCAACCCGGCGGTGCAGACGGTGAAGGAGGCGATCCGCGGGGAAGACCTGCTGTCGATTGCCATCACCCGGGTCGGACCGTTTCCCCCGCGCATGTCCAATGTCGGCGTCGTCATCGACCTTGCGGTGCATGACATCGATCTGATTCGCTGGTTCACCGAATCCGATATCGTCGAGGTGCAGCCCCAGACCTCCAGCGCCATGGCCGAGCGCGAGGACATCGCGCTGCTGCAGTTCCGCACCGCCTCCGGCGTGCTGGCGCACATCAACACCAATTGGCTCACGCCCTTCAAGGCGCGTACGGTGCATGTGGCGACGCGCAAGAAATACGTCATCGGCGACCTCTTGACCCGCCAGGTGACCGAATGCTTCGACTACCGGCCCGACGGCGCCTATTCCATGCGCCATCTGCCGGTGGCCTATTCCGAGCCCCTGCGGACCGAACTGGAGAATTTCCTCCAGGCGGTGCGCACGGGCAATCCGCCGCCGGTCACCGGCGAAGAGGGTGTCGCGAGCCTGGAAATCGCCATCGCCTGCCTGACCGAGCGCGCCGAAGCCAATGCGCGCACAGCCCGCCGCCGCGCCGCAGGCTGATCGGCTCCGCCCAAGGATAACTCATGACGTCTCACGTGAAGGCCCAGATGGCACCGATTCCCTTCATCGACCTTGCCGCCCAGCGCCAGCGCATCGGCGCGCAGATCGATCAGGCCGTGCAGGCCGTGCTGAACAGCTGTCGCTTCATCAACGGTCCGGAGGTCAGCCTGCTGGAAGAGCGGCTCGCCGCGTTTGCCGGCTCCAAATACGCGGTCACCTGCTCCAGCGGTACCGATGCGCTGGCGCTGCTGCTGATGGCCTGGGACGTGAAGGCCGGCGATGCCGTGTTCTGCCCCGCCTTCACCTTCTGCGCCACCGCCGAGGTGGTGCCGTGGGTCGGCGCGACGCCGGTGTTCGTGGATGTGCGGGAAGACACGTTCAACATGGACCCGGAGAGCCTGGAACTGGCGATCGATGTCGCCAAGGACCAGGGCCTGATCCCCAAGGTGGTGATTCCGGTCGATCTGTTCGGCCAGCCGGCCGATTATGACGCGCTGCTGCCGATTGCCGAGCGGCATGGGCTGAAGGTGCTGGCCGATACCGCCCAGGGCTTCGGCGGCACCTGGAACAACAAGCGCACCGGCAGCATCGGCGATGCCGCAGCCACCTCCTTCTTTCCCGCCAAGCCGCTCGGCGCCTACGGCGACGGCGGCGCCATCTTCACCGATGACGCGGAGCTGGTGACGGTGCTCAAGAGCCTGCGCGAGCATGGCCAGGGCGTGGACAAATATCAGAACGTGCGCATCGGCATGACCGCGCGGCTCGATACCATCCAGGCCGCGGTGCTGCTGCAGAAGCTCGCCATCTTCGAGGAAGAGATCGAAGCCCGCGAGAAGGTGGCCGCGCGCTACAATGCCCTGCTCGCCGACGTCGCGACCGTGCCGTTCGTGGATCCGCGCGCCAGCTCGGTGTGGGCGCAATACACCATCCGCCTCGCCCCCGGCCGTCGCGACACCCTGGCCGAGGCGCTGAAGGCGGAAGGCATCCCGACCGCCGTCTATTATCGCATTCCCATGCACCTGCAGCCGGCTTATGGCGCCTATCCGGCGGCCGGCGCCATCCTGCCGGTGGCCGAGACCTTGTGCGAAGAGGTCATCAGCCTGCCCATGCATGCCTATCTCGACGAGGCGACGCAGGACCGCATCGTCGCGGCGGTGCGGCGCGCCCTGGCGGACTGACAGGGCCGCCGTCCAGGCACCGGTCAAGGGATCGGTGCCTGTGGGGCAGGGCGTGGCTTTAGCCTATGCTGGCACGGCGATTCGATGCGCCGGGCGCTCGCGTCGGCGCGGTTTCGCCCAAACCGTGCCCGGAAGCCCTTCGCTGAGAACCTGCGTCCGAGAAGCCCTTTCGCCTGATCCGAAAAGCCGGTCCATGTTCCGCAATATCCTTTCCGTCGGCGGGCTGACGCTCCTCTCGCGCCTCGCCGGCTTTGTCCGCGACGTGGTGATGGCGGCCGTGCTGGGCGCGGGGCCGGTGGCGGATGCATTCCTGGTCGCCTTCCGCCTGCCCAATCATTTTCGCGCCATCTTCGCCGAGGGGGCCTTCAACGCGGCCTTCGTGCCGACCTATGCGCGGCTGAAGGAGCAGGGCGGGGTGGCGACCGCCCGTGCGTTCGCGGACGAGATCCTCACTGCCATGGCCCTGGTGCACGGCGTGCTGCTGGCGGGCGCGCTGGCGTTCACGCCCCAGTTCGTCGGCCTGCTGGCGCCGGGCCTTGTCGACGATCCCGAGCGATTCGCGCTTGCCATCACGCTGACGCGCATCACCTTTCCCTATCTGGCGCTGATTTCGGTTGCGACCCTGATCTCCGGTGCGCTCAATGCCTCGGATCGCTTCGCCATGGCGGCGGCATCGCCGATCCTGCTCAATGTGTGCATGGTCGGCATGCTGCTCGGTGCCGCCGCGTTTCCCACCGCCGGGCATGCGGCGGCCTGGGGCGTGCTGATTTCGGGCGTGGGGCAGGTGCTGCTGGTGGGGTGGGATGCCGAGCGCACCGGCATAGGCCTGCGCTTCGGCCGGCCCCGGCTCGATCCCGGCACGCGCCAGTTTCTCAAGGCGCTTGGTCCCGCCATCATCGGCTCGGCGGGGGTGCAGATCGCCTTGTTCGCCGACACCATCATCGCCACCTTCCTGCCCACCGGCGCGCTGTCGGCGCTTTATTATGCGGACCGCATCAATCAATTGCCCATCGGCGTGGTGGGCATTGCCATCGGCACCGTCCTGCTGCCGGAAATGTCGCGCCGCCTCGCGGTGGGGGACGATGCGGGGGCCGCCCATGCCCAGGCCCGCTCCATTGAACTGGCTGTGCTGCTGGCGCTGCCGTTCGTGGTGGCGGCGCTGTTGATTCCCGATCTCACCATGCGCGCCCTGTTCGCGCGCGGCGCCTTCACCCGCGGCGATGCGGCGGAGGCGGCGGCCACCTTGCAGGCCTATGGCATCGGGCTGATCGCCTTCGTGGTGGTGCGCGCCTTCATCGCGCCGTTCCACGCTCGGGGCGATACCGCGACCCCCATGAAGGCGGCGCTGCTGGCGGTTGCGATCAACGTGGCGCTGAAATTCGCCCTTATGGGATCGCTGGCGCAGGTGGGGCTGGCGCTCGCCACCGCGCTCGGCGGGTGGATCAACCTCGCCCTGCTCATCTGGTTCGCGTGGCGGCGGGGCCTGCCGGTGGGAGATGGGGCATTGGCCGGCAATCTGGTGCGGCTCGCGGTTTGCGGCGCGGTGCTCGCGGCCGTCCTGCTCGGCGCCGGCCCTTTGGCGGCAAAGCTCACGGCCGGCTGGTCGTTCGCTCGCGAGGAAGTGATCTTCATCCTGGTGGTGGGAGCGGGCGGGCTCGCTTATGGGCTTGCCGTATGGGCAACGTTGGGTCGCCGCTTCCTGGGTGCGCTGGCCCGGCGGCGCGCCGCGGCGGCCGCCCCGCCCGCATCGCCTGCGGATTGACGTTTAAAGCGTTTTGCATTGCACATTGCTGTGCTATTCGACCATCGCTGGTGATGCAGGCTCGTCGATTGCGGAAGGCGCCGCCCATCACCCTGACAATCAAGAGGCGCCGCGCGTGGCGTCTGTCGGAGCAGATTTCATGTCCGTATCGGCCCGCCTTCCGCTCGCCGCGCTTTTTTCTTTTGGCCTTGTTCTCGCGGGCTGTGGCCAGCCGCAGCAGCAGCAGGCTGCGCCCCCGCCGCCGGCCGTGACCGTCGCCACGCCCAAGGCGCAGACCATCACCGATTATGACGAATATGTCGGACGCTTCGTGGCGATCAACGAAGTGAACGTGCATGCGCGCGTGTCCGGCTATCTCTCGCAGATTCACTTCACCGACGGCCAGTTGGTGAATGCGGGCGACCTGCTGTTCACCATCGACCAGCGCCCGTTCAAGATCGCGCTGGATTCGGCGCAGGCGAACCTTGCGGTCGCCAATGCAAATCTCGAATTCGCCCAGACCGATCTGGAGCGCGCGCGCACGCTGCTTCAGGACAAGAATTCGACCGCCATCTCCAAGCAGACGTTCGACCAGCGCACGCAGACCGAGCGCACCGCCGCCGCGACCGTCCAGGCGCAGGAAGCTGCCGTCGCCTCGGCGAAGCTCGATCTCGATTTCACGGAATTGCGGGCCCCGGTTGCGGGCCGCATCGGCGACCGCCGGGTTTCGATCGGCAATTACGTGCTTGGTGGCACGGGCTCCGCGCCCTCGCTCCTGGCGATCATCGTTTCCACCGACCCGATCCGGTTCGAATTCACCTTCGACGAGGCCTCCTTGCTGCGCTACCAGCGCCTGAACGACGGCAAGGCCCTGACCGGCGGCCCGGTGAGGCTGAAGCTGATCGACGACAAGACGTTTTCCCATGTCGGCAAGATGGACTTCCTGAACAATGTGGTGGATCGGGCCACCGGCACCATTCGGGGCCGCGCCGTGTTCGACAACAAGAACGATTTGTTCCGGCCGGGCATGTTCGCCCGCATCCAGCTTCCCGCGGGGGCGCCGTATGAGGCGCTGACGGTCCCGGACGTGGCCATTGGCAGCGAGCAATTGCGCAAGTTCGTGTACGTCGTCGGTCCCGACAATGTGGTGCAGCAGAAGTTCGTCGAGATCGGCCAGCTTGAAGGCACCGCGCGCGTCGTGAAGTCGGGCCTCTCCGCCGAAGACCGGGTGGTGGTGAATGGCCTCATGCGTGTCCGTCCGGGCGTCAAGGTGACGCCGCAGGAAGCGCCGGCCGCGGCCGGAGCCACGCCGACGGCTGCAAATCCAGGTTCAAGCACCGCCACGGCGAAGTGAGGAGAAGACCCCATGCGCTTCTCCCATTTCTTCATCGACCGGCCGATCTTCGCCTCCGTCGTCTCGGTGGTGGTGCTGATTCTCGGCGCCGTGTCCTATCTGCGTCTTCCGGTCGCCCAATATCCCGAGATTGCCCCGCCGGTGATCACCGTGACCGGCCAATATCCCGGCGCCAGCTCGGAGACCGTGGCCGAGACCGTGGTCACGCCCATCGAGCAGCAGATCAACGGCGTGGAGGGCATGCTCTATATCTCCTCCAATTCCTCCGCTGACGGGCGCTTCTCCATCTCCGTGACCTTCGACCTCGGCACCAATCTCGACATCGCCCAGGTCCAGGTGCAGAACCGCGTCGCCATCGCCCAGCCGCGCCTGCCGTCGGAAGTGCAGCAGATCGGCATCGTGACGGCGAAGAGCTCGCCGGACCTGATGCTGGTGGTGAGCCTGTATTCTCCCGACGGCTCGCGCGATCCGCTGTTCATCTCCAATGTCGCGAACGTCCAGATCAAGGACGTTCTGACGCGCATCGACGGCGTCGGTTCCATCACCGTGTTCGGCGCGCGCGACTACGCCATGCAGGTGTGGCTCAATCCCGCGCGGCTGCAGGAACTGAACCTGACGGCGGGCGACGTGGTCACGGCCTTGCAGGCGCAGAACGTGCAGGTGGCGTCCGGCGTGCTCAACCAGCCTCCGGTGCCGGACCAGCGCGCGTTCCAGATTGCGGTGCGCACGCTCGGGCGTCTGTCCGACCCCACCCAGTTCGGCAATGTGGTCATCAAGCAGACCAACACCGCCTTGGTACGGCTGAAGGATGTGGCCCGCGTGGAAATCACCGCGCAGGATTATTCCTCGACCTCGTTCCTGGATCGCGACACGGCGATCTCGCTCGGCGTGTTCCAGCGCCCCGGCTCCAACGCCCTTTCCACCGGCAATGCGGTGGTGGCGAAGATGGCCGAGCTGGGCAAGGAACTGCCCTCGGGCCTGAAATACGCCATCTATTACAACCCCACCGAATTCATTCAGCAATCGGTCGAGGCGGTGATCCACACCATCGCCGAGGCGGTGGTGCTGGTGGTGCTGGTGGTGATCCTGTTCCTCCAGACCTGGCGCGCCGCGATCATCCCGATCCTGGCGATCCCGATTTCTCTGGTTGGCACCTTCTTCGTCATGACGTTGTTCGGCTTCTCGCTGAACAATCTGTCGCTGTTCGGCCTGGTGCTGGCGATCGGCATCGTGGTGGATGACGCGATCGTGGTGGTGGAGAATGTGGAGCGCAATATCGAGGCGGGGCTCAGTCCGCGCGATGCCGCCTACAAGACCATGGACGAGGTGGGCGGGGCGCTGGTGGCGATCTCGCTGGTGCTCTCGGCGGTGTTCATTCCCACCGCCTTCATCACCGGCATTTCCGGCCAGTTCTATCGCCAGTTCGCGCTGACCATCGCCGGTTCGACGCTGATCTCGCTGCTGGTCTCGCTGACCCTCTCGCCCGCCATGTGCGCGCTGTTGCTTCGGCCGCATGCGCATGCAGACGCTCCGGTCGCCTGGTATGCGCGGCCCCTGGTCGGCTTCTTCCGCCTCTTCAACCGCATGTTCGAGGGCCTGGGCAACGGCTATGCCTGGATGACCCGGCGGCTGGTGCGCATCGTCGCTTTGGTGCTGATCGTCTATGTCGGCATCGTCGCGTTCGGTGGCTATCTGTTCGTGACGACGCCCCAGGGCTTCATCCCGCAGCAGGATCGCGGCTATCTGATCGTCGCGGTGCAATTGCCGCCCGGCGCCTCCATGCAGCGCACCGAGGCGGTGATGAAGAAGGCCGCCGATCAGGTGATCGGCACGCCCGGCGTCGGCCACATCATCAACATCGCCGGCTTCTCGGGCGCGACCTTCACCAATGCTCCGAACGCGGGCGCCATGTTCGTGATCCTGGAGCCGTTCTCGCAGCGCGGCGGCGACCCCACCCGCACCGCGACCGCGGTGCAGGGCACCTTGTTCCGCAAGCTGGCCTCGATCCAGGAGGCGCTGCTCATCGTCGTGCAGCCGCCGCCGGTCAACGGCATCGGCAATGCCGGCGGCTTCCGCATGATGGTGGAGGACCGCGTCGGCGCCGGCTATCCGGCGCTGCAGGGCGCGGTCTATGCCATGATGGGCGCGGCCGCCAAGACGCCCGGCCTGATGCAGGTGTACTCGCTGTTCGAGACCTCGACGCCGCAGATGTATCTCGACATCGACCGCGCCAAGGCCCAGCTCCTGCAGGTGGATGTCGGGAATGTCTTCGCGGCGCTGCAGACCTATATCGGGTCCAGCTATGTGAACGACTTCAACCTGTTCTCGCGGACCTTCCGCGTGCAGGTCCAGGCCGACGCGCCCTACCGCCTCGACCCGAAGGACATTCTCGCCATCCGGGTGCGCAACGCCAATGGCGATACGGTGCCGATCGGCGCGTTCACCACCATCTCGGACATTTCCGGGCCGTATCGCGTGCCGCGCTACAATCTGTATCCCGCGGCCGAACTCGACGGCAGCCCGGCGCCCGGCTATTCCCAGGGCCAGGCGATGGAGATCATGCAGAAGCTCGCGGCGCAGGTTCTGCCGCAAGGCTTCTCCTATGAATGGACCGCGCTCGCCTATCAGCAGCAGAGGGCCGGCAACACCGCCATCTTCGCGTTCGCGCTCGGCGTGGTGTTCGTGTTCCTGGTGCTCGCGGCACAATATGAGAGCCTGACCTTGCCCTTGGCGGTCATTCTCATCGTGCCCATGTGCCTGGTCGCGGCGCTGATCGGCGTGATCCTGCGAGGTCAGGATAACAACATCCTGACCCAGGTCGGCTTCATCGTGCTGATCGGCCTTGCGGCGAAGAACGCGATCCTGATCGTCGAATTCGCCAAGCAATTGGAGGATCAGGGCCATGGTCGCCAGGAGGCGGCGGTGGAAGCGGCACGGCTGCGGCTTCGTCCCATCGTCATGACCTCGCTCGCCTTCATCCTCGGCGTGGTGCCCTTGGTGTGGGCGGTCGGCGCGGGTGCGGAATTGCGCCAGGCGCTGGGCACGGCGGTGTTCTCCGGCATGATCGGCGTGACGCTGTTCGGCCTGCTCTTCACGCCGGTGTTCTACGTGACGGCCCGCTGGCTCGCCGCCCTCGGCGCCAAGCGCTCCAAGGACGGCAAGGACGATCATCCCGCCGGACCGCATCCGACAGGTGACCATCCCGCTCCGGCGGAATAGAAAGGCGCGCGGCAGAAGCCGCGCGTCATTTCACGAGAGCCTCATGCAACCGGTCGAGACTGGCCTTCCCTTCGACGACATCCGCCACCTGATGGCCACCTTGCCCGGCCCGGACGAGACCGCCCGCGCCGATGCCCGCGCCCTCCAGGGCGAATTGGTGAAGCCGCCCGGGGCGCTCGGCCGGCTGGAGGACATCGCCATCCATCTGGCGGCGTGGCAGGGCAAGGCCATGCCCACCGCCGACCGGCCCATGGTGGCGGTGTTCGCCGGCACCCATGGCGTGACCGAGCGGGGCGTCTCGCCCTATCCCAATTCCGTCACCAAGCAGATGCTGGACACCTTCACCGCCGGCAAGGCGGCGGTGAACCAGATCTGCGCGACGTTCGATGCCGGGCTGCGGGTGTTCGATCTCGCGCTCGACCTGCCCACCGGCGACATCACCCAGGAGGCGGCGCTGGACGAGCGCGCCTGCGCGGCGACCATGGCGTTCGGCATGCAGGCCATCGCCGGCGGCGCCGACGTGCTGGTGCTGGGCGAGATGGGCATCGGCAACACCACCGTCGCCGCCGCCATCTGCCATGGCCTATACGGTGGCACGGCGGAGGAATGGGTCGGCGCGGGCACCGGTGCGTCGGGCGAGGTGCTCGCCCGCAAGATCGCGGCGGTGCGCGATGCGGTGGAATTGCATCGTGCCGCCCTGGGCGATCCGCTGGAAGTGCTGCGCCGCCTCGGCGGGCGCGAACTGGCCGCCATCGCCGGCGCCATCATCTCCGCCCGCCATGAACGGGTGCCGGTGATTCTCGACGGCTATGTGGTCACCGCCGCCGCCGCCGTGCTCCACGCCATGGACCCGACCGCCCTCGACCATTGCCTCGCCGGCCATGTGTCGGCCGAGCGGGCGCACCGGCAATTGCTGGAAAAGCTGGGCCTGGAGCCGTTGCTCGATCTTGGCATGCGGCTCGGCGAAGGCTCGGGCGGGGCGCTGGCGGTGGGCATCGTCAAGGCGGCGGTGGCTTGTCACCGGGGCATGGCGACCTTCGCCGAGGCCGGCGTCTCCGACAAGGACTGAGAGCGGAAGCCCGGTCTTCGAGAGGGCGCGCGCGCCCGGCCGCTATTCGGCGGCCGGGGCCAGCGCGGTCTCCACCATCGAAAGCCGTTCCGCCTCATCCCCGTCCCGCGCCTCCTCCTGCGCCGCCGGCAGCGCGCGGGAGGGGGGGAAGGTGACCTGCGCGCGCGTCCCGCCCGCCGGCCTGCGCTCCAGGGAGAGGCTCGCCCCGTGCAGCGCCGCGAGGCCGCGCGCGATGGCGAGCCCCAGCCCGGCGCCGCGACCGGTCGCGAGATCGAGCCGGCTCTCCCGGTTGTGCGCCGACAGCTTCAGGGGAAGCTCGCTCGCGCCGATGCCCGGCCCGGTGTCCTCGATGGCCAAGAATGGCGCGCCGGTTTCGCCCACGCCCACGTGGAGGTTCACGACCCCGCCGGGGGGCGTGAACTTCACGGCATTGGCGAGCAGGTTGAGCGTAATCTGCCGCAGCGCCCGCTCGTCCGCCCACAGGCGCGGCGCCGAAGGGGGAACCACCAGAGCGAGCCGCATGGCCTTGCCATGGGCGGAAAGGCGCATCATGTGGGCGCAGTCCGCCGCCAGCGCATCGAGGCACACGGCGGTTTCCAGCAAGGTGCGGTGGCCGGTCTCGATCCGCGCCACGTCCAATATGTCGTCGGCGAGCGCCAGCAGATGCCGCCCCGAGGTGTGGATGTCGCGGGCATAATCGCCATAGGTCGCGACCGCATGGGCGCCGAGCACCTCGTCGGCCATCATTTCGGAAAAGCCGATCACCGCGTTCAGCGGGGTGCGCAATTCGTGGCTCATCTCGGCCAGGAAGCGCGATTTCGCCGCGCTTTCGGCGTGGGCATCGGCGATCGCCCGCTCGGCCTGCGCCACCGTTTCCTCCAGCACCGCGAGCGCCCGCGCGCCGGCGCGCAGCATCAGCCGCAGGCGCAGGGCCTGCCGGGCGGCATAGAGCGCGGGGAGGGCGGCGGCGGCCAGGAACAGGGCCGCGGGCTGGAGGAAGGCCGCGAGCACCGCGAGCACCAGCGCGGCAGCGCCCGCAGCCGCCAGCCGCCACGCGGCGCGCCGCGCCCCGCGTTGGGCGGCCTGCAGATCACGCGCCGCCTGCGGCATGTCATGCTGAACCTTGCGGAATCCCGTCGGGGTCCCGGCCCCGGGCGGGGCGGGGGCGGGGCGAGCGCCAGAGCCGAAGAGGCGTTCCATGGCCCGAACCTTCCGCGCACCCGCAGGCAGGTGAGTCTGCCGGCGGGAGGTTTCATGATGACTCCTGCGTGAGGAGGGTTAACGAAAGATTAACGCGGCGGCGCCCCATTGACCATGCGCACGGGAATCGCGTTTTGCAGCGCATGCGCCTGCGCGATCTCATCACCGCCGCTGCCCTCCTGGTCGGTCTCGCCGCCCTCGCGGCCTTGTTGACGCGTGAGGACGAGATCGCCGGCCCGGCCTTCGCGGTCGACGGCGACACGCTGCGCATTCTTGACCTGCGCGTGCGGCTGGACGGCATCGATGCGCCGGAACTGGCGCAGGCGTGCGGGCCGAAGCCGGGGCAATGGCCGTGCGGGGCCGAGGCGCTCCACCGGCTGGAGCGGCTGCTCGACGTGCCGCTGGTCACCTGTCGCCTGCGCGGCACCGACGCCTATGGCCGGCGCATCGGCACCTGCACGGCGCGCGGCCGCGACGTGGCCCGCGTGATGGTTGAGGAGGGATTGGCGCTGGCCCTGTCCGGCCCGGCCTACAAGGCGGAGCAGGACGCGGCGCACCGGCAGGGCCTCGGGATCTGGGGCGGTCCGTTTCAGCGCCCGGCCGACTGGCGCGCCGCCCATCCGCGCTGACCCTTTCGCCGGCCGGCTTGCGTCCCCATGTGAAACCGCCGCCCGGAGGCGGCCTGTCGGTTACGATGAGACGCATTTTGTGATGAGACGCTTTCACGATGGGCCGTAGCGCGTCGATGACAAAGACTGAAGCCGGGACGGAGATCCGCACGCGCGCCGAGGTGCGCCCCGCGCCGGATGCCGGCGAGGGGCTTGATGCGCTGGTGGCGGCCATTTCCGCCTGCCGGACGTGCGTGGACGCGCCGCTGGGCGCGCCGCTGCCCCATGTGCCGCGCCCGGTGCTGCGCGTGTCGTCGACCGCGCGCATCCTGGTGGCGAGCCAGGCGCCGGGCACCAAGGTGCATCTCTCCGGCCTGCCGTTCACCGATGCCTCCGGCGACCGGCTGCGCGCCTGGATGGGCGTGAGCAAGGAAGAATTCTACGACGTCTCCCGCGTCGCCATCGCCCCCATGGGCTTCTGCTTTCCCGGCCAGGATGCGGCCGGCGGCGATCTCTCACCCCGCCGCGAATGCGCCGGCCTGTGGCATGATCGGCTGTTCGCCGCCTTGCCGCAGTTCGAAATCGTGCTCACCATCGGCCGGCCCGCGCAGGCCTATCATTTTCGCCGCCTCGGCCTCGGCGATCTGCTCGGCTCCAGCCTGACGCAGACGGTGGAGAACTGGCGCGCGGTGCGGGCGGCGGCGGTGTGCCCGCGCCTCTATGCCTTGCCCCATCCCTCCTGGCGCAACACCGGCTGGCTGAAGCGCCACCCCTGGTTCGAGGCCGAGGTGCTGCCGGAGCTTCGGGCCGATATCCGCCGCGCCCTGTCGACGGGCTGAGGCATGGCCGATGTTCCAGGCCGCGCGGCATCTTTCCGGCGGCGCCACCTTGTGCCGAGCCTTGCCTCCCGCCACCTGATGCGTTACCGCCCCGACGTGATTATGCGGCGGCCACCCGGTTCGCGGGTGTCGGTCCATGAAGGAGACGCCGAATGTCCGACGTGACGGAAGCCGAGGTTCGGGCAAAGCTTGCTCAGGTTCGCACCCCTGACGGCGTGCCGTTGTCCGCCTCGCCGGCCCTGTCGGGCGTCGTCGTTACTTCCGGCAAGGTCTATCTCTCCATCAATGTGGACGCGGCGCAGGCGCGCGCCTGGGAGAGCGTGCGCATTGCCGCCGAGGACGCGGTGAAGACATTGCCGGGGGTAGCATCCGCTATGGTTGCGCTCACCGCCGAGCGCAAGATGGGCGCGTCCGCCCCCGCCGGGCCCGGACACGGCCACGGAGCACCCGGCGGCGCGCCCGCCCGCGCCATCGAGGTGCCCGGCGTCGGCGCGATCATCGCGGTCGCGTCCGGCAAGGGCGGGGTGGGAAAATCCACCGTCGCCATCAATCTGGCGCTGGGCCTGCGCGATCTCGGGCTCAAGGTCGGCCTGCTCGACGCGGACATCTACGGCCCCTCGGTGCCGCGGCTTTCCGGCGTGCACGGCAAGCCGGAGCTGGTGGACGGGCGCACCATGCTGCCGCTGGAGAATTTCGGCCTCCAGCTCATGTCCATCGGCTTCATGGTGGAGGAGGACACCCCCATGATCTGGCGCGGGCCGATGGTGATGTCGGCCCTCTCGCAGATGCTGCGCGAGGTGAAATGGGGGCCGATCGACGTGCTGGTGGTGGATATGCCGCCCGGCACCGGCGATGCCCAGCTCACCATGGCCCAGCAGGTGAATCTGGCCGGCGCGGTCATCGTCTCCACGCCCCAGGATCTGGCGCTGATCGACGCCCGGCGCGGCATCGCCATGTTCAACCGCGTGAACGTGCCGATCCTCGGCGTGGTCGAGAACATGTCCTATTTCCTGTGCCCCCATTGCGGCGAGCGCTCGGACATTTTCGGCCATGGCGGCGCACGGGACGAAGCCAAGAAGATGAACGTGCCCTTCCTCGGCGCGATCCCCCTGCACATGCGCATTCGCGAGATGTCCGACGCCGGCCTGCCGATCCTGGTCAGCGACCCGCAGAGCCCGCAGGCGGAGACCTATCGCGAGATCGCCCGCAATGTGCGCGCCTCCATGGACCGCACCAGCGCCGGCGCGCGCAAGGCGCCGAAAATCGTGATCGAATAGATCACATCGGCGAGATATCCCGCCCACGTCGGTGAAATTTATTAGCTTGGCCGGTCGCCAAGGCGGGGCGGTATCCGTTAGAAGAAAGTCGCGGATGACCCCGCGCCCCATTGGTTCTAGGCAGGTGGTCATAAAAGAATTTCAGGGAGTCCAATCTATGAAACGCCGTGAGTTCCTCACCGCCGCTGGCGCAGGTGTCGCTGCTTCCACCGCCATCGCCATGCCGGCCATCGCCCAGACGCTGCCCGAAGTGAAGTGGCGCTGCACCTCGTCCTTCCCCAAATCCCTCGACACCATCTACGGCGCCGCCGAACTGATGGCGAAGTCGGTGTCCGAAGCGACCGACGGCAAGTTTCAGATCCAGGTCTTCGCCGCCGGCGAAATCGTGCCCGGCCTGCAGGCGCTCGACGCCACGCAGAACAAGACCGTCGAGATGTGCCACACGGCCTCTTATTACTACGTCGGCAAGGATCCCACCTTCGCCTTCGGCTCGGCGTTTCCCTTCGGCCTCAACGCCCGCATGATCAACGCGTGGTTCTACCACGGCGGCGGCCTTGAGCTGCTGAACGAATTCTACAAGAAGTATAACGTCTACATGCTTCCCGGCGGCAACACCGGCGGCCAGATGGGCGGCTGGTTCCGTAAGGAAATCAAGACCGTTCAGGATCTGCAGGGCCTGAAGATGCGCATCGCCGGCATCGCCGGTCAGATCATGGCCAAGCTCGGCGTCGTGCCGCAGCAGCTCGCCGGCGGCGACATCTATCCCGCGCTGGAAAAGGGCACCATCGACGCCGCCGAATGGGTCGGCCCGTATGACGACGAGAAGCTCGGCCTCCAGAAGGTCGCGCAATATTATTATTATCCCGGCTGGTGGGAAGGCTGCGCCTCGCTGACCTTCTTCTACAATATGGAAAACTGGAATTCGCTTCCCAAGAACTACCAGGCCATCCTGAAGACCGCCGCCGCCCAGGCGAACGGCGACATGCTGGCCAATTACGACGCGAAGAACCCCAAGGCGGTTCAGAGCCTCGTCAAGGCCGGCGCCCAGCTCCGCCGCTTCCCCAACGAGATGATGGACGCCTGCTACAAGGCCGCCCAGGAACTCTACGAGGAAATCGGCGCCAAGAACCCCGACTTCAAGAAGGTCCACGACCACGCCAAGGCGTTCCGCAACGAGGAATACCTGTGGTGGCAGATCGTGGAATACACCTATGACGATTACATGGTGCGCGCCCGTACCCGTGGTTGATCCTTCCGCACCGATCCTGGTGTGACACGAAAAACGCCCGGACTGCCGATGCAGTCCGGGCGTCTTCGTCTGTGCGAAACGTCTTCATGCTGAACTTCTACTGAATTTGCGGTTTCATGCCGCGAACTTCCGCGAATTCATGCCTTGAAACACCGGTTCTTCTCCGCCGATCGGATGTTTCACATGAAACATTCGCGGGGCAGGGCTTAGCGCGTGGCGCCAGGGGTCGCCTGGGTGCGACCACCCTCCTGCGCGGGGCCCTTATGCGGATCCTGCCCCGCCGCCGTTCCGCTGCGCGGCGTAATCGAACCGGTGCTGTCGATCACCCCTCCGCTGGTGCTGCTGCCGCCCGGTGTCGCCTGGGCGCGGCCGCCTTCCTGGGCGGGGCCGGCCTGCGGATTTCCAGCACTGGTGCCCGACCGCGGGGTGGGGGTGGAGGCGGCATCCATCGGGGTCGCCCCCGACTTGGGGGTCACGCCCGGGGTCGCCTGCGTGCGGCCGCCTTCCTGTGCCGGACCCTTATGAGGGTCCTGGCCGGCAGTGGTGCCGCTCATCTGGGCGGAGGCGCCGATGGTCGAAAGGGCCAGGAACGCTGCCGTGGCCAGAGTGAATTTACGCATGTTTGGTTCTCCTTAAGTGAACTCCCACTGCGCACCCAACGTCCGCACCAAAGGTTGGTTCAATCACACAAAGTTTGAGCGCAGGCGCGGCTTTAGGCTGGAACCGTTTGCCTCCGCTTGATCTCGCTCCGGCAGCCGCCTAGTGTCCGCGCGCGTTCCCAGGGGAGCGCCTTGCGTGCCAGAGGCCGCGTTGCGGGGCGAGAGGTGGCACGGCTGCCGATCGCGTCTCGCACGCCGCCGCAGTCAGAACGATGCCATGATCGATCCCGCGCTTCCGCCCCACATGCGGCCCGACCGTTCCTTCCAAGGCCTGCTGCTGGCTCTCCAGCGCTTCTGGGCGGACCAGGGCTGCGTGGTGCTGCAGCCCTATGACATGGAAGTGGGCGCCGGCACCTTCCACCCCGCGACCACCTTGCGGGCGCTCGGCCCAAAGCATTGGCGCGCCGCCTATGTGCAGCCCTCGCGCCGGCCCAAGGATGGGCGCTATGGCGAGAACCCCAATCGGCTGCAGCATTATTACCAGTTCCAGGTGATCCTGAAGCCGTCGCCGGACAATCTCCAAGACCTCTACCTGCGCTCGCTGGCCGCCATCGGCATCGACACGGGCCTGCATGACGTGCGCTTCGTCGAGGACGATTGGGAGAGCCCGACGCTCGGCGCCTGGGGCCTTGGCTGGGAATGCTGGTGCGACGGGATGGAGGTGTCCCAATTCACGTATTTCCAACAGGTTGCGGGCTTTGAATGCGCGCCGGTCTCGGGCGAGCTCACCTATGGCCTGGAGCGCCTCGCCATGTATGTGCAAGGCGTGGAGAACGTTTACGACCTCAATTTCAACGGCCGCGAGGGCGCCGAGAAGACCACCTATGGCGACGTGTTCCTTCAGGCGGAGAAGGAATATTCGCGCCATAATTTCGAATATGCGGACACCGCCATGCTGTTCGAGCAGTTCAAGATGGCGGAAGCCGCCTGCGCGAAATATCTCGCCGACGGGGATCGGGGCGAGCAGCATCTGATGGCCCAGCCGGCCTATGACCAGTGCATCAAGGCCTCGCACGTGTTCAACCTGCTGGACGCGCGCGGCGTCATCTCGGTGACCGAGCGGCAGAGCTATATCCTGCGGGTGCGCGAACTCGCCAAGGGCTGCGGCGCGGCCTGGCTGAAGACCGAGGCCGGCGGCGTGTCCTCCGCCGGCTAGACCCTTCCCGATCAGCCCCGTCCCGCAAAGGCCTCGCCATGACCGCTCCCGCCGCTCCCTCGTCCGTGGGTTCGTTCGCAGAAGCGCGCGGCGGCGCCGACAGGCCGGGGATGTCCACCAAGGTCATTCTCGCCGGCACCCTGGGCAACACGCTGGAATGGTATGATTTCGCCGCTTATGGCTTCCTCGCCTCGGTGTTCGCGAAAAACTTCTTTCCCGACAGCGACACCTTCGTAGGGCTGATCGCGGCGTTCGGCATCTTCGCCGCCTCGTTCTTGATGCGCCCGCTGGGCGGGGTGATCTTCGGCCATATCGGCGACCGCTACGGCCGGCGCCACGCGCTGTTGATCTCAGTGGCGCTGATGTGTGTGTCCACGGTCACCATCGGCCTTTTGCCCACCTATGCCACCGCCGGCGTGTTGGCGCCGTGCCTGCTTCTGGTGATGCGGCTGCTGCAAGGCATCTCCATCGGTGGCGAATACACCACCTCGGCGATCTTCCTGGCGGAAAATTCCAGCGTGCGCTGGCGCGGCTTTCTCACCAGCTTCTCCTGCACCGGCGCCACCGGTGGCATCCTGCTGGGTTCGGCGGTGGCGGCGCTCACCGCGGCCGTGCTGACGCCCGAGGCGCTGATCGCCTGGGGTTGGCGGGTGCCGTTCCTGCTGGGGATCGCACTCGGCCTGACCACCCTCAGCCTGCGGCGGAACACGCAGGAGCTGGAGGCCCCGGCGGCCAAATTCGAGGAGCCCCCTTTGGTGCAGGCGTTCGTGCGCGATGGCCGCAACATCGCCCGCGCCGTCGCGCTGAACGCCATGCTGGGCGTCGGCTTCTACATGCTGTTCGTCTACCTCACCACCTACATGCGGGTGGTGGACCATATGTCCGAGCGCCTGTCGCTGGAGATCAACACCCTCTCCATGCTGGTGCTGCTGGTGCTGTGCCCGGTGTTCGCGGCGCTGACCGACGTGGTCGGCCGCAAGGTGGTGATGGTGGCGGCGCTGGGCGCGCTGCTGCTCGCCGCCTGGCCGCTGTTCCGCATGCTGTCCAGCGGCACCCCCGGCGAGGTGCTGACGGCGCAGATTGCGTTTGCGGTGCTGGTGGCCGGCTATGCCGGGCCGATGCCGGTGGTGCTCGCGGAGATGTTTCGCAAAGAGACCCGCTGCTCGGCCATGTCGGTGGGCTACAACATCGCGGTGGGCCTCGCCGGCGGCACCGCGCCGATGATCGCGGTCTATCTGGTGAACCGGCTGCACGACGACATGGGGCCGGCGCTCTACTTGATAGCCGCCGCCGCGGTCTCGTTGGTGGCGGCGCTCACCATCACCGACAGGGCACGCCAGCCGCTGCCCTGAGCGCGACCGATCTGAGCGCCCTCGGCCCTCGACGGGCGCGCCGAAACGCTCTAGGCACATCGTAACCCTCCACCCTGCGGCGTCACCGGCGCCGCGCCCTCCCGCGCGGAGGTTCACAGAACCGATCCCATGCCCGACCTGCTTCTTGAACTCTTCTCCGAGGAAATCCCGGCCCGCATGCAGGCGCAAGCGGCGGAGACGCTGCGCAAGCTCGTCACCGACGCTTTGGTGGAGCGCGGTCTGCTGTACGAAGGCGCGAAGGCTTTTGTGACACCGCGCCGCCTCGCCCTTGCCGTCCACGGCCTGCCGGGCCGCCAGAGCGACACCCGCGAAGAGAAGAAGGGGCCGCGCGTCGGCGCGCCGGAGGGGGCGATCCAGGGCTTCCTGAAAAGCGCCGGCCTGTCCTCCATCGATCAGGCCAGCATCCAGAGCGATCCCAAGAAGGGCGACTTCTACGTCGCGGTGGTGGAGCGGCCGGGCCGGCCGACGACCGAGGTGATCGCCGAGATCGTACCGCAGATCGTGCGCAGCTTCCCTTGGCCGAAGTCCATGCGCTGGGGCTCGGGCAGCTTGCGCTGGGTGCGTCCGCTGCATTCCATCCTGTGCACCTTCGGCACCGAGGTGGAAGATCCCGAGGTGGTGCACTTCGAGATCGACGGCATCGTCTCCTCGGACATCACCTACGGCCACCGCTTCCTGGCGCCGGCCCCCATCAAGGTGCGTCGGCTGGAGGATTGGCTGTCCAAGCTTGAAGCCGCCAAAGTGGTCGCCGACCGCGACCGGCGCAAGGATATCATCCTTGCCGATGCCAAGGATCTGGCGTTGGTGCATGGGCTCGACCTGGTCGAGGATGAGGCGCTGCTGGAGGAAGTGGCGGGGCTGGTCGAATGGCCGGTGGTGCTCATCGGCGCGTTCGAGGAGGAATTCCTCTCGATCCCCGACGAGGTGATCCGCGCCACCATCCGCGCCAACCAGAAGTGCTTCGTGCTGAAGGACCCGAAGACCGGGTGCCTCGCCAACCGCTTCATCCTGATTTCCAACATCGCCGCGAGCGATGGCGGGGTCCAGATCGTGGCTGGCAACGGCCGGGTGATCCGGGCCCGGCTCTCGGATGCGAAATTCTTCTGGGATACCGACCGCAGGGGGACCCTGGAAGGCCGGCTCGGCAAGTTCGATTCCGTCACCTTCCATGAAAGGCTCGGCAGCCAGGGTGCCCGCATCGCCCGTATCGCCCGCCTCGCGCAGGAGATCGCGCCGCAGGTCGGCGCCGATCCCACGCTGGCGGAGCGTGCCGCGCGGGTGGCCAAGGCGGACCTGCTGACCGAAGTGGTCGGCGAATTCCCGGAACTTCAAGGCCTCATGGGCCGCTATTATGCCGAAGGCGAGGGTCTACCGGCGGAGATCGCGACCGCCAGCGAAGACCATTACAAGCCGCAAGGCCCATCGGATCGCGTGCCGACCGCGCCGGTGTCCATCGCGGTGGCGCTGGCCGACAAGATCGACACGCTGGTGGGCTTCTGGGTCATCGACGAGAAGCCGACGGGCTCCAAGGACCCTTATGCATTGCGCCGGGCGGCTTTGGGTGTGATCCGCATCGTGCTCGAAAATGACCTCAGCCTGCCGCTGTTGCCGCTGCTCGTCTCGGCCACCCGGCCGATTTTGGGCGAGGCGAATTACGCGAGCCACCCCCATGACGTATTCCGCGTCGGCGCGCTGGCCGACAAGGTGGTCAGCGACATGCTGCAGGGCCTCGCCCGGCGACTCCTGAAGCTGGCGCCCGGCGCGGATGCGCAGACCACAGAGAGGGCCGAGGGGCAGACCTTGTCCGGCGACGTGGCGCACGACTTGCTGGGTTTCTTTGCCGAGCGCCTGAAAGTGCACATGCGCGAGCGCGGTGCTCGCCACGATCTGGTGGACGCGGTATTCGGCCTCGAAAACCAAGACGATCTGCTCCTCATCGTGCGCCGCGTGGAGGCATTGCAGCGCTTCCTGGAGACCGAGGACGGCAAGACCCTGCTCGCCGGCTATCGCCGCGCGGTCAACATCCTGCGCATTGAAGAAAAGAAGGACGGCGAGCGCTACGAAGGGCCTGCCGACGCCCGATTCCTTGTGGAGCCCGCGGAGGAGCGTCTCGCAGCGATGATCGAAACGGTGAAGCCGCAGGTGGTGGAGGCGGTGGCGCGGGAGGATTACGGCGCCGCCATGGCCGCTCTCGCCCACCTGCGCGGGCCGGTCGACACCTTCTTCGAGGCGGTGACAGTGAACGCGAGCGAGCCGCAATTGCGCATCAACCGCCTCAAGCTGCTGGATGAAATCCGCGCCTCAACGCGTGCAATCGCCGATTTTGACCGGATCGAGGGGTAATTCCCCAGCCTGTTGGGTTCGGGTCATCCCCCCAATACCATCGAATGCCGCCGCGCCCTGCGTAATGCAGCAGCGCGGCGGTTGTGCGTTAGCGGCATTGTTTCGATTCGTCTTCCCGTCTTAAGAGAAGCCTGTGTTTTCGCCTCTAGTTGTCGTGCGTAATAATGGCGTCTGCGCTGGTATGACTTTGGCATTTACACATAAGTTATAGGTTTTAATCGGCGTTAATAGAAGTAAATAACATATTCTTATTGTCCTTTAGGGAAATCTTCATCGCCGCCTGTCACGGTCACCCAGGGTTGGGTTGAGTAATGGGTGAGCGTAGCGATGACCGATGCCTATCGGCCTAGGGTGAAATACGTGATTGGGCCCGACGGGAGCCCGCTGACCATCGCGGATCTGCCGCCGCCGGACACCCGACGCTGGGTGATACGGCGCAAGGCGGAGGTGGTGGCGGCGGTGCGCGGCGGGCTCATCAGTCTGGAAGAGGCGTGTAAGCGCTATACGCTTACGGTGGACGAGTTCCTGTCGTGGCAGGCCTCCATCGACCAGCACGGGCTACCCGGCCTGCGCACCACGCGCATCCAGCATTATCGCAATTAGAGCGGCAATCAGGTCTGCGGCGTGAGCGTTGCGATGAAGTCCGCGAGGCGTGCGCCGCAGACCTCGGGCGGGCCGACATTTTCAAGAACGAGGTCCGGCTGCAGATCGATCTGCGGTGCTCGCTCCAGACGCTCGCGGATGTCTTCCTCCGCCTCGCGGCCGCGGGCGGCAAGGCGTGCGGCGCGCACCGCCACGGGTGCCGTCACATGCACCACGAACAGGCGTGAAAAACGCTGGCGTGCCAGCGGCAATGTTGCACGCGAGCCATTGGCGACCACGACATCGCCGGCTCGAATCTGCGCGGTGACCTCCGGCCCCAGGGCATAGGACAGCCCGTGTGCCTGCCAGGACAGGGCGAATTCATCGTACCGGGCGGCGAACTCATCAAGGCTCAAGGTGCCGTGCGCCTCACCCGAACCCGCCGGACGGGTGACAAGCCGGCGGGCAAAATGCACCCGGCCATTCACCGCGAGATGGGCGCGGGCGATATCCAGCAGCGTGTCCTTGCCGGCCCCGGAGGGGCCGACCACCAGGACCAATGGACCCGGGCCGATGGGAAGGGCATGTTTTAGGACAGCGTGCTCGTTCAGGCTCATGCCACGCGCCGTCCTTCGCGCCACACGGCAGTTGCAACCGGCAGTTCCCCGGCAAGCCGCACGCGGATGAGGTCGGCCCGCTTACCAGGTGCGATTTCGCCACGGTCCGTCAACCCCGCAGCGGCTGCGGGCGTGCGGGTGACCATGGAAACGGCTCGCGGCAAGGTGATCTGGCTTTCGCGCTGGGTCAAATCGAAGGCGGCCCACAACAGGCTTGAAGGCACATAATCCGAGGACAGGATGTCGAGCAAGCCCGCCTGCGCCAGGGATTGAGCCGAGACGTTGCCCGTGTGCGAGCCACCGCGCACCAGATTGGGCGCCCCCATCAGCACGCGGATGCCGGCAGCATGCGAGAGGCGCGCCGCATCATGCGTGGTGGGGAATTCGGCGATGGCAACGCCATCGCCGATGGCCTCCTCCACATGGGCATCGGTGCCATCGTCATGCGAGGCGAGCACGATGCCCCGATCGCGTGCGATGGCGACGAGGCTGGCGCGATTTTCGCGCGAGAAACGGGAATGAAATTCAAGGCGCGCGGCGACGATGAGGTCCATCTCTTCGTCGGTGATGCCGCTCTTCTTCTTATAATAGCTGCGGAACTGCTCGATGGTGGCAAACTGGCGCTGGCCGGGCGTGTGGTCCATCAACGAGATGAGACGCACGTCATGGGCCTCCATGATGGCCTGCGCCTCCTCGACTACCGTATCGGTCGCCACCTCGCAGCGCAGATGGATGAGATGATCGGCGCGCAGGGCCCCGGCGGAACGTGCCTCGGCGAGGGCCGTGGCGAGCATGGGCGCGTCGCCGTCCATACCGACGGCTCTGCGGTCGGGCCACACCCGCAGGGAATCGAACACGGTGGTGATGCCCGAGGCCGCGATCTGCGCATCATGGGCCAGCACGGCCGCGACCGGGTTCCAGCGCACCTTGGGCCGGGGCGCGAGATGGCCTTCCACATGGTCCGTGTGCAGCTCTACGAGGCCGGGCAGAAGGTAGTCGCCTTCCAGATCCTCCGCGCCTGAGGGTATTGCGCCTGTGCCGATGTCAAGGATGCGCCCGTCGCGCACCCGGATATGGCCGTTGAGAATCTCGTCGGCCAGGACGACCTGGGCGTTGGCGAAAACGATCTCGGAACCGGAGGGGCGGGGCTCGGACATGGCAGGCCTTTTTCAAAAGTCTTATTGCGGCGCACCACCTCGGCGGCCGAAGGGAGGGAAGCCGCGCTTCAGTGCGCGGCGGAGAATCCGGAGACGTCCACCACCTGATCGGCGATTGCCTCGCGCACCTCTCCATCGTGGAAGATGCCGAGCATGCCGATGCCGGCGGCCTTCTTCTCGCGGATCAGTTCGATCACAACGGCGCGGTTGGCGGCATCGAGGGATGCGGTGGGTTCGTCCAGCAGCAGCAGTTCCTGCGCGCCGATGAAGCCGCGGGCGATGTTCACCCGCTGCTGCTCGCCGCCGGAAAAGGTCGCCGGCGGCAGGCCCCACAGCCTTTCGGGCAGATTGAGGCGGGCGAGCAAAGTGCGGGCTCGCGCCTGGGCGGTCTCGGCGTCCACGCCCTCGGTGCGCAGCGGCTCGGCCACAACATCAAGGGTGGAGACGCGTGGAATGACCCGCAGGAATTGGCTGACATAGCCGATGCGGTCGCGCCGCAGGCGCAGCATCCGCCGGGGCGCGGCCCGCGCGACATCCACCTGCGCGGTGCCGTCTGCGATCAGGATGGATCCCGCATCTGTGCGGTAATTGCCGAATACCATCTTCAGGATCGAGCTTTTGCCAGCGCCGGAGGGGCCGCCGAGGGCGACGCAGGTGCCGGCGTGCACCTCGAAGCTCACGCCTTCCACCACCGGCAGGCGCATGCCGTCGCGCAAGTGCAGGGTGAAGGCCTTGGAGAGGCCGCTGACCTTAAGCAGGGGCAGGGCGGGGGCGGCGAATTGTTCGCCGTGAGCTGTGGGGGAAATATGGGTGTTCATGTGCATCCCTATGCCGCCAACACCGAAGAAACGAGGAGCTGGGTGTAAGGCTCACGTGGATCGTCGAGTACCTGGTCGGTCAGCCCTTCTTCGATCACCTGGCCGTGGCGCATCACCAGGATGCGGTGGGAGAGCAGTCGGGCGACTGCAAGGTCATGGGTCACGATCACCACTGCGAGGCCGAGGTCGGCCACCAGCGAGCGCACCAGATCCAGCAGACGTGCCTGCACCGACACATCTAGCCCGCCGGTTGGTTCGTCCATGAACACGAGGCGCGGGCGGGTGACGAGATTGCGAGCGATCTGAAGCCGCTGGCGCATGCCGCCGGAGAAGGTGCGGGGATCGTCGTCCATGCGATCGCGGGCGATTTCCACCCGGTCGAGCCAATCGCCGGCCTCGTCGCGAATCTCCCCGTAATGACGCCAGCCGACCGCCATTAGCCGTTCGCCCACATTGCCGCCCGCCGAGACCGCCATGCGCAGCCCCTGTTCGGCATGCTGGCGCACGAAGCCCCAATCGGTGCGCAGCAGCAGCCGGCGCTCGGCTTCTGAGAGAGCGGCGAGATCGCGCAGCACGCCATCCCGCATGCGGTAAGAAACCGCTCCGGCGCTGGGCGCAAGCTCGGTGGAGAGGAGGCCGAGCAGAGTGGATTTGCCCGAGCCGGATTCCCCGACGATGGCCACCACCTCGCCTGCGTGGACATCGAGATCAACGTCACGACAGCCGAGCCGGGCGCCGTAGAATTTGGTCAGCCCGCGCGCCGATAGGAGCGGCTGATCCTGGTCCGCAAACTGGCTCATGCATCCTCTCCCGCAAGCTCGATATGGAAGCTGACGCCGTGGCGTTGGAAGCCAAGCTGCTCGTAGAAGACGTGGGCGCGCTCGCGCTTCTGGTTGGAGGAGAGCACCAGCTTGTAGCAGCCCTTTTGCGCCGCGTGCGCCATGGCGACCCGCATCATCTCGCGGCCGATCCCGGCGCCTTGCATGCCGGGATCCACCAGCACGTCCTCCACGATCGCAGAGGGCGCGCCGAGGTGGCCGAGATTGTCCATGATGAGCAGCGCGAAGGTGCCGACCACCGTGCCGCCGGCCTCGGCGACATAGAGCTTGTAATCGGGATATTGGGCGAAGCGGCGGAACAGCACTTGGGCTTCATCAAGCGGCAGCATGGCGCCGTCGTCCATGCCCGGCTGGGCATAAAGCGCCAGCACCGCCGGAAGGTCTGCCTCTCCCGCGTGGCGGATGGTCAGGGTGGGGGCGAGGGTAAGGCTCACGTGGCATCCTCCGCCGCGCGCGCCGATCCGACGTCAACGGGCACGCCCAGTTCGCCCACATGGCCGGTGTCCCGCCGGTCAGCGCAATAATCTGTGTCGGAACACACGAACATGCGCCCGCCTTTATCGTCGAGCACCACCTCGTCGAGATAGACGCCCCTCGCCCCGCAGAGCGCGCACGGCTTGGCGAAATGCTGGACCGTGAAGGGATGGTCCTTGAAATCCAGCGATACCACGCGCGTGTGCGGCGGAATGGCATAGATGCGCTGCTCACGCCCGGCACCGAAGAGCTGAAGCGCCGGGCTGTCGTTGAGCTTGGGATTGTCGAACTTCGGGATCGGGGAGGGGTCCATCACATAGCGGCCGGCGACCGCGACCGGATAGGCATAGGTGGTCGCGATATGGCCGTGGCGGGCGATGTCCTCATAGAGCTTCACATGCATCAGCCCGTAATCGGCGAGGCCATGCAGCTTGCGGGTCTCGCTCTCGCGCGGTTCGAGGAAGCGCAGCGGCTCGGGGATCGGCACCTGATAGACCAATACCTGTCCTTCGTGCAGCGGCGTTTCCGGCACGCGGTGGCGGGTCTGGATGATGGTGGCATCCTCAGTGCGGGTGGTGGTTGCGACCCCGGCCGTGCTCTGAAAGAAGCTGCGGATGGCAACGGCGTTGGTAGTGTCGTCCGAGCCCTGGTCGATGACCTTCAGCACATCGTCCGGCCCGAGGATGGAAGCCGTCACCTGCACACCGCCGGTGCCCCAGCCGTAGGGCATTGGCATTTCGCGGCTGGCGAATGGCACCTGATAGCCGGGAATGGCGATGGCCTTCAGGATCGCCCGGCGGATCATCCGCTTGGTCTGTTCGTCGAGATACGCGAAATTATAGGTGATGGCCGGCATCTGGCTCATTCCGCCGCCTCCGCATGTTCAGCCTGCGTGCTCTCGTCCGAAGCGTGCGCGGCGCGCATCCGGCGCACCAGATCCAGCTCGGCCTGGAAATCCACATAATGCGGCAGCTTCAGATGCTCGACGAAGCCGGTCGCTTGCACATTGTCCGAATGGGACAGCACGAATTCCGCATCCTGGGCGGGGGCGGATTTCTCCTCGCCCAATTCAGCGTAACGCAGCGCCCGTTCCACCAGGGCCATGGACATGGCCTTGCGCTCGCTCTGGCCGAACACAAGGCCATAACCGCGTGTGAATTGCGGCGGCACCTGCGCTGAACCATGGAACTGCGTTACCATCTGGCATTCGGTGAGGGTGATTTCGCCAAGGGGAACGACAAAGCCGAGTTCCTCGACGAACATGCTCACCTCCACCTCGCCCATACGCACTTCGCCGACGAAGGGATGGGTGCGGGCATAGCCGCGCTGGGTGGAATAGCCGAGTGCCAGCAGGAAGCCTTCATCGCCCCGTGCCAGATTCTGCAGCCGCACCGAACGGTCGGCGGGGAAGGTCAGCGGCTCGCGGGTGATGTCGCCGGGCTCGGTGCCGTCGTCGGGAGGCGACGCCTCGATCAGGCCCTCGTCGCCCAGCAGGTCGGTGACGCGCGCCATGGCCACCGGCGGCACGGGGGGCGTCACCGAGGGCGCCACCGGTTTCGCGCCGGCCTCATCTGCCGGCGCGGCCGCGAAGGTCGCAAGGGTCGGATCCAGCAGCCGGTGGGTATAGTCGAAGGTGGGGCCGAGCACCTGCCCGCCGGGCAGATCCTTGAAGGTGGCGGAAACCCTCCGGCGCACCCGCATGGGGCCGGTTTCCACCGGCTGCGCATAGCCGAAACGGGGCAAGGTGGTGCGGAAGGCGCGCACCAGGAAGATGGCCTCGATCATGTCGCCACGCGCCTGCTTAAGCGCGAGGGCGGCAAGGTCGCGGTCATAGAGGCAACCCTCGGCCATGATCCGATCGACGGCCAAAGTGAGTTGTTGGGAAATCTGGTCGATGCCGATTTCGGGCACGCCGGGATTGCCGCGCCGAGTCTCGGCGAGCAGCGCGTGGGCGTTGCGGATGGCGGCTTCACCGCCCTTGACGGCAACATACATGGCTCAGGCCTCCGCGATGACGCGCGCCGAACGCGGGAGGCCAAGAATGGCTCCTGGCGCGACGAGGATGAGGTCAACACCCAGCGGGAAGATCTGCCGGTTGGCGGCGAGCCGGTCGGCGAAGTCCACCGGCAAAGGCGCGGCGGCAAAGCCCACACTGGTCTCGATCCCCGGTCCTTCCAGCAGGATCGGCCCTTCGCCAAGAGACTCCACCTGGACCACCAAGGTGGTCGACCGGTCCGGATAATCCGGCTCGCCCAGTGCGAATTGCGAAAAGGCCGGCATGGCTGCACCGTCCGCGATCAGCGCGAAGCGCGCGGCAGCAGGCGTATGCACCAGAGGGGCGGAGGTGTGAAAGCGCAGGAATGCCGCCGCTGCCGGCGCAGCGGCCAGGGATGGGTCGAGCCAGAGCGGGGTCTCGTAATCCAGCAAGGCCAGGGCGATAGCGGCCATCTCCGGAGAGAGCGGCGCGGGCGGGGAAAGGCGGCTCACAAGCGGGATCGCGCGGCCGGGGCGGGCCAGCGCCCACATCACGGCCTTGAACACGTCTTGGGCCTCGCGGGGGGCATCTGCGAAGCCGGAAGCCAGTGCGGTCGCCGGCATCAATCTTCTCCACGGACCATGGTGAAGAAATTCACCTTCGTGGCTTCGGTCTTCGCAGCCCCTTGCGTCACTTCATCGTCAAGGCGGTGGCGTACAGGGGAAAGGGCCTGTTCGACTGCGCCACGCAGCGCCTCGTCCTGCCATAGTGCATCGAGGATGGCGGCGGCGCGGGCGCGCTCCGGTTCGCGTCCGAGCATATAGGAGACCCCCGTGGCACCCGCTTCCAGTTGCACCGCCGCGCGGGTCACCGTCGCTTCGCCGAGGTTGAAGGGCGAACCGTCGCCGCCGACGCGCCCGCGCAGCATGGCGAGGCCGACATCTGGGGTTCGCAGCTCGCGCAATGGCGGAAGAGGAGCGAATCGCTCGATCGCGGCCTCCAATTCCTCCTGGGTTGCGCGGGACAGGAGGCGCATCACCTCTATCCGGCGGGCATTTGGGTCGGGATTTTCATGCATTGCGCTTGTCCTCAGGGGCAAGATTGCTGCGCTATCCGCCTTTGGGAGGTACCGTGTGATGTCACTGGACGGAATTTGTATAATCAAATATACAAATAGGCAAGACACGCTGGCAAAGCGCGCGCAAAAATGATGGGAACGGTCACGACCATGGACGAACTAGGTCACGCTGGAATGACGGAAGTGGACGATGCCGATGTGAAGCGCGGCTCGGGTATCGCCTTATGGAAGCAAATCGCGGAGCGACTGCAGGGCGAGATAAATGCCGGGCTGTTTCCCGCCGGCGCGCGCCTGCCCGTGGAGGCCGATCTCGCACTGCGGTTCGGCGTCAACCGTCACACGGTGCGGCGCGCGCTTGCCGTGCTGTCCGAGCGGGGAATGATCGAGGCGACGGCGGGGCGCGGCACATTCGTCAAGGAGCCGCCGCTCCGGTATCCCATCGGTACGCGGACTCGTTTCTCCGAGATCGTTTCCGCCAACGGGCGCGAGCCCTTCGGGCGGTGTCTCGGCGCGGTGGTCGAACCGGCAAACCGCGAGGTGGCGCAGGCCCTGGAGATCCCCGAAGGGACGCCCGTGCTCGCCATAGAGACAATCCACGAGGCGGACGGGGTGCCCATCTCGTGCGGGCGGGCCTATTTCCCCGAAGCGCGCTGCCGCGACCTCGACCTTGTCTATGCCGCCACCGGATCTCTGACGCGCGCGCTGGCTACGCTCGGCATCCTCGATTTTCGACGTCGCGAGACTCGCCTGTCTGCCCGGCCGGCAAATGAAAGCGAGCAGGAACGTCTGTCGCTGAGTCCGGGACGCGCTGTGATGGTGGTCGAGCGGGTGGATGTGGAGGCCAATGGCACGCCCCTGCAATGGGGCCGCTCCAGCTTCGCAGCTGACCGCGTGCAACTCGTCATCAAACCCTGAGGGCTCATGTCCAAAGTCGAAAGCCGCGAAGCGCTGCGTCAGCTCTACAAGCCCGCGCATGGCCGCTCGGTGGCTAAGGAAATCCACCTTCTGGACCGCCATTGCCGCGATTTCATTGCGCTGAGCCCGTTCGTCCTGCTGGCGAGCGGCGGCTCGGACGGCTTCATGGATGTGTCGCCGTGCGGCGACCATCCCGGTTTTGTCGTGGTAGAGGATGACACCACCCTGTTGCTGCCCGATCGGCCGGGCAACAACCGCCTCGACAGCCTCGAAAATATTCTCGAGCGCCCCGGTGTCGGCTTGCTCTTTCTCATTCCCGGCGTGGACGAGACCTTGCGTGTCAACGGGCGGGCGGAAATCCATGCCAGTGCAGAGTTGAACGCGCGCTTTGCGGTGGCTGGGAAAGTGCCGGCGAGCGTTCTGCGGGTTCACGTGCAATCAGCCTATCTGCACTGCGCCAAATCGCTCATGCGGTCGGCTCTCTGGAGCGCGGAAGCCAAGGTTGCGCGCTCGGCGCTGCCAACCATGGGGGAGATGCTCAAGGACCACGCCCGCCTTGAAGCGCCTGCCGAGACGCAGGAAGAGATGCTTCAGCGCTACAAATCGGTGCTGTACTAAGCGAACGCGCCCACACGCTTGTCTAGGCCGCCCGGACGTGGGAGCCATGCCTGGGGCGACGCGCGGAGGCCGATGAGCGATGGACATGGTTCTGGTGGGCGGCGGCCTTGCCAACGTGCTGCTCGCCCTGAGGCTCAGGCAGGCCCGGCCGGATCTAAGGCTCGCCATTCTGGAGGCAGGCCCGCGCATCGGCGGCAACCATACCTGGTCGTTCCACGAGACCGACGTAACCCCGGCTCAATTTGAGTTTCTCGCCCCCCTGCTTACCGCGCGGTGGCGCGGCCACAGCGTCCGCTTCCCCGCACGCCGCCGTGCGTTGGAGGGGGCCTATGCTTCCATCGCATCCCACAAGCTGGAAGCGATCGCCCATGCGGCGCTCGGTTCGGCGCTGCGCACCAACGCAAGGGTGGCGGTGCTGCATGCCGACCATGTGGTTCTGAAGGGCGGAGAGACAATTCACGCCCGTGCGGTGGTGGACGGTCGCGGGCCGGGAGAGAGCGCCCACCTGGACCTCGGCTATCAAAAATTCCTCGGCCTGGAGGTACGCCTTGCCGCGCCTCACGGGCTGAGCGGCCCGGTCATCATGGACGCCACCGTGTCCCAGCTCGACGGGTATCGCTTCGTCTATTTGCTGCCTTTCACCGCCGATACGGTGCTGATCGAGGACACCTATTATGCCGACGGCCCCGGTCTCGATCCCGGTGCGCTGCGCGCCCGCATCCTGGCCTATGCGCACGCCCAGGGATGGCACGTGGAGGAGGTGATCCGCGAAGAAGAGGGGGTCTTGCCCATCGCGCTCGGCGGAAATCTTGCCGCCTTCTGGAACGCCGGGACGCAAGGCGTGGTGCGCAGCGGGCTGCGTGCGGCGCTGTTCCACCCCACCACAGGTTATTCGCTGCCCGATGCCATGGCGCTGGCGGACATGGTTGCAGAAAGCCCGGATATCTCCGGCCCGGCGCTTGCCGAGCGGGTGCGGCAACATGCCTTCGCCACCTGGGAGCGGCGCGGCTATTTCCGCCTGCTCAACCGCATGCTGTTCCGCGCCGCCGCGCCCGACCAGCGCTATACCATTCTTCAGCGTTTCTATGGCCTTCCGGAACCCTTGATCGCCCGCTTCTACGCCGGGCGCCTGACCCTGGCCGACAAGGCGCGCATTCTCACCGGCCGCCCGCCGGTGCCGCTCGGCGCGGCGCTGCGTTGTCTGCCGGAGCGCACTTGAGCCGGCCGCGCCCGCCTCCTCCCAAAGCTGCGATATGCAATTCTCCACAAGATGCTGTATCGCAGGCGCGAAACGGTTCCACCGAGTGAGAAGCCGCCGCGTGAAATCGGCGAAGTGAAACACGGATCCCGCGTGCCATGATGCTGACGAAGACGCACCCCAACGGCCACCGCAAGGCGGCGGTCATCGGCTCAGGCTTCGGCGGTCTCTCGCTGGCGATCCGATTGCAGGCCGCAGGTTTCGACACCACGCTCTACGAGAAGCGCGATAAGCCCGGTGGCCGTGCCTATGTCTATGAGGATCAGGGCTTTGTGTTCGACGGCGGGCCGACCGTCATCACCGATCCGAGTGCCCTCGAAGAGCTGTTCGCCATCGCCGGGCGCAAGCTCTCCGATTATGTGGAGCTGATATCCATCTCGCCGTTCTATCGGTTGCTATGGAGCGACGGCTATCAGTTCGACTATGTGAACGACCAAGAGGGGCTGGACCGGCAGATCGCCGCCAAGTCCCCGGTCGATGTCGAGGGTTACCGACGCTTCCTCGCCTATTCGAAGGCGGTGTTTGAGGAGGGCTATCTCAAGCTTGGCGCAGTGCCATTCCTGTCCTTCAAGGACATGATCCGCGCGGCGCCCCAGTTGATGCGGCTGGAGGCCTGGAAGAGCGTCTATTCCATGGTGTCGCGCTTCATCAAGGATGAGCAATTGCGCGAGGCCTTCTCGTTTCATTCCTTACTGGTCGGCGGCAACCCGTTCGCCACCTCCTCCATCTACGCGCTGATCCACGCTTTGGAGCGCAAATGGGGCGTGTTCTTCCCACGCGGCGGCACCGGCGCGCTGGTGCAGGGCATGGTGCGCCTGTTCGAGGATCTCGGCGGCACGCTGCGCCTGTCCGCGCCCGTCGATGAGATATTGGTTGAGAATGGCCGTGCCACCGGCGTGCGCATGGCCGACGGCAGCGTGACGAAATTCGATCTCGTCGCCTCCAATGCAGACGTGGTGCACACCTATGCCAAGCTGCTGCGCAATACGCCGCGCGGCAAGGCCGAGGGCAAAAGGCTTGGCAAGATGCGCCACTCCATGTCGCTGTTCGTGATCTACTTCGGCACGAAACGCACCTATCCGCACCTCCAGCACCATACCGTGCTGTTCGGGCCTCGCTATCGCGGACTGATCGACGACATCTTCGCCGGTCCCGATCTGCCGGAGGATTTCTCGCTCTATCTGCACGCGCCAACGGTGAGCGATCCAAGCCTTGCGCCGGAAGGCTGCACCGGCTTCTACGTGCTCTCGCCCGTGCCCCATCTCGGCAAGGCGCAGATCGATTGGGATGTTGAAGGCCCGAAATATCGTGACCGCATCCTTGATTATCTGGAAGCGCGCCTCCTGCCGGGCCTCAAGGAGGATCTGGTGACGAGCCGCATCCTCACCCCCTTCGGCTTCCGCGACGAACTCAACGCGCACATGGGATCGGCATTCTCCGTAGAGCCTCTGCTGACCCAATCGGCGTGGTTCCGCCCGCACAATCGCGATGACAAGATTCCCAATCTCTATATCGTCGGCGCCGGTACCCATCCGGGCGCCGGGGTTCCAGGCGTGGTCGGTTCGGCAAAGGCGACGGCAGGCCTGATCATTGCCGATTTCCCCTCCATCTCCATGGACAGGAGCAAGGCGTGAGTGAAGTCCTCACCGCCAGCGAAGCAGCCATCGCGAAGGGCTCCAAGAGCTTCGCGGCTGCCGCCAAGCTGTTCGACCCGCGCACACGTGCGGACGCCGTCATGCTCTACGCTTGGTGCCGCCATTGCGACGACGTGGTGGATGGGCAGGTTCTCGGCCATGGCCGGGTGGCGGAGAGCATGAGCGCGCAAGCGCGTCTCGACGGGCTTTATGAGGAGACCCACCGGGCCTATCGCGGACTGCCGACCACCCACCCAGCCTTTGCCGCCTTTGCCGAGGTGATCCGCCGCAATGCGATTCCCGAGCGCTATCCCCTCGACCTCCTTGAGGGCTTCCGCATGGATGTGGAAGACCGCAAATACGAGACGATCAAGGACACGCTCTCCTATTGCTATCATGTGGCGGGCGTGGTCGGGGTGATGATGGCGCTTATCATGGGCGCGCGCGAGGAGGAGGTGCTGCACCGCGCCTGCGACCTCGGCCTTGCGTTTCAGCTCACCAATATCTCCCGCGACGTGGTGGAAGATGCCGGCATCGGCCGGGTGTATCTGCCGGCCGAGTGGCTGCGCGCCGTCGGTGTCGAACCCGACGCCGTGGCGCTGCCGGCCAACCGCCAGAAGGTGGCGGATGTGGTGGCGCGGCTGCTGGATCTGGCCGAACCTTATTATGAGTCCGCCTTGATCGGCGTGCGAGCGCTGCCGTTCCGTTCTGCCTGCGCGATCACGACCGCACGGGCGGTGTATCGCGCCATCGGAACCAAGGTGCGCGCGGCAGGCCCACTTGCCTGGGATGAGCGGCGTTCCACCACCAAGGGTGAGAAGATTGCGTTCGCGGCCTCAGGCGCGGTGCAGGCTGCTCTATCTCGCCTCGCATCCCCCACCGCGCCGCGCTCCGCGACGCTCTGGACTCGTCCGGCATGACGTCCCTTCATTTCGCAGTGGTCGCCCCACCGCTCTCGGGGCATTTCAATCCGCTGGTGGCTCTGTCGCGCGATCTCGTCGCCCGTGGCCATCGCGTCACATTCTTCCACATGGCGGACGCAGCCGAGATGGTGCGCGGGACACCGGTGGGTTTCTGCGCTGTAGGGTTGGAAAGTCATCCGAAGGGCGCGCTCAAGGCGCATCTCCATAAGCTCGCCAACCCCACCGGGCCGCTCGGCCTGCTCGGCGTGATCCGCGACACCGCCGATATTACCGACATGCTTTGTCGCGATCTCCCCGCTGCCTTCCGCGCCGAAGGAATCGATGCGGTGATCGCGGACCAGACGGAAGCCGCCGGTGCGCTGGTGGCACGGCATCTCAAACTGCCCTTCGTCTCCACCGCCACCGCATTGCCGCTCAATCGCGAAATCGGCCTACCGCCGCCGTTCGTGGACTGGCCCTATGATCCCACCGACAAGGGCCGCTGGTGGAGCGAAGGCGGCTGGCGGGTGACCGATTTCCTTATGAAGCCCATGGCCAAGGTGGTGGCGCGCCATGCGGCGTCGTTCGACCTCGACCCGTTGGCGGACCAAGGATTTTCGCCTCTGCTTCAGGTCGCGCAGTGCGTGAAGGGTCTCGACTTCCCGCGCGCCGAACTGCCCGCCGCCTTCCACTATTGCGGCCCGTTCCGCACATCGGAAGCCGAGGCGGTCCTCGATTTTGACCTCCACGGCGACGGGCGTCCGCTGGTGTTCTGTTCCCTTGGCACGTTGCAGGGCGCGCGGGCGGATCTGTTCCAGGCGGTGGCAATGGCGGCGCAGAAGTTGAACGTGCGCCTTGTGCTCGCCCATGGCGGGCTGTTGAGCGATGAGGCGGCACGTGCGCTGCCGGGCGATCCCATCGTGCGGGCCTTCGTGCCACAAAGGCAGGTGCTCGCCCATTGCAAGGCGGCAGTGATCCATGCGGGGTTCAACACCGTGATGGATGCACTTTCCTTCGGGGTGCCGCTGGTCGCCATGCCGATTGCGTTCGAGCAGCCGGGGATTTCCGCGCGCCTGGTCTATTGCGGTGTCGCGCGCATCTTCCCCGCCAAGAAAGCTTCGGCGGCGCGGGTGCAGGAAGCGCTGGAGCTGGTCCTATCGGATCCTGCCTACGCCATCGCCGCGCGGCGCATCCAGGGCGAGATCGCGCAGAGCGGCGGTGTGACCGAAGCGGCGGACCTGATCCTCGGGGCGGTCGAGTCACTGCGCGGCTGAGATCCGTGCCCCTATTCGCATCTCATGCGCTTATAGCCGCTATCGTCGGCCGTTCGGATACCGGCGCAGGCCTTGGTGCCGGCGGGAAGCGCGAATTCCCTAATCTCCCTCGTGCCCTTGTATCGGCAAATCAGAAATGCCGGCCGGCCGGTCCGGTCGAGGCCGCTCCAAGTGTCGCGCTTGCCGGTTTGCTCAGGGGCGAGGTCGACCATCTCCTCGGGCGGGCCATCGAACACCGAGACCGCTCCTAGCGTTTGGCTGTGCAGGTGCGAGGGACATTCCACGGCGCTCAAAGCCGCGCCGCTCGCGCTCACCAGGATCGCGAGGGAAAGACACGTGCGCCACATCAATGCCCGCTCCTGTCCGGCCCGCGCGCTGCCGGAAATGGCCGTTGGCAAGCATGATGCGCCTTATATGCGTGAACTCACCCTCGCGCCATGGTCAGCGCCCTGTGCGCCACCCGAGGGATTTTTAAGCGCCTTGTCAGGCCGGTGTAATATTGTGCAGGGAATATGGAAATCACTCTGCCGCAGCTTCGAAATATGGTGTCAAAGCACACCAGCGGGGTGCGGTTGCTGGAGAGGTGGGCGAGAGTCGCTCACCAGCGGCACGGTGGCACCTTCTGTAGATTATCAGGTCGATTGATTGGAGTGTGACGTATCATGCGGGTGCGTGCGAAGTTTTTAGGTATCGCGGCCGGGCTGCTATGCCTTACGGCTCTTTCCACTCTCGCCGAGGCCCAGCAGGCGCCGCCGGGGAGCTATCTGTACACCTGCCAAAAGGCGCGTGTCTCCAACGGGATGCTCACGGCTTTCTGTCGCAACCAACTTGGCGTTTCTGTTCCCGCGTTCCTCATGTTGCCGGGGTGCGTGCCGGGCTCCGACATCGCCAATTCGAATGGGACGCTCACCTGCCAAGTGAGGAATGGTGGCGGCCCTGGTTACCCACCAGGCCCCGGTCGCAACCCCGGACCTGGCTATAACCCTGGCCCCGGCTACCCTCCTGGACCTGGCTACAATCCCGGCCCCGGGTACAACCCGGGCGGCCGCGGGCCGTCGCCGCTGCCACAGGGCTCCTATATGGCCTCGTGCCGGGACATCAACATGGCCGGCGGCACCTTGAACGCCCTCTGCCGGGATGAACGTGGGCGGTGGCGCGAAACCAGCATTTTCCCGAATTTTTGCAGAGGCCGGGATATCGCCAACATAAATGGGCAGTTCGCCTGCCGCTAAATCCGACGCACGCATGACCCGATCAGCTTGTGGTGCGAGCTGATCGGCATGTGCTCACGATACAGGAGCGAACATGCCGATGTTTGGAAGGCTTTTCTCTGCCGCGTTCTTGCTCGTCGCCTGTGTTGCGGGGCCGGCCGCCGCACAGGTTCGGCAGGGCAGCTATCTTGCGACCTGCGTGAATGTGCGTGAGGAGGCTGGATGGCTAAAGGCGACCTGCCAGAACGGATATGGTGGCTGGGCCGAGGCAAGCACGGTTCCGGGCTGGTGCTCGCTCGGCAGCGACATCGCGAACGAGAATGGGCGTCTCGTCTGCAAGGCGGCCTCCGCCGGATTTGGCGGCCCGTCCGCGTCATCCAGCTATGGCGAAAAGATTCCGTCCGGCTCCTATATGGCCACGTGCCGGGAGGTCCGGATGGTGGCGGGCTGGCTGAAGGCAAGCTGCCAGGATTCGCGCGGGCGCTGGGTGGATGCCACGACTGCGGCAAGCTGGTGCAGCGCTGGTCGTGATATCGCCAATATAGACGGGCGGCTCACTTGCCGGTGAGGGGCATCGGGACTCGACACTCATTCCATGAGCATGAATGCCCCCTCTCCCCCAGGGAGAGAGGATAGAGGCGAGAGCTCAGCCGGCGGGCCTCTGTAGCGACCGCTGCGAATCTGTTCCGTGCGGCTCGCCCCCTCACCCGCCCGCTGCGCGGTCGACCTCGCCCCCCGGGGAGAGGTGAGGGCCAAGGCCTGGCACCGATGACGGTGGAAATCCCGCCCGTTCCCCCTCTCCCCGAGGGGGAGAGGGTTGGGGTGAGGGGAGGTGAATGCCGCGCTCCGAAGATGAACAGGTCCGCCGTGCCGGTCGCATCCCTCCCTGACCCTCCCCCGCAAGTGGGAGAGGGGGACCGGGGGCGAGAGGGGATCAGGCGCGGCGGCTGCTCAGCGGCGCAGGGCCTTCACGTCGCGAACGGCGCCGCGCGCGGCGGAGGTGGTGAGCGCCGCATAGGCCTGGAGCGCCTGGGAGACCACGCGGGTCCGCGTCGCCGGCTTCCAGGCGGCATCGCCCTTCGCTTCCATGGCGGCGCGGCGATGGGCGAGCACCTCGTCCGAAACCGCCAGATGAATGCGGCGGTTGGGGATGTCGATCTCGATGATATCGCCTTCTTCCACAAGCCCGATGGCACCGCCCTCGGCCGCTTCCGGGGAGACGTGGCCGATGGACAGGCCCGAGGAGCCTCCCGAGAAACGCCCGTCGGTGACTAGCGCGCAAACCTTTCCGAGGCCCTTCGACTTCAGATAGGAGGTCGGATAGAGCATCTCCTGCATGCCGGGTCCGCCGCGCGGCCCCTCATAGCGGATCAGTACGATATCGCCGGCGACAATGCGCTGCGAGGCGAGGATTGCCTCCACAGCCGCGTCCTGGCTCTCGAAGATGCGCGCGGGACCGGAGAAGGTGAGCGAGGCGGCATCGACTCCCGCCGTTTTCACGATCGAGCCTTCTTCCGCGATGTTGCCGTACAGCACCGCAAGGCCGCCATCCTTCGAATAGGCATGAGCAGCATCGCGGATCACGCCGCTTTCCCGGTCGGTATCGAGGTCGTCCCAGCGGCGCGCCTGGCTGAAGGCGACCTGGGTCGGTACGCCGCCGGGGGCAGCGCGATAGAAGGTCTGCACACTCTCCGAGCTGGTGCGCTTCACATCCCAGCGATCCAGGGCATCGCCGAGGGTCGGCGCATGCACCGTGCCCTGGTCGGAATGAAGCAGGCCGGCGCGGTCGAGTTCGCCGAGGATGGCCATGATGCCGCCGGCGCGGTGCACGTCTTCCATATGGATATTGGCGACGGCGGGCGCGACCTTGCACAGCACCGGAACGCCCCGCGAGAGGCGGTCTATGTCGGCCATGGTGAACGGCACCTCGCCCTCATTGGCCGCGGCGAGCAGGTGCAGCACCGTATTGGTGGAGCCGCCCATGGAGATATCCAGCGTCATGGCATTCTCGAATGCCTTGAAGGTCGCGATCTTGCGCGGCAGCACGCGCTCGTCGTCCTGCTCGTAATAGCGGCGGGCGAGATCGACGATCAGGTGGCCGGCTTCCACGAACAGGCGCTCGCGGTCGGCATGGGTCGCCAGCACCGAGCCATTGCCCGGCAGGGCGAGACCGAGGGCCTCCGTGAGACAGTTCATGGAATTCGCCGTGAACATGCCCGAGCAGGACCCGCAGGTGGGGCATGCGGACCGCTCCATCACCTTCACATCTTCGTCGGACACGCGAGAATCCGCGGCCGCGACCATCGCGTCGATCAGATCCACCTTCCGCTCGCCGGTGGAGAGGATCACCTTGCCGGCCTCCATGGGGCCGCCGGAGACGAACACCGCGGGGATGTTGAGGCGCATGGCGGCCATCAGCATGCCGGGCGTGATCTTGTCGCAATTGGAGATGCACACCATGGCGTCGGCGCAGTGCGCGTTGACCATATATTCCACGCTGTCGGCGATGATCTCGCGCGAGGGCAGTGAATAGAGCATGCCGTCATGGCCCATGGCGATGCCGTCATCCACCGCGATGGTGTTGAATTCCTTTGCAACACCGCCCGCCTTTTCGATCTCCCGCGCCACCAACTGGCCGAGATCCTTCAGGTGAACATGGCCGGGGACGAACTGGGTGAAGGAATTGACCACTGCGATGATGGGCTTGCCGAAATCGCCGTCCTTCATGCCAGTGGCGCGCCACAGGCCCCGGGCGCCGGCCATATTGCGGCCGTGGGTGGAGGTGCGGGAACGATAGGCGGGCATGTCCTCTTACCTTTTATATCAGCGACAGGGGTAACCTGCGCAACATTGTGACGGTTCTCTTAGAGCGAATTTAGGCTGAACGGAATCGTTTCCGTGCAGGAGCTGCCCGATAGGCCATGCGCCCAGGGCATCAATGCCTGCTTTTTCCGGACCGAGGGAACGTAAGGCCTCCCTGGCCGTTGTCTATGCAAGCTCACCGAGACGAAGGGAATATCTCATGGGTAGCACTGGCGACAAGATCAAGGGCACCGCAAACGAAGCCATCGGCAATGCCAAGCAGGGCATTGGCAAGGCGGTCGGCAATGATCGCCTTCAGGTCGAGGGCAAGGTGCAGGAAATCAAGGGTGAAGGCCAGCAGGCCGTGGGCAAGGCTAAGGATGCGGTGAAGGGCACCGTCAACCGCAACCTCTGAGCTTTTGTTTGAATGACCGCGGGCGGTCGGGCGATGTCGTCCGGCCGCCCACATTTTTGTGACACGACGAGATAGGGTGGTCTCGGCGTGAAAAATCAGGTGAGAGCGGTGGCGTTCTCTTGCAGCACGGCGCCTGCCAGATAGAGCGAACCGGCGATCAGCACACGTGGCGGCGGCACCAATGGGAAAGCTGCGAGGCTGTCCAGGGCCGTCCCCACATCGCGTGCCACCGAACTGGACATGCCAAGCGTGGCGGCAGCGGCTGCGACCTCGTCCGGAGCGAGGCCCTTGTGCTCGCCCGGCACTGGCACGGCGATGACTTCGCGAACGAGTCCGGCGAACGGCGCGAGGAAGGCGGCGATGTCCTTGGAGCCGAGCATGCCAACCACCATGATCAGAGGTCGGGCATAGCGCTCTTCCAGTTCGGCCAGGGCGCTCGCCAGCGCCGCGCCGCCGGCGGCATTGTGTCCGCCGTCCAACCAGACTTCCACGTCCGCCGGGGCGCGCGCGGCGAGCGGGCCCGGGGCGAGGCGCTGCAGCCGTGCCGGCCATTCTGCCGCCTTGAGGCCGGATTCGAGGGCGGCGGCAGGGATGCCCAATTGCGGCAATGCCCGCAAGGTTGCGACCGCAAGTCCCGCATTGTCGATCTGATGCGCGCCCATGAGGCGCGGCCGCGGCAGATCCAGCAACCCGGCCTCGTCGGAATAGACCAGGCGGCCTGCTTCCTCATGGACCGTCCAATGCTGGCCGCGCACGAACACTGGCGCGAGGTTGCGAGCCGCTGCGCGCTCGATCACGTCGAGGGCTTCATCCGGCTGCGCCGCGACGATCACCGGCGACCGGCGCTTAATGATGCCGGCTTTTTCTCCCGCGATCTGCTCGAGTGTCGGGCCGAGAAAATCCACATGGTCGATGGACAATGGTGTGATGACGCTGGCCAAGGGTGCATCGACGACATTCGTGGCGTCCAGGCGACCACCGAGACCGACCTCGAGCAGCAACACATCGGCGGCCACCTGGGCGAACAATACGAAAGCTGCCGCCGTGGTGATCTCGAACAGCGTGATGGGCTGGCCGGCATTGGCGCTCTCGACCTTGTCGAGCGCGTCCGAAAGGGCCCCATCGCTGACCAGGACGCCGGCAAGGCGGATGCGTTCATTGAAGCGCACCAAATGGGGCGAGGTATAGACGTGCACACGCTTGCCCGCCGCCTCCAGCGCCGCGCGCAGGAAGGCGATGGTGGATCCCTTGCCATTGGTGCCGGCCACATGGATGACCGGCGGCAGGCGCAGCTCGGGGTGGTCGAGGGCGGCAAGGAGGCGGTGGACCCGGTCCAGCGAAAGATCAATCCGCTGGGGATGGAGTGCCGCAAGGCGCTCCAGGATTGCGTCGGGTCCGCCGGCGGGGCGGGGGAGGGACATTGGAAGCTACCCCTGCGCGGCTGCGGCCGCGCGGCGGAAAGATCGGGCGGGCATCAAGCGGCGGCAGGACGCGGCAGGCGCCCTTGGGGGGGGGCGGCCGGCGCCTTTACCAGGATGCGGCAGATCCGTCCCAGTGTCTCTCGCATCTGGTGACGATGCACCACCATGTCGATCATGCCGTGCTCGCGCAGATATTCGGCGCGCTGGAAGCCGTCTGGCAGCTTCTCGCGGATGGTCTGCTCGATCACTCGCGGCCCGGCAAAGCCGATCAGGGCGCCGGGCTCTGAGATCTGAATGTCGCCCAGCATGGCGTAGGAGGCTGTAACGCCGCCTGTGGTGGGGTTGGTGAGAACCACGATGTACGGCTTCTTGGCCTCACGTAATTCCTGGATCGCGACCGTGGTGCGCGGCATCTGCATGAGGGAGAGGATGCCTTCCTGCATGCGCGCGCCGCCCGAGGCGGCGAACATGATAAAGGGCGTGCCCTTCTCGGCCGCTGTCTGCAGACCTTTCACCACAGCCTCGCCTGCGGCCATGCCGAGCGAGCCGCCCATGAAACCGAAATCTTGCACCGCGATTGTGACCGGGAGCGCTTGCAGCAGGCCGGTCGCAACCTTTACGGCATCCTGCATGCCGGTCTTGGTGCGGGCATCCTTCAGTCGGTCGGCATAGCGCCGCTCGTCGCGGAACTTCAGCGGATCGATGGCGACCTCGGGGAGGGCAACTTCTTCATAGGCCCCGTCGTCGAAGGTGGCCTTCAAGCGGCGCACCGCATCCATTCGCATGTGATAGCCGGAGCCCGGGATCACATACAGATTGGCTTCCAGATCCTTGTGGAACACCATCTGCCCGGTTTCCGGACACTTCACCCACAGATTCTCTGGTACCTCCCGGCGCGCCAGGAAATCTCGGATCTTCGGGCGGACGACGTTGGAAATCCAATTCAAGGAGGATGCTCCGGCTGTGGCGTGCTCCATGTAATACCGAGCGCGCGGTAACGGAAGTGCGGTTGTGCAGCGCCGCGCAAACGCCGGCGCGTAGCCATCATCGCCTCATCCCAGCCTTAGGGCTTGGGCGCCCATGGTGGCGAAACCACGGCAAGGTCCAATTATTCCGTAAGGGAAATAGAATATGTACGAGATTTTATTTTTACGAAGTATCCTAAGCTGACAATCTGAATTTTTGATTCAATTCTGGCAAATTTATAATATCAACATCATTTTTAGATAGTTATTTGTGGAATTATTTGATTTTAATATATAAAAATTGCCTGACTGATATGGAAAATTTCGATTTTTCCTGCTTTATGGATATTTTTTGTACCGTTAATTTTCAGAGAGTATCGTTTGTTCAGCTACGGTGTGGCGGGTAAGAAAATGAAAGGCTTGGCGACGGCAAACTCGGCCGCCGCATTACCGGAATAAATCCGCCCACCTTCCAGGGTGAGTTTCTTTACGGGCGCGCCCTCCTTCAGGTCCAGATCCGCGAGTGGGACCCAGAACGCATTTGGGCTGGTGGAAGAATCGAAAAAATAGACCTTGTTCTTTTGGTCCGCGACCGAGCGCCAGAGGGAAGAGGAAATGTTGGGCTGGTTCGGCGTGGTAATGCCGAGCGGCACGCCGACGCTGCGCATCACCCCAAGCACGCTGAGCGCGGCTTGATTGGCGAAGCTCTGCCCCGGCACCGCCGAGATGAAGCGCGGATCGGCCTGCTTCGGCACCGCGTGGATCAGGAATGAGGCGCGGGCGAAGCGATCGGAGGCGCGGTTGGTGCCAGGCAGGAAGGTCAGCCCGCCGATCTCCTCCCAATAGGCGTTGAGCGCCAATTGCTGATCGAAGGTCGGGGAGTTGGTCATCACCTGATACTGCTTGCCGTGGTGAATGACGAGCTTCCCGCCGATATACTCGAAAATCGCTGAATCTCCGCTGGCATCGGAAAGCGCAAGGTGGAGCTGCGCCGGCACGCCATTGGGCAGTACCGGCGCGACGATGTGGAATGGCTCCTTCTCCAACGCCGCAACCGCGTCCGAGACGGTGCCGAACATGTCCAGCACATACTGCGCCCAAAGGGAGATGGACATGGGCGGCTTGCCGGTGTCCTGCCCGTAGTCGGATTTGTCGAGATACAGCAGGTTCACCACCAGACCCGCCTCATTGATGCCGTCAGCGGTGCCGACATCATAGCTTGAGGCAATGAGGCTGCCGTATTTGGAGACCCATTTTGGCGCGGTGGGGCCAGCCGCACCGTCGCGCGCCATCCCCTTGGGAAACACCCAAAGATTGGTGCGCATATCCTCGGCCCAGTCCATAGACCGGCCGGTGATGACCATGCCGTCCGCGCCGGTATAAAGCGCGCGCGTGCAGGCGCTGGCGGGAGCTGCTGCCAGTGAGGCGCCCGCGAGCAGAGCGGCAATGAAGCGGGTGGTGCGCGAGCGGGCCATATCGATCCTCCCATTCGGATTGGGAAGAGCATTGAATGGTATGGGCCGCCAGCGCCATGAGGTGGATCAAGATCCGGGCGTATGAAGAACCCGGCGGCTCGATCACGGTATTGCTATCGGCCTCCTGCGGCGTGGACGCGATCCGACTGACTGATGCCTATTCAGCGGTCCGGCGGCGCACACCACGCACCGCGCCGGCAAGCTCGCGAACCAATGCCTCCACATCGGCGACCGTGCCGGGGGTAGCGGCGCCGTTCTCGTCCAGCGAGGCGCGTACGACATCGACCAGCGCCGAACCCACCACCACCGCATCCGCACCTGCCGCGATGGCGGCCGCCTGGGCCGGGGTTTTCACCCCGAAGCCCACTGCCACCGGCAGGTCGGTGTGACCCTTGATGCGGGCTACGGCTGCGGAGACCAGATCAGCGTCCGGCGTCGCGGAGCCCGTGATGCCGGTGATTGAAACGTAATAGACAAAGCCTGCCGTGTGAGCGAGCACAGCCGGCAGGCGCTTGTCGTCCGTGGTCGGCGTTGCAAGGCGGATGAAGTCGAGCCCGGCAGCGAGCGCCGGAAGACATAGCTCGTCATCCTCCTCCGGCGGCAGATCAACCACGATCAGGCCATCCACGCCCGCTGCCTTAGCATCCTCAAGAAAGCGCGGGACGCCGTAGACATAGATGGGATTGAAATAGCCCATAAGAACGACAGGGGTCTTGTGGTCGCCTTCGCGGAACGCACGGACCATGCCGAGCGTCTTGGCGAGGGTCTGCCCGCCCTTGAGCGCCCGCAAACCGGCCGCCTGGATGGCAGGGCCATCCGCCATGGGATCGGTGAACGGCACGCCCAGCTCGATCAGGTCCGCGCCGGCCGCAGGCAGGGCTTTCAGCACCGCCAGCGAGGTTGCGGCATCGGGATCGCCCGCTGTGATGAAGGTGACGAGGCCGGGACGGCCCTCGGCGGCAAGATCGGCGAAGCGGGCGGTGATGCGGGTGGTCATGGTCCGTCTTTATTCTGTCTCCCCCGGAACGGAAGGAGGATCGGCCGCCGGCGGCCGGGAGGCTAAGGGGGAAACCCGCTCAGTTCGGGCTGGTGATGGCGCAGGTCGCAGAGACGGCGCTGGTGGCGCCCATCAGGCGCACCTGATCCGACCCCGTGATGCCGGGGAAGGTGGAAAACAGCGTCGTGGACGACGTGCCGAGCTTCTTCTTGCTCTTGGAGAAGAAATCGCAGGTCACGACGATTTGGTTCAACATGATGGTGCCGCTGTTGGCCACCTGCACGCTGATGAAGGCGCCCGACGGATCAGTGACCACCGCGCCGGTGGTCAGGTTCAAGCCGGCCGGCTCCGCGAGTGCGGGCAGGACGGCCGGAGCGGCGAGAGAGAGCGGAAGAGCAAGGCTCAGAGCCTTCGCGCAAGCAGTTGCAAATTTCATATCTGGCCCCCCAGATGTTCAGCCACGGAAAAGATGTCCTTGTCGCCGCGGCCCGACAGATTGATGATCATGACATGATCCTTCGGCTTGGTGGGCGCGATTTCCGTCGCCTTGGCGATGGCATGCGCGCTTTCCAGCGCTGGGATGATGCCTTCCTGCTTCGACAGGAGCACGAAGGCATCGAGCGCCTCCTGATCTGTGCAAGGGATGTATTTCACGCGGCCCACGTCGTGCAGCCAGGAATGCTCGGGGCCGATGCCGGGATAATCGAGGCCGGCGGAGATGGAATGCGCATCCTTGATCTGGCCGTCGTCGTCCATGATCAGATAGGTGCGGTTGCCGTGCAGCACGCCCGGCCGTCCGCCGAGGATCGCCGCCGCATGCTCACCGCTGGGAATGCCGCGCCCTGCAGCCTCGACGCCGAAAATTTCCACTTCGGGATCGTCGAGGAAGGCATGGAACAGACCGATGGCATTGGAGCCGCCGCCCACAGCCGCAACCAGTGAATTGGGCAGCCGGCCCTCCATCTCGAGGATCTGCGCGCGCGCCTCGGTGCCGATGATGGACTGAAAATCGCGCACCATCGCTGGATAGGGATGAGGGCCAGCCACGGTGCCGATGCAATAGAAGGTGTCATGCACGTTGGTGACCCAATCGCGCAGCGCCTCGTTCATGGCGTCCTTCAGCGTGCGCGTGCCGGATTGAACCGGCACGACGGTGGCGCCCAGCATATTCATGCGGAACACGTTCGGCTTTTGCCGCTCGACATCCACCGCGCCCATATAGACGACGCATTCCAACCCGAAGCGCGCACAAAGCGTCGCCGTAGCCACCCCGTGCTGGCCGGCTCCAGTCTCGGCGATGATGCGCTTTTTGCCCATGCGACGGGCGAGCAGGATCTGGCCGAGAACGTTGTTCACCTTGTGGGAGCCGGTGTGATTCAGCTCTTCACGCTTCAGATAGATTTTCGCGCCGCCGAGATACTCGGTGAGACGTTCGGCGAAATAGAGCGGGGAGGGGCGGCCCACATAATGGGTGAGGTAACCATCCATCTCCGTGCGAAAGGCTGGGTCGGCCTTGGCGGCCTCGTAGGCGCGCTCCAGCTCGAGCACCGCTGGCATGAGGGTCTCGGCGACGAAGCGTCCCCCATGGATGCCGAAATGACCGCGATCGTCCGGGCCGGTGCGATAGGAGTTCAACGCAGTCACTGGGCTTGGCTTTCCACCTTGGAGGCAAGGGACGCCGCGCGCGCGGCGCGGACGAAGGCAAAGATCTTTTCCGCCGACTTGACACCCGGCGCGCTTTCAACGCCCGAGGAAACATCGACGCCGTCGACACGGGTGCGGGCGATTGCCTGCGCCACATTATCGGGGTCTAGACCACCCGAAAGCATGATCGGGCGACCGGGGTCAAGGCCGGCCAGCAGAGACCAGTCGAACGGGCGGCCGTTGCCGCCCGGTAACAAGTCGTCAGGGGCGGGCTTGGCGTCGAACAACAAGCGGTCGGAAACCGCGGCATAGGCCGGTACGATGTCCAGGTCCGTGGCGCGGGCGATGCTGAGCGCTTTCATTACCGGCAGTCCGAACGCCGCGCGGATGGCTGCAACCCGTTCAGGGGTCTCGCGACCGTGCAGTTGCAGGATGTCGGGCTTCATCGCTTCCAAGGTATCGCGCACCAGCGCGTCGTCCGGATCGACGAGCAGCGCCACCTTGAGGGCGCGGCCGTTCACCTGCGCGGAGAGGGCGGCTGCGGCATCGAAAGAAAGATGGCGCGGGCTTTTGGCGAAATGGACGAAGCCGACAAGATCGGCCCCGGCTTGCAGCGCGGCGTCAAGCGCGGCGGCGCTGGTGACGCCGCAGATCTTCACTTCGATGCTCGGCTTGGAACCACCCGTAACCAACGCGCCCATTTCATCACCATCGGGTGCGGCGCGCCGCACCCTGTCTCGTTTCTGCTTTGGCTCAGGTCTCGATGCGGGTGAACTGGCCCGCCTTGCGGAATCGCCAAAGATAGCTCGGCAGCACGCTCGCCATGGCGGCGGGTAGAATGCCGAGGTCCTGGATCGTGCGGTGTTCTGAAACTGCGGCATCCGACACCACATTGTCGAAATGCAGCATCGCCACCTGGTCGCGCGTGAGCAGGCTGCTGCCGCCCGGCACCCATCCGAGAATGCGGGCGAGCAGATCGGCCGCTCCGAAGGGCAGGTCCATAAGCAGTCGGTGGCTGCCGATCTCGCGCTGCAGCAGCTCCATCAGCTCCCGGAACGTACGCACCTCGGGACCGCCGAGTTCGTAGGTGGTGCCGGCCTTGGCCTTCCCGTCCACTGCGCGCTCCACTGCCGCGGCGACATCGGCCACGAACACCGGCTGGAAGCGGGTCTTGCCGCCGCCGATCAGCGGCAGCGCGAAGGCGAAGCGCGTCATGGCCGCGAAACGATTGAAGAAGTTATCTTCGGGGCCGAACAACAGCGACGGGCGCAGGATGATGCTGTCTGGGACCGCCGCGCGAACCACCTCTTCGCCCAGACCCTTGGTGCGCGCATAACCGGCGGCGGCTGTCGAATCGGCGCCGATGGCGGAGACGTGAACCACGCGTGCGCCGACTTCGGCAGCTGCGGTTGCAACCGCGCGTGCACCATAGACATGAACGGCATCGAAGCTCTGGCGGCCACGCGGGGCAAGGACGCCCACGAGACTGACAACAATGTCGGAACCCTCGGCCGCTCGCCTCACCGATTCGCCGAAACGCACGTTCGCCTGCACGAGTTGAATCTGGCCGACATAGCCATAGGGCAAAAGGAAGTTGGCAAGGTCCGGGCGGCGCACGGCCACGCGGATGCGATAACCTCTGCGGGCAAGGGCGCGCACCACATAACGGCCGAGAAAGCCGGATCCGCCGAACACCGTCACCAGGCTGTCCGTCACGGGCCGATCGGCCACCGTCACTTCGCTCATGCCCACTTCCTCCGGCTCGCGCGCTCGCCGCGACCTATCCTGTAGGTTTGTGCGTGACATACGCGATTGTGCCGGGCGCCGTCCAGTTGCCTCGGCGTCGCGGGGCGGATCGTCCACCCCGGTGCAGACCGCCGCCTTGAGCGATCCGCACGGGGGTCCGTCCGTTCGGTCAGGCCGGCTTTTTTGCGGCGGCGACGAGAGCCGCAACCGTCTCCTCAATGGCGACGATCTGGTCGGAGAATGCCTTCGGGTCGAACGCTGCACGCTGCAGGTCTACCGCCCAATTGGGATTCTGCAGGGTGAAGGTGGTAAAGGCGGAAGCAGCGCCGGTTTTGCTCAGGACGTGGTCGGCCACGTGGGCGGGCAGAGCTTCCTCGACGAAGAAGTTGAGCCCGGGATTTGCCGCATGGAAGGCGACAAACGCTTCCGAAAGCTCGCGATATTGGTCGGCCTTTAGAAATGCGTCCACTTTGCCGAGGAGATCGGAGACCGCATGCTCCGGCGGGAACTTGCGGGTGGGATAGATCGGGGTGAATGCGGCCATGATTTTTCCTCCGGAACGATGACGATGCGGCGGCCCGCACGATTGTTCGGTGCGCTTGCGCCATCGGCGCGTATTTTGTGGACCACGGAGCGCGGCGCAAGCCTGACCAGACGAGAACGCGCATTTTTGAGAATGTTGCGATGAAGTGGGGCGCTCATCTGCACAATGCGCCGTCATTGCGTCGGAGACAGTTGACTGCGCTGCTTCCTGCTCCTATAAGCGCCAACACTTCGCTGGCGACCGAGGTTGCCGGCGTGTTCAGCCATTCAGACGCAGTGCAGACGGGCCTATTGGCTATGTTTGGCGTGCGATAACGTGATAGAGGACGGCCGATGGCCAATACGCCCTCCGCCAAGAAGGCGGCGCGGAAGATCGAGCGGCGCACCGAGGTTAACCGGAACCGCCGCTCGCGCGTTCGTACGTTCCTGCGCAAGCTTGAAGATGCGCTCGCCACCGGCGATGCCACGGCCGCAAGCGCGGCCTTCAAGGCAGCTGAGCCGGAAATCATGCGTGCTGTCACCAAAGGTGTTCTTCATAAGAACACGGCGTCTCGCAAGGTTTCCCGCCTTGCGACCCGCGTCAGCAAGCTGAGTGCGTGATCTAAAGCTGGCGATGCCGCGGTGCACGCGTCATGGCTAAGCTTAGCGAAAGAAGGCCCGGCTTTGCCGGGCTTTTTTATTTCGAAATTTGAAGTATCCATGCACCATTGAACGTGCGGCTGAAAATGCGGTCCTCGGGCCGCGTGCCTTCAACCGGTCCGCACCAAAAGCCCCCAGATTCCTTGGTTTAGCCGGCGAAGATCGATGAGCGTCATTTCCCGCCGGGTGATGATTCTTCCAGGATTGGGCCGCTAGCCCCTAAGCCTCCCCAGGTCAAGCAGCAGCACTTCCAGGCTGCAAGTTGCCTACATTTCCCACCGCTCAGGAAAAACTGATGAGCTTGAAAGGGTTACGGGCCAAGCTTAGAAGGAGCCTTCCGGCAGGTGTGGGTTGAGGTACGGTAATACATCTTGACTGAAGTCCTAGGACTGGGGCCTGCGGCCCTGTCGTTTGGGAATCTTGCAGTCGAGTCAGAGGTTTGCCGGCTGAACTAAACCGTAGAGGGAAATCCACTTGTCACCCGCTTTCCACCGGATTCGGATGCGACCGGGAAAGCCGTTGCACCGTCCCCATGCCCTGTGTATGTTCAATCTCACCTCTGAGGGACATCCCGAGGAAATCATCAATAGAGCAGCAGTTTCACGACTCTTCGTGGATGGAGGGAGGGTGTATTATGTGCGTTAGCGTCTCACCTCCCCTCTCGTGCTGCGTGTACATTTTACCGGCGTATTATCCTGATGTTTGGGAACATCTGTCTTAGATCCTTGGAATTTGATCCAAGACAGCGAAACAAGCAAAAAACTATTCTATCTGTTTAAAAGTCCGTTGGTGTTTGGGCCAGCGGCAAATGGGGCGGCCATGACTTCTCTTACAGGCGCTAGATCTAGCGAAGACGCTCGTCGTTTCTGTCGCATGCTGCCTTTCGGGGCTGTGAGCCGTGACCGGGATGAACGACTTCGCGATCGCGCCGAGGGAGCCCCGGCGAGCCGGGCGCCCTCATGACGGACGGCGAGGCGTAGCCTTCTTTCGTCGCTTCACTCTTCACCTTTGCACTCACTTGGACTTGGAGACGCGCCGTCCTCGGCGCGAACGCTCTCTGCGTCGCAACCAGGGAACCGCCCCGGGCGGGAGAGACCCTCATGTTGAAACCGGAATCCGTTGATGTCGCGCAGTTTCGCCCCACTATGACGGCGCCTTCGGCGGCCGATTTCTGCGCACAGCAATGGGACCGGGTTCGCCAGCGCCTGCGCGAAGAGATCGGCGAGGAATCCTATACCAGCTGGTTTGCCCGCATCGAGCTCGACCGGATCGCCGAGCGTGTGCATCTCTCGGTGCCCACGCGCTTTCTGAAGGCGTGGATCCAGGACCATTATGTCGAGCGTCTCGCCGAGCTGTGGCGCGAGGAGAGCGGCACCGCGCGCAAGGTAGACCTGTCCGTGCGCTCTGCCGTGGCCCGCGCCATTCCGCTAAAGGCCGCCAATGAGCATCGCGAAGTCGTGGTCGAGCGCGCCGTCGAGCCGCGCGCCCAGGCGGCAACATCTGCTTCCGCCGCGATGCCCGCCGACGTCGGCGCCGGCTCGCCCCTCGATGCCCGCCTCACGTTCGAGACCTTCGTGCTGGGCAAGTCCAACACGCTCGCCCATGCCGCCGCGCGTCAGGTTGCGGAGGCTGTGCCCGGTGCGGGGCCGATCTTCAACCCGCTCTATCTCCATGCTGCCGTCGGGCTCGGCAAGACGCACCTTCTGCAAGCCGTGGCCTGGGCCGGCGCGAGCCGTGGACGGCGCGTGGTCTATCTGACCGCGGAGCGCTTCATGTACGGCTTCGTCGCCGCGCTGAAGACCCATGCCGCCATCGCCTTCAAGGACGCTCTGCGCTCGATCGACACTTTGGTGATCGACGACCTTCAGTTCTTGACCGGCAAGAACATGCAGCAGGAATTCTGCCATACGCTCAACGCTCTGATGGATGCCGGGCGGCAGGTGGTGGTGGCTGCCGATCGTCCGCCGTCCGAACTTGACGCGCTCGATGACCGAGTACGCTCGCGCCTCGCGGGCGGTCTCGTGGTGGAACTCGGCCAGCTTGAGGAGGACCTGCGCTTGCAGATCCTCAAGACCCGCTCCTCTGCCCTTGCCGAGCAGCATCGCGGCTTCACCGTTCCGGCAAATGTGCTGGAACTGCTGGCCCACACCGTCGGGCAGAGCGGGCGCGACCTTGATGGCGCGCTCAACAAGCTGCTCGCTTTCAATAAGCTCACCGGTGAGCCGGTGACCATGGAAATGGCCGAGAATGCGGTGCGCGACTTGGTGCGCCCGTGCGATCCCAAGCGTGTGCGGGTCGACGAAATCCTGCGCGTGGTGGCCAAACATTATAACGTTTCCCGCGCTGACCTCCTGTCCCAGCGTCGCACCGCCAATGTTGTGAAACCGCGTCAGATCGCCATGTATCTGGCCAAGACGCTGACCCTGCGCTCCTTGCCGGAAATTGGCCGTCGCTTCGGCGGGCGCGACCACACGACGGTTTTGCACGCGGTGCGCAAGATCGATGGGCTGATCGCCACCGACCGTGCGCTCGCGGAAGAGATCGAGGCGCTGAAGAAGCTGGTCAACGAATGATCTGCGACCCGGCTTGGTGATGGGACGTCGGGTTCGCTTGCGGCGTTGCGGCCGGCCGGTGCAGTGAGGAGAATGCGGCTTGCGCTTCGTGAAGCGTCGCGCCCGCATGGACGCGCCGGCAGGGCTCCTATAGAAGCGGCCTGACCCATTATTGAGCCAGAGTGTCAATGACCATCCGCCTTCATCGCGGCGATCTGCCCGACTCGTTCCGTCCCGCTGCCATCGTCGCCATCGACACCGAGACGCTCGGTCTCAATCCGCACCGCGACCGGCTCTGCCTGGTTCAGCTTTCCAACGGTGACGGCAGTGCGGACCTGGTGCAGATTTCTGCCGGAGCGACCGCGCAGAGCGCGCCGAACCTGGTGCGCCTGCTCAGCGATCCAGCGGTGGTCAAGCTGTTCCATTTCGGCCGATTCGACATCGCCGTACTGAACAAGACATTCGGCGTCACGACTGCCCCGGTTTTCTGCACCAAGATCGCCTCGCGCCTGGTGCGCACCTATACTGATCGCCACGGTCTCAAGGATCTGGTGCGGGAGCTGGTGGGCGTGGACCTTTCCAAGCAGCAGCAGAGCTCGGACTGGGCTGCGAGCGAGTTGAGCGACGCCCAGATGGCCTATGCCGCCTCGGATGTGCTCTATCTGCACGAATGTAAAGTGAAGCTGGAAGCCATGCTGGCGCGCGACGGGCGCACGCAGATGGCACAGGCCTGCTTCGCCTTCCTGCCAACCCGGGCCGCGCTTGATCTCGCGGGCTGGCCGGAAGAAGACATCTTTGCTCATTCCTGAGCCTGCGTGACCCCGTCCGTCCGCCTTGCCCGCGCCTGTTTGCGCCCCCATAAGGCGTGCGGGTGGGGGCGTTCGGACGCAGGCAGGCTGCAATTCGCCTCAGCCGTAAGGGGCGGGGTGTGCGATGCGGCCCCCGACCGGTTAGAATGCGAGACATGAGCGAGCAGCCAACGCCCCGCCGCACGGAACGGCCGCAGATCGATGCCCTCGGCGTGCGGGCGATCCCCGAATTTCGACGCGCCCAGCGCCACAGCGCCTTCGTCCGCTTCGTAAAGCGTGCCTTGCCGGTCAGCCTTATCCTTGCTTTGGCGGCGATGATCGTGGTGCCGCTGATTTCCCGGATGGGCTTGAAGATCGATTTGCCGTTCGAGGTCGGCGCCATGCATCTGAGCGGTACGCGCCTAACCATGGAAAAGCCGAAGCTTTCCGGCTTCACCGATGACAACCGGGCCTATGCGGTAAACGCGGCCACCGCCTCGCAGGATCTGACCAACACCGACGTGCTCGATCTCACTGAGGTCTCGGCCCGCATGGAGCTCGCCAACAAGGGCTGGGCCACGGTGAAATCGGCCACCGGGACCGTGGATATGAAGCGGCAATTCATCACGCTGCGCGGCGGGGTAGACCTTGCCACCAATGGCGGCTATGCCGGTCTGCTCAAGGATGCGGATGTGGACGCGAAAGCCGGATCGCTCAGCACCGATAAGCCGGTTCTGCTGACCTATATGGACGGCCGCCTGGTGGCGGATCGCATGAAGGTGTTTGATCGCGGCACCCGCGCCTTTTTCGAGGGGAACGTGCAATTGGATTTCCGCCTGTCCAATCTTTCGAACGGCGGGACCCAGGGCACCGCCGGCGCGGCTGGTGCACCCTCGGCCGCTCCCGCTAATATGCCCGCCCCCGCTCCCGCCTCTCCTGCAGCGACACAGAAGCGATGACCCGCACCCGTCTTTTCGGTCTCCTGGTCGCCGTGGCGACATGCGCCGCCGCCGTGTCCCTGCAATCGCACGCCGCGATTGCCCAGGGCAGCAATGTTCCCAATGCGCTCCAGGGCTTCGCCAAGAACCGCGACGAGCCGGTGCGCATCAATTCCAACACGCTGGAAGTGCGCGACAAGGAAAAGACCGCGGTGTTCGCGGGAAATGTCATTGTCACCCAGGGTGATACGACGCTGCGCAGTCCCCAATTGCTGGTGTTCTACGACGGCTCCGCCGCCCCCTCCGATGGCCAGCCGAGCAAGTCGAACCAGATCCGCCGGCTGGAGGCCACCGGCGGCGTGGTGGTTCAGACCAAGGACCAGACCGCGACCGGGGACACCGGCGTTTTCGATGTCAAGAGCAACACCGTAACGCTGCTGGGCAAGCCGGTAATCCTGACCCAGGGCCCCAACGTCATCCGCGGCCAGAAGCTGACCGTCGATTTGACGACAGGTGTGTCGCGTTTCGAGGGGGGGCGTGTGGAGAGCTTGATCCTGCCCGGTAGCGTCAAACAAGAAAGTCCCGCGGCACCAAAGCGTTAGGAATTCAACGGCGGTGATCGCCGGTATCTTTATGCACGTTTTCGTCGCGGCCTGAATTTTGCATGTTGCATTGCGGCGCTGACGGGAGAAGACTAGCCGGGTCGGAGGGGCTCCGTCTCGGAGGTATCGGGTGAACGTCTTTTCCATGTTCGGCAAAAGCAGGCAGCAGCCTGCAAAGCAGGCCCCAGCCGATGGCGGGCCCGGCGCGCCGTACAGCTCTATAGAGGCAGACGAGGACGCCGCATGGGATGATGATCTCGTCCTGGACGAAGCGTATGCCGCCTCAGTTGATCCCGCCGAGGAAACCGAGGATGAGGCGAGCGCCCATCTCGGCTACGGCGTGCCCCACGCCGACTTGGTGCAGCACTCCCTGGCCGCTTTCGGCCTCGCCAAATCCTATGGCGGCCGCAAGGTGGTGCGCGACGTCAGCGTGCATGTGCGGCGTGGGGAGGCGGTCGGCCTGCTCGGTCCCAATGGTGCGGGCAAGACCACCGTGTTCTACATGATCACCGGTCTCGTGAAGGCCGATGCCGGCCGCATCGAGCTGGAGGGCCATGACGTCACGCCCATGCCCATGTATCGCCGCGCGCGCCTCGGCATCGGCTACCTACCGCAGGAAGCTTCGATCTTCCGCGGCCTTTCGGTCGAGGACAATATCCGCGCCGTACTGGAGGTGACCGAGCCCAACCGTCGCCTGTGGCGCGAGGAGACCGACAAGCTTCTCGAGGAGTTCAAGATCACCCATGTGCGCAAGTCGCCCTCCATTGCGCTTTCGGGCGGTGAGCGGCGACGCCTGGAGATCGCGCGGGCGCTTGCGAGCCGTCCGGCTTTCATGCTGCTGGACGAACCCTTTGCCGGCATTGATCCGATCGCCGTGGGCGACATCCAGGCACTGGTGCGCCACCTCACCACGCGCGGCATCGGCGTGCTCATCACCGACCATAACGTGCGCGAGACACTGGGGCTGATCGATCGTGCCTACATCATCCACACCGGCTCGGTGTTGATGGAGGGCGATCCCGATTCCATCGTCAACAGCCCCGAGGTGCGACGGCTTTATCTCGGCGAGGAGTTCCGGCTGTGAGGCGGCACCGGCTCATATGCGGCCGTGCCGGGTCCGGCGTCCTATCTTGCAGGGAGTGCGTCTGATGGCGCTCCAGGCACGGCTCGAATTCCGGCAGAGCCAGTCTCTGGTCATGACGCCGCAGCTGATGCAGGCCATCAAGCTGCTGCAGCTCTCGAATATGGAGCTGTCCGCCTATGTCGAAGCGGAGCTTGAGCGCAACCCGCTGCTTGAGCGTGTGGCGGAGCCCGAGGGCGGCGCCACCGAAGCTGAACCCGAGGCGCCTGCGGCCGCAGCCGCCGAGGAGCGCGAAATTCCGTCCTCCGGCGATTTCCTCGACGGCGATTCTGAGCCGAGCCGCGCCAAGATGGAGAGCCAGCTCGATACCGACCTTGGGAATGTCTTTCCGGACGATGTGCCGGCCGAGCGGGCGCTGGGCTCGGGGACACCCAGCGCGGTGGAATGGGGCGGCGGCAGCGGAGGCGGCGAGCGGAGCGAGGATTATAACCCCGAGGCTTTTCTCGCCAGCGAGAGCACGCTTGCCGATCATCTCGAAGCGCAGCTCTCGCTTGCCGAGACTGATCCCGTCCGGCGTATCATCGGGCTCAATCTGATTGGGATGATCGATGAGACCGGCTATCTTGTCGGCGACATCGCCGAACTTGCCGACCAGATGAGGGTGCCGCTGGACGAGGTGGAGAGCGTGCTGCGCCGCATCCAGACCTTCGAGCCTACCGGCGTCGGTGCGCGTACCCTTTCGGAATGTTTGGCGTTGCAATTGCGCGAGCGCAACCGCTGCGACCCCGCCATGGAGGCGCTGCTCGCCAATCTTGAATTGCTTGCGCGCCACGACCGCAATGCGTTGCGCCGTGTCTGTGGGGTGGATTCGGAAGATCTTGCCGAGATGATTGGCGAGATCCGCGCGCTCGATCCCAAACCCGGCCTGATCTTCGGCAGCGGCGTGCTGCATCCCCTGGTGCCCGACGTGTTCGTGAAGGAAGGGCCGGACGGCTGCTGGCTGGTGGAACTCAATTCCGACACCTTGCCGCGCGTGCTGGTGAACCAGAGCTATCACGCCTCGGTTGCCAAGGCGGCGCGGTCGCCAGAGGAGAAGACGTTCCTGGCGGACTGCCTGCAGAGTGCGGGATGGCTGACGCGCTCGCTCGACCAGCGCGCCCGAACCATTCTGAAGGTGTCGAGCGAAATCGTGCGTCAGCAGGATGCGTTTTTGGTCCATGGCGTGCGCCATCTGCGGCCGCTGAACCTGCGCACGGTGGCGGATGCCATCGGCATGCACGAATCTACCGTCTCGCGTGTCACATCGAACAAATATATCTCGACGCCGCGCGGCGTGCTGGAGCTTAAATTCTTCTTCTCCTCATCCATCAATGCCTCGGGGGGCGGGGAGGCCCATTCCGCCGAGGCGGTGCGCCACCGCATCAAGAGCCTGATCGATGCGGAGGTTTCCAGCGATGTCCTCTCCGACGATACCTTGGTGCAGAAGCTCAAAGCTGACGGCATCGACATCGCCCGACGCACGGTCGCCAAGTATCGTGAGAGCATGAACATCGCCTCTTCGGTCCAGCGTCGGCGCGAAAAGCAGGCCCAGCGGGCGGAGGCTTCTTACAGCTAGGCCATGCCTTCGGTCTCTGGCGGGAGCTGTTTACTTAATTCGACAAGATAAAATAACACCGCAGCAGAAAAACAGAGCGGTTGGATGGGGGAAATGCTTCAGGTCTGGGTCGTCGTCATGGTGGCGCTTGGCTATATCGGTTTCCTGTTCGCCGTGGCGAGCTTCGGGGACCGGCAGCGCAGCCGCGCCTATCCTGACGGCGCCGCGGACATGGGGCCGCGCCGATCCAGCTGGCTGATGGGGCGTCTCTGGCGGCGCAAGCCCGGCGCCGTGCGACCGCTGATCTATTCCCTTTCGCTCGCGGTCTATTGCACGTCCTGGACCTTCTTCGGATCGGTCGGCCTCGCGACCCTCCAGGGGTTCGACTTCCTGACCATCTATATCGGTCCGATCATCGTCATCGCCATCTGCAGCCCGCTGCTGCTGCGGGTGGTGGAGCTGGCGAAGGCCCACAACATCACCTCGATCGCCGATTTTCTCGCGGCCCGATTCGGTAAGAACCAGGGCATCGCGGCCCTGGTGTCTGTTGTGGCCATCATTGGCTCGATTCCTTATATTTCTTTACAACTTAAAGCGGTCTCCTCCTCGCTCCTGGCGGTGATGGGTCCCCTCGGCGCGACCCCCGTCGCGCTTCCGGTGGGCGGTGATCTTGCCTTGTTCATCGCTTTCGCCATGGCCGCCTTCGCGGTGTTGTTCGGCACCCGACACACCGATGCGACCGAGCACCAGGACGGTCTGATGCTCGCGGTCGCGACGGAATCGATCGTCAAGCTGGTGGCCTTTCTGACGGTCGGATTCGCGGTGACCTTCGTCATTTTCGACGGGCCCGTCGCGCTGTGGTACGCGGCCCGCGAGTCGGGGGCGACGGGCCCGTTCGAACGCGGTATCTCGCTGGAGAACTGGGTCACCATGACCGTGCTCTCCGCAGGTGCCTTCATCCTGCTGCCGCGGCAGTTCCACGTGGCGGTGGTGGAGAACAAGGGGCCGGCGGAAATCCGGCGAGCGCGCTGGCTGTTCCCGCTTTATCTCGTGCTTATTAACCTGTTTGTCGTGCCGATCGCGCTCGCGGGCATGACCCTGTTTCCGCTCGGCACGGTTGATCGCGATGTGTTCGTGCTGGCTGTGCCGCTGTCGGCCGGACACGAATTTCTTGCCATGCTGGCCTTCGTCGGCGGCCTTTCCGCCGCCACCGCCATGGTGATCGTCGAGACGGTGGCCCTGTCCATCATGATTTCGAACGACCTTGTGATGCCGTTGCTGCTCCGCCGCCGCGCGTCCGGCAGCGAGGCGCAGCAATCGCCGCACGACATGGTTGGCGTGCTGCTGCTGGTGCGGCGGGCCGCGATCTTCGTGTTGCTGCTCCTTGTCTATCTCTACTATCGTACCACCGGCGAAGTGCAGCTGGCGCAGATCGGCCTCCTGTCCTTCGCCGCCATCGCGCAGGTCGGTCCGGCCTTTGCCGCCGCCTTGTTCTGGCGCCGCGCCACCGCCGTCGGTGCGATCACTGGCATCGTGGTGGGCATGGCGATGTGGGTCTATACTCTGCTGTTGCCGAGCCTTGTGGATGCGGGCTTGTTTTCACAGACGGTCATCGTGGATGGCCCGTTCGATATCGGGTTGCTGCGGCCCACGAGCCTGTTCGGACTGTCTGCCTCTCCGCTTGCGCACGGTGTCGCCTGGAGCCTCGGGCTCAACGCGCTCTTGCTGTTCGTGGTGTCGCTCCTGACCAAGCCCTCGGCGATCGAGCAGGTGCAGGCGGGGCTGTTCATGGCGCGCGACCAGACCCTGGTGCGCCCGGCCTTTCGCCGCTGGCGCTCGTCGGTGACCGTGGAGGAGTTGATCGCCACCGTTGCCCGCTATCTCGGTGAGGAGCGGGCGCGTTCGGCTTTCGCCAGCTTCGCGCGCGAACAGGGGATCTCGCTCGACCCCAAACGGGAGGCAGATGCGCAACTGGTCCGGCATACCGAGCATCTGCTCGCCTCGGCCATCGGCGCGGCGTCCTCGCGGCTGGTGTTGTCGCTTCTGCTGCGCAAGCGCGCGGTCTCGACCAAGGCGGCGCTGCGGTTGCTGGACGATGCCTCCGCAGCCATCCAGTACAATCGCGAACTGTTGCAGACCGCCATCGACCATGTCGGCCAGGGTATCGCCGTGTTCGACCGCGAATTGCGGCTGGTATGTTGGAACCGTAGGTTTGGCGAGATGCTGGATCTGCCGTCCGAGTGTTATGCTGTCGGCGTGGCGCTGCGCGAGATCCTGATCCATTCCCAAATGGAGGACGAGGAGGCGCCGAGCGACCTCGACCAGCGGCTTATTCGCTATACCGCCCAGAACGGCCCTTGCCAGGAGCGCCTGCGCCACGGCGGCATGATGATCGAGGCGCGCTCCGATCCGCTGCCGGATGGCGGCATCGTCGTGACCTTCACCGACATCACGGCCTCGGTGAATGCCGAGATGGCCCTTGAGCGCGCCAACGAGACGCTGGAGCGGCGCGTCCGCGAGCGCACGGAAGCGCTGGAAGACCTCAACCAGGCGCTGGAGAAGGCCAAGGCCAGCGCGGACGACGCCAATCTCTCCAAGACGCGGTTCCTCGCCGCTGCAAGCCACGACATCCTCCAACCCCTCAATGCCGCGCGCCTGTATGTGACCAGCCTGGTGGAGCGTGCGCGCGGCCCCGAGGAAGGCCGGCTTGCCGCCAATATCGATTCCTCGCTGGAGGCGGTCGAGGAAATCCTGGTCGCGCTGCTGGACATTTCGCGCCTCGACAGCGGCGCCATGCGGCCAGAGATCGCTCCGTTCCGCATCGGCGACATGCTTAAGCAATTGGAGTTGGAATTCGCGCCGCTCGCGGCCGAAAAGGAATTGCAGCTCGCCTTCGTGCCGTCTTCGCTGGCAGTGCGATCGGATCGCCGGTTGCTACGGCGTCTGCTGCAGAACCTCATCTCCAACGCCATCAAATATACGCCGCGAGGCAAGGTGCTGGTGGGCTGCCGCCGTCGCAGGGGGAAGGTGCGCATCGAGGTGATCGACACCGGCCTCGGCATTCCGCGCTCGAAGCACAAGCTGATCTTCCAGGAGTTCCAGCGTCTCGACCAGGGCGCACGGGAGGCGCGCGGGCTCGGGCTCGGCCTTTCCATCGTCGAGCGCATCGCTCGGGTGCTGGCGCATCCCGTCACCGTGCGCTCGGCGGCTGGGCGCGGATCCAGCTTCGTGGTGGAACTGCCCATGGCAATGGCGTTGCCGGAGGAGGATGTCCAGCAGTCGCGGCCGGCGCGGGCGACCGCACCGCTCGACGGTCTGTGCATCCTCGCCATTGACAACGAGCCGGCGATTCTGGACGGCATGGAACTGCTGCTCACCGGCTGGGGCTGCAAGGTGATCAAGGCCGCAGACGTGCAGACCGCCCTGCGCGAGGTGCGCGCCGCCAAGGCGCGGCCGGACGTGTTCCTGATCGATTATCATCTTGACGGCGGCCACGGCATCGATGCCGTGATGAGCCTGCGCTGGAAGCTCGGCAAGATGCCGGCCATCCTCATCACCGCCGATCGCAGCCGCAAGGTGCGTGACGCCGCCGCGGCGGTGGATATGGCGGTGCTTCACAAGCCGTTGAAGCCGGCGGCGTTGCGCGCAATCCTCGCGCAATGGCGTTTGTCCCGCGCCGCAGCTGAATAGATTTTATCATTAATATTTGATGAATATCCCCAATGGTGGACAGGGCCATTGGATGATCTTGCTTCGCCCCCAACTCGGACAAATAATCGCCCCGATCTGCAGGCGTTCTTGGTGCGTCACGGCAGTCGGGTGTTTACGCAAATGCGTGAAACATTCCGAAATATTTGCCGGGACAGCATCGATACCGTTTCAGTTCCCTTAACGTACCTGGAGATCGCCATGACCTTCACGATTCATGTCCCGATCTTTCCCTTGCGGCGGGAAATCATGCTGCGCAAGCAAAGCAAGGGGATGGCGGCGACGACGTCTTCGAGCGCGCCAAGGACACGCTCGCGAGACGAGGACGGCTTTCTGGCGCTTGAGATGCTCCCTATGGACGAACTGGATTCTCTCGGGCGCAGCGCCCATCGCCGCCGCCGCAGCTGATCAATCTCATTCCTGCGCGCAGTGCCCCTTGAGGCGGGGCGCCACATGCGCGGTGCGTGGCGTCCGGCGGGGCGATCCGGTAAGGTTCGGCGCAAACACCGTCCCCCCGTTTGCCGGAAGCCCTGATGCAAGCCTCTTCGCAAGACCAGCCCGACACCCATTTCGGCTATCGCACGGTGCCGTTGGACGAGAAGCAGACGCTGGTGGACGAGGTGTTCCACAAGGTCGCTCGCCGTTATGACATCATGAACGACTTCATGTCCGGTGGTCTGCATCGGGCGTGGAAGGATGCCATGGTCTCCAAGGTGCGCCCGCCCCAGGGCAACCGGCCGTTCCGCCTGCTGGATCTTGCCGGCGGTACTGGGGACGTTTCGTTTCGCGTCGTGGGCGCGGGCGGGGAGGGGACACGTGCGGTGGTGGCCGACATCAATCGTGAGATGCTGGCCGTGGGTCGTGAGCGGGCGGAAAAGCGCGGCCTTGCCGACAAGGTCGAGTTCGTCGACGCCAATGCCGAGATTCTGCCGTTCGCGGATGCGAGCTTCGACGCCGTCACCATCGCTTTCGGCATTCGCAACGTGCCGCGCATCCCGCTCGCCTTGTCCGAGATGAAGCGCGTGCTGAAGCCGGGCGGCCGGGCGCTGGTGCTGGAATTTTCCCGCGTCGACGTGCCCCTGCTCGACAAGATCTATGATTTCTATTCGTTCCGCGTCATCCCAGAACTTGGCCGCCGGGTGGCGGGGGAGGCGGAGCCCTATCAATATCTCGTCGAATCCATACGCCGCTTTCCCCCGCCGGCAACTTTCGCGCAGATGATGCGCGATGCGGGATTCGGCCGGGTGGAATTCACGCTCATGACCGGCGGCGTCGTGGCGCTGCATTCCGGTTTCCGGATTTAAGCCAGTTCGTTCTTCCGCGTCCCTCGGGGAGCGGGAAGGACAAAAGGATGTGCGTGTGATCTTTCTCCTCGCCGATGCCACCCGCCTGCTGCGGGCCGCCTATGTGCTCGCCCGCGAAGGGGTGCTGAGCTTCGTGCCGCCGCTTGCGGTGCCGCCGCCCGCCCGCCCGCTGCTGAAGCTCGCGCGCCTGATCGCAAGGCCCGACGCCGGCCCGCGTTCCGCGCGCCTTGCGGCGGCGCTGAGCCGGCTCGGTCCCTCTTATGTGAAGCTCGGCCAGTTCCTGGCGACCCGGCCGGACGTGGTCGGCCCCTCTATCGCCCGCGATTTGGAGGTGCTTCAGGACCGCATGCCTGCCTTCGGCCAGGCGGTGGCCGAGGCGACGGTGGCGGGAACGCTGGACCGGCCCGTGTTGGTCGCCTTTGCCGAATTCGGCCCGGCGGTTGCGGCAGCCTCGATCGCGGAAGTCCATCGCGCGGTGGTGGACGAGGACGGCGTGCGCCGCGATGTGGCGGTGAAGATCCTGCGGCCCGATATCGGCCGCCGCTTCGGTTCCGATATGGCGACCTTTCGCCGGGTTGCCGCTTTCGCCGAGCGCGCTTCCCCGGAAGCGCGGCGCTTGCGCCTTGAAGCGGTGGTGGAGACCCTCGCCCGCTCGGTGAGCATGGAAATGGACCTGCGCCTCGAAGCCGCCGCCTATGCGGAACTGGCCGAGAACACGCGCGATGATGCCGAGATCCATGTTCCCGCGGTCGACTGGGACCGCTCCGGACGCGAGGTGCTGACCACCCAGTGGATTGACGGCATCAAGCTGTCCGACCGCGCGGCGCTGGAAGCGGCGGGCCACGATCTGAAGGCGCTGGCGCGGATTGTCATGCAATCTTTCTTGCGGCAGGCCATGCGCGACGGCTTTTTCCATGCCGACATGCATCCGGGAAACCTGTTCGTGGACGTGCAGGGGCGCCTCGTGATCGTCGACTGCGGCATCATGGGGCGGCTCGGGGCGCGCGAGCGGCGGTTCCTGGCGGAAATTCTCTACGGCTTCATCACCCGCAACTGGCGCCGCACCGCGCAGGTGCATTTCGATGCCGGATATGTGCCGCGCCATCATTCAGTGGAGGACTTCGCCCAGGCCATCCGCGCCATCGGCGAGCCGATCCATTCCCGCGCAGCCGAGCAGATTTCCATGGCGAAGCTGCTCTCTTTGCTCCTGGAGGTGACCGGCCTGTTCGACATGAAGACCCGCCCGGAACTGCTGCTGCTGCAGAAGACCATGGTGGTGGTGGAGGGGGTCGCGCGCTCGCTCGATCCGCAGCTCAACATGTGGACCACGGCGGCCCCGGTCGTGGAGGACTGGATCGCCCGCAATCTCGGTCCGGTTGGCCGCATCCAGGAGGCCGGCGGGGCAATCGGCGAAGTGGGCAGCTTCCTCGCCGATGTGCCGGATCTGCTCGGCCGCGCCGGCCGGGTCGTGACGCAACTGGACGAAGCCACCCGGGACGGCCTGAGTCTCTCGCCCAAGACGCTCGAAGGCATTGGCCAGGCAGAGGCGAAGCGGGCCTTCTGGGGCAATGCGGCGCTTTGGGTGATTGCGCTTTCTTTGCTGGTGATTGCGCTGAAATAGGCGGGGGCGGGGTCCCTCTGCCGGGTGCGGGGGCGGCGCGGTCAAGGAGTGAAGAGGACCGGCATCGGCGATGCCCCGTGCCTTTTCTGTTGATTTCCTGCTATCCCACCCACTATCCGCGCGCGGAGATTGGGTCCCATGCTGCATGAACGTCGTATCCTACTGATCATCGGCGGCGGCATCGCCGCCTATAAATGCCTGGATCTGATCCGACGGCTCAAGGAGCGTGGCGCGACGGTACGAGCCATTCTCACCCCCGCCGCCAAGAACTTCGTGACTCCACTCTCGGTTGGAGCGCTCACTGGCGAACGGGTATTCAGCGACCTCTTCGATCTCACCGCCGAGCATGATATCGGCCATATTCAATTGTCGCGCGATGCGGACCTGATCGTGGTCGCGCCCGCGACGGCCGACCTCATGGCCAAGGCGGCCAACGGCTTTGCCGACGATCTCGCCACCACAGCCTTGCTGGCCACCGACAAGCCGGTGTTGATGGCGCCCGCCATGAACCCGCGCATGTGGGCCCATGCCGCCACCCGTCGCAACGTGGCGCGGCTGCGAGAAGACGGGGTGTATCTGGTCGGCCCCAATTCGGGCGCCATGGCCGAGCGCGGTGAATTCGGCGAGGGGCGCATGGCCGAGCCGCTGGAACTGCTCGCCGCCATCGAGGCCCGTTTCTCCGATCAGGGTGCGCTGTTGAAGGGCCGCCGACTCCTCATCACGTCCGGTCCAACCTTCGAACCCATTGATCCAGTGCGCTATATCGCCAACCGCTCGTCCGGCAAGCAGGGCCACGCTATCGCGACAGCGGCGGCCGCCGCCGGCGCCGAAGTGGTTCTGATCAGCGGTCCGGTGGCGTTGCCGGATCCGCGTGGGGTGCGCGTCGTGAAGGTGGAGAGCGCGCGAGAGATGCTCGCGGCCGTGGAGGAAAACCTGCCCGTCGACGCCGCCGTTTTCGCGGCTGCGGTCGCCGATTGGCGGGTCGCCGGCGCCTCCGGCCAGAAGATCAAGAAGGGGGATTCTGGCACGCCTGACCTTGCCCTGGTGGAGAATCCCGACATCCTCGCCTCCATCTCCCGTCATGGCACGCTGCGGCCGCGCCTCGTGGTGGGTTTTGCCGCCGAGACGCAGAATGTGGTGCCGCATGCTCAGGCGAAACTTGCCCGCAAAGGCTGCGACTGGATCGTCGCTAATGACGTCTCGCCGCAGACCGGCATCATGGGCGGCGATATCAACACCGTGCATCTGGTGAGCGCCGATGGGGTGGAGGACTGGCCGTCCGCCACGAAGACCGAGGTTGCGCGCCGCCTTATCGCCAGGATCGGCGGGGCTCTGGCGGGAGGAGACTCATGAGCAAAACAATCGGCGTTTCGGCGCAGCGCCTGCCCCACGGGTCGGATCTGCCGCTGCCGGCTTACGCCACCGCCGCAGCCGCCGGCCTGGACCTCATGGCGGCCGTTCCTGCCGACACCCCCCTGGTGCTGGCGCCTGGCGCGCGCGCCGCTGTGCCCACGGGTCTCGCGCTCGCATTGCCCGTGGGTTTCGAAGGACAAGTCCGCCCACGCTCGGGGCTCGCTCTGAAATTCGGCGTCACCGTGCTCAACGCCCCCGGTACGATCGATGCCGACTACCGTGGTGAAGTGCGGGTTCTTCTGATTAATCATGGGGATGAGCCGGTGGAGATCAGCCGTGGCATGCGCATTGCCCAACTGGTCGTCGCGCCTGTGACGCATATTCTGCTGGAAGAATCCGGCAAATTAGAAGAAACTGCACGCGGCTCCGGTGGTTTTGGGTCGACAGGGCTCGACGGGGCGCACGTATCGAGATAGCCACAGCCCCATGCCGCGTTTATCCGACAAAAGCCTCCTCGCCATTGCCGCCGTGGTGGACGTCGCCGTCCATGCGCGGGGCGTTCCCGTTGCCGCCAAAGCCCTGGCTGCCCGCCACGGCCTGCCGCCCCGCCGGCTGGAGCCGGTGCTACAGGCATTGGTGCATGCCGGCGTGCTGAAGGGCGTGCGCGGCCCGCGTGGCGGCTATGAGCTGGCGCGGGAAAGGCGCCGGGTCTCGGTTGCCGAGATCGTCCGCGTCGTGGAAGGCGCAGAGGAGGAAAAGGAGATCATCCTGCCTCCGCTGGTGCTGGAAGTCGTTCAGCCCGCTGTCGCCTCCGCCGAGGACACCTTCGACAAGGCGCTCGACACCGTGACACTGGAAGATCTCTGCCGCGCCGCCGACGACAAGGGGCACGGCTCCGAGCACGACCGTATCGATTTCACCATTTGAACCCGGGCGCCGTTCTCCACGCGGGCGCGGCGCAAGAAGACTGATCGAGGGAGACATCCGATGGCAGAAGCGGCACACAAGCCCGCAGGCGAGGCGAGCCCCGGCCGAGGGCGGGTGTATGATTCCATTACCCAGACCATCGGCGACACGCCTCTGGTGCGCCTCCAGCGTCTGCCGCAGCTCCGCGGAGTAAAAGCTGAGATCCTCGCCAAGCTGGAGTTCTTCAACCCCATCGCCAGCGTCAAGGACCGTATCGGTGTCGCCATGGTGGACGCCATGGAAGCTGCGGGCGCGCTCGACGCCGACACGGTGATGGTGGAGCCCACCTCCGGCAACACCGGCATCGCGCTCGCCTTCGTCGCCGCAGCGCGGGGCTACCGGCTGATCCTGGTGATGCCGGAATCCATGTCGGTGGAGCGTCGCAAGATGTTGGCCCTGCTCGGCGCCGAACTGGTGCTGACCCCGGCCAATCTCGGCATGAAGGGCGCTGTCGCGAAGGCAGAGGAATTGCTGCGCGAGCTGCCCAAGGCTGTCATGCCCCAGCAGTTCAAGAACAAGGCGAACCCCGCCATCCATCGCAAGACCACCGCCGAGGAGATCTGGAACGACACCAAGGGTGCGGTGGACGTTGTGGTCTCCGGCGTCGGCACCGGCGGCACCATCACCGGCATTGGCCAGGTCCTGAAACCGCGCAAGGCGTCGCTGCGCATGGTGGCGGTGGAGCCGGAGGACAGCCCGGTGTTGTCGGGCGGCCAGCCCGGCCCGCACAAGATCCAGGGCATCGGCGCCGGCTTCGTGCCGGAAGTATTGGACCGTAGCGTGATCGACGAAGTGGTCACCGTGGGCAACCAGACCGCCTTCGATACCGCGCGCGCTCTCGCCCGCTACGAGGGCATTCCCGGCGGCATCTCCTCTGGCGCGGCGGTTGCCGCGGCGCTGGAGCTGGGCGCCCGTCCGGAATATGCCGGCAAGGTGATCGTGGCCATCGTGCCTTCCTTCGCCGAGCGCTATCTCTCCACCGCCCTGTTTGAAGGGCTCTGACGCGCGGCGCCGTCGGCCGCGGCGGCGCCTTCTCCCCACTGCGGGCCTTCGTTACAGTCGAGCGTGATTCGGCCAGGGCCGAAGCGCGCCCAAATGCGGGTGCTTGCTCAAGGAGGCCGCGGGAGCGCATGGCGAGTGAAGTGGCCGGCCAGGTCCCGAGGGGCGGTGCGTGGTGCGCGATATCTGCTTCGCGAGCGCCGACTGCCGCCCGCCGCGGCCTGCTGCTGCGCGCGCTGCTCTCTTCGGTTGCGCTCGCTGGCAGTTCCGGCGCTGCCTCGGCCGCAAGCCTGAGCGGACTTTCTCCCGGCGATTACCTGTTTGCCGCCGTGGGCCTCGGCAGCTGCGCCGCTGCTGTATTCATGGCAATTTCCTGCAGCCTTTGGTGGGCGCGTGTGTCCCGCCGCGAGAAGGCGGCGCTGCGCAGTGCCGCCTATGCGCGGGCTGACGCCTATGCGGTCAAGAGCCTGCTGGCCGGCGATACACTCGGCACGGTCCTCTGGGTGGTTGGAGATCCGCATCCCCATCTCCTTGGCAACGCAACTGTGCTGGAAGTCCAGATCAATCGGACAGCCAAGCCGGGCGACGCGGACATGCTCGACCTTGCCCCCTGGCTCGGTACTCCGGCCGCCGCTGCGCTGGTCGTTCCCCTGGAGGCGCTGCGTGGACAGGGGAGGGCCTTTACGCTGACCATTGCCGGCACTGACGGAGCGCAGTGGATAGCCGAAGGTCGCGCCCACGATGGCAGCCGCATGCTGAGCATCCGCGGAGCCCCCGTCGCGGGGGGTGACACGACGCGCCAGCAGGACGAGGCGGCTGCACGCGGCATCTTCGCCACGCTGTTTGCTGCGGCGCCGTTCCCAGTATGGCTGCGCAACGTGACTGGGGCGCTGCTGCGAGTGAACCCGGCCTTCGCCCAGGCGGTCGGCGCGCCATCGCCGGAGGAGGCAGTGGCGCGGGGCATGGAATTGCTGGACCATTCGGCGCGAGAGGCAGCCGGCGCGATCCGGCGGGAGGGCCGTCCCTACCAGGCGCGTGCGCGCCTCGTGGCCGGCGGTCGTCGCCGCGTCCTGGATGTGCTGGAGGTGGACGATCCCGCCGGCGTCGGCGGTCTCGCCATCGACATCACCGAGGCGGAAGCGGCGCGCACGGAGGTGGAACACACCATCATCGCGCACCGCCGCACGCTCGACCAACTGGCCACAGCCGTCGTCATGTTCGGCGCCGACGAGCGACTCATGTTCCACAATTCGGCCTATGAGCGCCTGTTTGACCTTGATGCCGTCTTCCTGGACGAGCGGCCGACCGAGAGCGAGGTGCTCGAGCATTTGCGGACCGCGCGCAAGGTGCCGGAGCAGGCCGATTTCCGTGCCTGGCGGGAGCAATTGCGCGAGGCCTATCGGGCGCTCGAGCCGATCCACGACTGGTGGCACATTCCCGATGGGCAGATGCTGCGGGTGGTGGTGACGCCCAATGCGGAAGGCGGCATCACCTATCTGTTCGAGGATGTCTCCGAGCACATTGCGCTGGAGAGTCGCTATAATAGTTTGATCCGCATCCAGGGCGAGACGCTGGACGGGTTGGCCGAGGCTGTGGCGGTGTTCGGCAGCGACGGCAAGCTGCGCCTGCACAATCACGCTTTCCTCTCGCTATGGTCGCTGAGTGCGCAGGCGCTGGCCGACAAGCCGCACATCGATGCCGTTGCGGCCATGTGCAGGCCGCTGCATGCGGATCTCGAAAGCTGGTCGCGCATCCGCGCCGTGGTCACCGCTCTGGAGCATCGCAGCGGCACGCAATTGCGCATGGATCGCGCCGACGGCCTGGTGCTCGATGCCTCGGCCCAGCCGCTGCCGGACGGCGGGGCCCTCCTGACCTTCCGCAATGTCACCGACAGCGTGAAGGTGGAGCGCGCGCTCATCGAGCGCAACGAGGCGCTGGAAGCGGCGGATGCGCTGAAGAATGCGTTCGTCGGCCACGTCTCCTACCATCTGCGCACGCCGCTCAATACGTTGATCGGCTATGCCCACATGCTTGGCGAGCCCACCATCGGCCCGCTGAACGGAAAACAGCTCGAATTCCTCGACCATGTGCGCCAGTCCTCGGACGCGCTGCGGGCTCTGATCGATGATATCCTCGACCTCGCCAGCATCGATGCCGGCGCCATGGCGCTGGATCTCGGCGAAGTCGACGTGCGCTCCGCGCTGGAGGCGGTCGGCGAGGCGGTGCGCGATCTGCTGGCGGAGCGGCAGGTGTCGCTGCGCATCGACGCGCCTGCGGACATCGGCACCTTCACGGCCGACGGCCGCAGAGTGCGGCAGATCCTGTTCAACCTGCTCTCCAACGCAATCGCGGTCTCCCCGCCGCAAGGCGCAGTGACCCTCACCGCGCGTCGGGCAGAGGGCGCGCTGACGCTGGAAGTGCGCGACCAGGGTCCCGGAGTTCCCGGCGAAATCGCCGGCAAGGTGTTCGAGCGTTTCGAGACCCACGGCGCGGGCGCGCAGGGGGGCGGAGTCGGGCTCGGCTTGTCCCTTGTGCGCTCTTTCATGGAATTGCACGGCGGCTCGGTCTCTCTCGGCACGGCCGACGGCGGCGCGCTGGCCGTGTGCCGGTTTCCCCTTGCGGCCACGGGCCACGACGAGGCTGCACCATGAGCCCCCTGATCGCGCGTGTTCCAGGCCTAGCCAACGCGTTCCGCATCGATCTGCCGGATCTCGCTGCGACCGACCAGTTGGCGGCTCTGCTCGTTCCCTGGCTGGCTCCCGGCGATCTTGTCGCGTTACGCGGCGACCTCGGCGCGGGCAAGACCGCGTTTGCCCGCGCCTTGGTGCGGGTGCTGGCGGGCGAGCCTGAGCTGGAAGTGCCGAGCCCCACGTTCTCGGTGCTAGTGAACTATGAATTCGCGCGCGTGAAGGTGGTGCACGCGGATCTCTACCGCGTCGAGGACCCGGACGAACTCGATGAGCTCGGCTGGGAGGAATTGTCCGAGGATGCGATCGTCATCGTCGAATGGCCTGACCACGCGGCCGAGCGGCTGGCCGTGGATCGGCTGATCATCGACTTCGATCTTGCGCCCGAGCTCGGGCCCGAGGGCCGGCGGGCGATCCTGTCCGGCAGCGGCGCCTTCATCGAGCGCCTCGACCGGCTGCATGTCTCCGAACTGTTGATCGATGCCTCCGGCTTCGGCGCGGCGGAGCGGCGCTATATGCAGGGCGACGCCTCCAGCCGCTCCTATGCCCGCCTCGTGCTGCCCGATCGATCGGCCGTGCTGATGAATGCGCCGCGCCGGCCTGACGGCCCGCCGATCCGCCGCGGCCTGCCCTATAGCCGCCTTGCGCATCTGGCCGAGGACGTGCGGGCCTTCGTCGCCGTGGCCCGAGGCCTGCGCGCGCAGGGTTTTTCCGCGCCCCAGATCTATGCCGCCGATCTCGATCGTGGCTTGCTGGTGATCGAGGATCTCGGCGACGGCGGCGTGCTGGAGGGCAATCCGCCCGAGCCCATCAGGGCACGTTACGAACTGGCGATGGACGTGCTCGCCGCGCTGCATGGCCGGTCCCTGCCGAGCGTGCTCCACATCGCCCCGCAGAGCGAATACGTGCTGCCGACCTATGGGGTCGAGGCGTTCCTGATCGAACTGGAGCTGATGCTCGACTGGTACCTGCCGTTCCGCAACATCCGCATTGATGCGGTGGTGCGCGACGAATTCCTGCTGCTCTGGCGCAATGCGCTGAGTCCGGTGCTGGACGAGCCGCACACGTGGGTGCTGCGCGACTATCATTCCCCCAACCTGATTTTTCTGCCGGAGCGCGAAGGGCTCCAGCGCATGGGGCTGATTGATTTTCAGGACGCGGTGCTCGGGCCGGCGGCTTATGACGTGGTTTCTCTGGCGCAGGACGCACGGGTGGACGTCTCGGAAAATCTCGAGCTGGCGCTCATCGGCCATTATGTCGCCCAGCGCCGCGAGGCAGATCCCACGTTCGATGCCCGCACCTTCGCGCACCTCTATGCGCTGATGGGTGCGCAGCGGGCGACCAAGATTCTCGGAATTTTTACCCGTCTCCACCAGCGCGACGGCAAGCCGCAATATCTTCGTCACCTCCCTCGGATTAGGCGTTATCTGTCGCGCTGTCTCGGGCACCAGGACCTCGGTTCGCTGCGCATGTGGTACGAGGCGGTGTTGCCATCCAAGGACCTTCAGACGTGACGACCGTTCAAAAAGCCATGGTGCTCGCCGCCGGGATGGGCACGCGCATGCGTCCGCTCACCGAAACCCGCCCCAAGCCGCTGGTGGAGGTCGCCGGGCGTCCTCTGATCGACCATGTCCTTGATCGACTGGAGGCCGCTGATATCGGCGAGGCGGTGGTGAATGTGCATCATCATGCCGATCTGCTGGAGGCCCATCTGGCCACCCGCACCGCGCCGCCGCATCTGCACATCAGCGATGAGCGCGGCCTGCTGCTGGAGACCGGCGGCGGCGTGAAGCACGCGCTTCACCTGCTCGGCGATGCGCCGTTCCTGGTGATCAATTCCGATACCATCTGGATCGAGGGCGTGACGCCGAACCTGGTACGCCTGCGGAACCAGTTCGACCCCGCCCGCATGGACGCGCTGCTGCTGGTGGCGGCAAGCGCGCTCTCCATCGGCTATGACGGCACCGGGGACTTCACCATGGATGCCGAAGGCCGGCTCGCGCGACGCAGCGAGCGCATGATTTCTCCCTTCGTCTATGCCGGCGCCTGCATCCTTTCTCCCGCTTTGTTCGCCGACACGCCGCAGGGGCCGTTCTCACTTAACCTCATCTTCGACCGCGCCGCTGAGACGGGCCGTCTATTCGGCCTGCGCCTGGAAGGCGTGTGGATGCATGTCGGCACCCCCGACGCGATTCCCGCCGCAGAAGAGGCGATCCGCCGCTCGAGCGATTAGGTGCGTGGCCGGTAAGCCGGCGCTGATGTTTGGCGGCGGCCGATTCCACGGCCCTCAGCTTTCGGCCGTTTTCGCATCGAGCCAGACGCCGGCCGCCATCAGCAGGGCTTCGATCCCGGCGCCGTGGGTCGGGTGGATGAGGGGGGCGAAGTTCGGCGCGTGATTGCCGGGCAATGTGTCGCCCTTGCCTGCGGCCACCGCCGCCGCGAATTGCTGTGGATCCGTGCCGCCCATGCACCCGCGCCATTGCGCAGCACCCCGACGACGCCAGTGCCGCCGACGCCCGTCGTCACTTCATAGCCGAAGCGCTGAAGCCAGGCTGCGGCGATGCCGGCGCTGCGATGCTCATGCATGGAGAGTTCGGGATTGGCGTGCAGGTCCCGGTAGACCGCTTCAAGTTCGGCGAGGAGGCCTTCCGAAGGGGCGGATATCATTGGAAGGAGTCTCCCATCGCCTCGCACACGAAGCCGTGGTGACCATCGGCGGCCAGGGCGCTCAGTTCGAGGCCGAGCCGCAAGGCCAGCACGGGCGGGAGCGCGTCCGGATGTTCGAGCAACGCCAGCAGCAGGTCGAGGAGATGGCGACGATCGCGCGCCTCGGTGGAGGACGGGGAGCAGCGGGGGCAGACATGGGAAAGCCGGCCAGTTGCAATGCCGCCGAATGGTCCGGGCGTCGAAGGTGGGGTTTGCCAAACCAAGGATGATGCACGCATGTCCAGCCTTCCACGCAGGACGTACGGTGTGGCCCCGATACGTGGCAGGCAAATCCGCTGGCTGACATAGGGACTGAGGCCACGACGGGGTCGCGGGTGTATTGCGCGAACGGCTTGCGACTCGTTCCCCCAACGTGAAAGGTGAGCAAGGCGTGCCCGCGAGCTGGCACGTCTTGCTCGGGCGATCATGACGCAGGTTTTTTCCATCCCCACTTCGGCGCCGTTCCTGCCCACGTTGGCGCGCGCTTTGCTGGATGGGGAGCTGGTGCCGGGCTTCGCGCCGCGCGGCGATCCGCTGGCGCTGGCGTCCACCACGCTCTATCTGCCCACGCGCCGCGCCGGGCGGCTGTTCGCCGAGGCGTTGCTTGCGGAAAGCGGCGGGGAAGCGCTGCTGCTGCCGCGCATCGTACCGCTCGGCGACGTGGATGAGGATGCCCTGGCATTCGCCGAGGAAGCGCCGCTGCTCGCCCCGCCGCGCGCAGTGCCGGGGGTGCATCGGCGCGTGGCCCTCGCCGCGCTGGTGGAGCGCTGGCGCGATGCTCTGGCCGAAGGAGCGGGGCAGGCGGCGGTCGCGGCGGGCCCTGCGGCGACCGTGGCGCTTGCCGACGAGCTTGGCCGCCTGTTCGATCAGATGAGCACGGCGGGCATCGATTGGGGGCGCCTCGACGGTCTCGCGCCCGAGGAACATGACCGCTATTTCGAGATAAGTCTGGATTTCCTGCGCATTGCCCGGCGCGCGTGGCTCGCCCATCTGGACGCGCTGGAGCTGGTTGAACCGGCGGTGCGGCGCGACGTACTCGTCGGCGCGGAAGCCGCCCGCCTGGCCCGGCTCGGCTTAGGGGCGGGGCCGGTGATCGCCGCCGGCTCCACGGGTTCGCTGCCAGCCACGGCGCGGCTGCTTGCGGCCATCGCCCATCTGCCACAAGGCGCCGTGGTGTTGCCGGGGCTTGATCGAGACGCAGAGGACGATGCTTTTGCACTGCTGACCGCCGAGGCGACACAGGCGCCGGACCATCCCCAATACGGCCTTGCCCATCTGCTTCCCATTCTCGGCGTCGAACGCCGCGACGTGGTGGAGCTTGGCCCGCGTAAACATAATGGGCGCGAACGCTTGCTCAGCGAGGCCATGCGGCAGTCGGAAACCACCGACCGCTGGACCTTGCTCGCCGCGCGCCTGCCGGAGCCGGACCTCGACGCGTCCCTGGAGGATCTCACCCTCATCGCCGCGTCCGATCCGCGCGAAGAGGCCCTCGCCATTGCCCTGGTCCTGCGCGACACTCTGGACCGGCCCGGCGAGACGGCGGCCTTGGTGACGCCTGACCGAGACCTTGCCCGCAGGGTGGCTGCCGAACTGAACCGCTTCGGCATTTCCATCGATGATTCCGCCGGCGAGCCGCTGGCGGAGACCGCGCCCGGCCGGCTGGCGCGGCTTGTGGCTTTCGTGGCGGCGCAGGCCTGCGCGCCGGGGCCTTTGTTCGCTCTGCTGACCCATCCGCTGGCGCATTTCGACCTCGGTCCGCAGCCAAAGCGCGATGCGGTCGCGGCGTTGGAGCTGATCGCGCTGCGCGGCCCGCGTCCGCGCGCCGGCATCGAGGGACTGAGGGCAGCCGTCACGGCCTTTGATCGCGATGCGCTCCACCGCACCGACCCGCGTCGCCGCATTGCGGATGCGGACATTGTGGCGGCCTCCGATCTGGTGGGGCGTCTCGGCGATGCGCTGGCGCCGCTGTTCGCCTGCACCGGCAAGGCGCCCCTGCCGGATCTTGTGGCCGCCCACCGCGCCGCTTTCGAGGCCATCGCCGGTCCGCTCAATCCCGCGCATGACGATCCGGCATTCGCCGCACTCGCGCACGCCTTCGAGGAGATTGCGGCAGGTGCCGCGGACGGCCCGGACCTGCGGCTTGAGGATTATGCCGAGACCGTTACGGCCCTGTTCGCCGACCAGATGGTGCGCCCGCCACAGCAGGGGCTGGAACAGGTGCGCATCCTCGGCCCGCTGGAGGCCCGCCTCGTCCATGTGGATCGCATCATTCTCGGCGGCTTGGTGGAGGGCGCGTGGCCCCCTCAAACCCGCACCGACCCTTGGCTGAGCCGTCCCATGCGGGCGGAACTTGGCCTCGATCTGCCGGAGCGGCGCATCGGCCTGTCGGCCCATGATTTCGTGCAGGGGTTCGGCGCGCGGCAGGTGGTGCTGACCTTTCCCGGCAAGGTGGCGGGCACGCAGACGGTCGCCTCCCGCTTCCTGCAGCGCCTCGCGACCGTGGTGGGCAAGGCGCGCTGGGCGGCGGTGCAGGCGCGCGGCGAGAGCTGGCGCCGCGCCGCCGCGAGCCTCGATCAAAGCGCGCGCGTGCCGCGTGCGGAGCAGCCCGCGCCGGCGCCGCCGGTCGAACTGCGGCCGCGCCAGTTGAGCGTCACTGAGATCGAGACCTTTCTGCGCGATCCTTATTCCATCTTCGCGCGCCATGTGCTGCGCCTTCAGCCGCTCGACCCGCTGGATGCGACGCCGGGCGGCTCCGAGCGCGGCAGCGCGCTTCATGAGGCACTCGGCACCTTCACCGCCGCTTTTCCCGAAGCTCTCCCGGCGGATGCGTTGGATCAGCTTCTGGCCCACGGCCGCAAGGCATTCGCGCCGCTGGCCGTGTTTCCCGCCGAGCATGCGGTGTGGTGGACGCGGTTCGAGCGGGTCGCCGGCTGGCTGGTCGCCTATGAGCGCGAGCGACGTGAGAGCTTGCGCCGGGTGGTGCCGGAAGTGTCCGGCCGCCTGGACATTCCTTTGCCGAACGGACCGTTCCGCCTGACCTGCCGGGCCGACCGCATCGACGTGCGCAAGGATGGGCGCCTCTCGATCCTCGATTACAAGACCGGCACCGCGCCGAGCACGCGGCAGGGCTCCACTTTTTCGCCCCAGCTTCCGCTGGAGGCCGCCATGGCCGCACGCGGCGCCTTCCGCGACGTGCCGGGGTCCGAGGTGGAGGACTTCCGCTATGTGGAGCTGAAGGGTGGCGCCGAACCGGGGCGTGAGAAACCGGGGGTCCACAAGGATACCAACGCCACCCAGATGGCGGACGATGCGCTTGCCCGCCTGAAGGAGCTTCTGCTCGCTTTCGAGGACCCCGCGCAGGGCTATCGCGCGCTCGCTGCCCCGCAATGGCGCGGGCGTTTCGGTGCCTATGACCATCTGGCGCGGGTGCGCGAATGGGCGCTCGGCGGGGAGGAGGGCGAGGCATGAGCGATCAAGCGCAGAGCGCCAATGCCGCCAAGGCCGATGCCACCCGCCGCCAAAGCGAAGCCTCCCATCCGCAAAGCTCGGCCTGGGTGTCGGCCAATGCGGGCTCCGGCAAGACTCATGTTCTGGCGCAGCGCGTGGTGCGCCTGCTGCTTTCCGGCACGCCGCCGGGACGCATTCTCTGCCTCACTTATACCAAGGCGGCGGCGGCCAATATGGCCAATCGCGTGCTCGATATTCTCGGTCGCTGGGTGGGCCTGAGCGATGCCGAACTCGACCGCGAACTCGTCCGGATCGACGATCGCCCGGCCAATGGGGACCTGCGCGCCCGCGCGCGGCGGCTGTTCGCGGCGGCGCTGGAGACGCCGGGCGGACTGAAGATCCAGACCATCCACGCCTTCTGCGGCGGCCTGCTGCATCGCTTTCCCTTCGAGGCCGGCGTCGCGGCGGGCTTCTCCGAGCTGGACGATGTGGGCCGGCTCGATTTGATGGCGCGCATCCGCTCGGATCTGATCGTGGATGCGACCTCGACGCCGCAAAGCGCGCTCGGGCGGGCGCTCGCCGCGCTGATCGAAAGCCTGTCCGATGCTGGCGTCGTGGCGCTGCTAGAGGCGGCGGTGGACGCGCGCGCGTCGATCGAGCCACTTGGCGGCGATCCCCTGGCACGGCGTGCGGCGGTGGCGCGGGTGCTCGGCATCCAGCCCGACGAAACCCCAGCGCGGGTGCGGCAGGAGATGCTTTCCAGCCCCGATGTGCCGCGCAGCGAATGGGCGAGCATCGCCGCCTGTTTGCGCGAAGGGACGACCAGCGACCGGGGGCTCGGCGATCAGCTCGCGCTTGCCGCTTTCGCGGGATCTGACGCAGAGGCGGTGGCGGCCTATCTCGGCGTGTTCCTCACCGACAAATACGAGCCGCGCGCCACCTCGCGCTTTCTCACCAAGGGCCTACGCGCCGCCTATCCCGAGCTATGCGCCCGCCTGGACGCGGAAAAAGAGCGCATCGCCGGTCTGCTGGACCGCCTGCGGGCGGCCGAAACCTTGGCGCGGACCGATGCGGCGTTGACCCTTGGTGCGGAAGCCTGCCGGCGCTATGCGGCGCAAAAGGCCATGCGTGGCGTGCTGGATTTCGACGATCTGATTGCCCGCACCGCCGACCTGCTGAACCGGGTGCCCGCCTCATGGGTCCATTTCAAGCTCGATCGCGGCATCGACCATGTGTTGGTGGACGAGGCGCAGGACACCAGCCCCGAGCAATGGAAGGTGGTCGAAGGACTGATCGCGGATTTCTTCTCCGGCGAGGGTGCGCGCGAAGGCCTGACGCGCACCCTGTTCGTGGTGGGCGATGAGAAGCAGTCCATCTTTTCATTTCAGGGCGCCGATCCGCGCACTTTCGGCGATATGCATGCGCGCTTTGCCGGCGCGGCGGGGCCGCAGGATTTCCACAATGTCAGCCTGCCCCATTCCTTCCGTTCGGCGCCGGGGGTGCTGGAGGCGGTGGACGCCATCTTCGCGGGCGCGGCTGCACGCGCCGGTCTGACGGGCGACAATTCACCCCCGGTGCATGCGGCCATTCGCGCCGATGCGCCCTCTCTGGTGGAAATCTGGCCAACGACCGTTCCCGCGCCCAAGCCAAAAGTGGATGATTGGCGGCGTCCCCTGGATGAGGTACCGGCCGACGATCCCGTCAACATGCTCGCCCAGCGCATCGCGGCCTTCGTGCGACAAGGCATTGCCGCGCGCCTCGCCATTCCTTCGCGGGGAGGGCGTGCCATGCAGGCCCGGGACGTGCTGGTTCTGGTGCGTCGGCGCGGCCGCTTGTTCGAGGCCGTGATCCGGGCGCTCAAGGCCGCTGGCCCCGGCGTGGACGTGGCTGGGGCCGACCGTCTCGTCATCGCCGATCATATCGCCGCCCTCGATCTGATGGCGTTGGGCGATGCGCTGCTTTCGCCCGACGACGATCTTGCCCTCGCGAGCGCTCTCAAGAGCCCGCTGTTCGGCTTTACCGATGAGGATCTGATCAAACTGTGCCCGCCGCGCGCGGGGCGGCTGAGCGATGCGTTGGCCAGCGAGGCGGGGCGGTTTCCCCATTGGGACCTTGCGGCATCGCGGCTTGAGCTGTGGCGGCAGGAAGCTCCGCTGCTGCGACCGTTCGATTTCTATGCGCGTGTGCTCGGGCGCGACGGCGGGCGGCGGTCCATGTTGGCCCGGCTCGGGCCGGAGGCGGCGGATGTGCTGGACGAGTTCATGGCACTCGCGCGCACCTATGAGAGCACCGAACCGGCGACCTTGGCAGGATTCCTCGCCTTCCTGCGACGCGGCGGGGCCGAGACCAAGCGCGACATGGAGAGCGGGCGCGACGAGGTGCGCGTCATGACCGTGCACGGCGCGAAGGGGCTGGAAGCGCCGATCGTGATCCTGGCCGACACGGTGGACGTGCCCAAGGCGCGCAGCGCCGGCGGATTTTTGGCCGTTACGGGTGGAAGCGGCGGCACCATTCCCGTTCTCGCCGGTCGCAAGGAAGATGGCCCCGCTGTGCTCGGCCTCGCGCGCGCGGCGGCGCAGGAGCGTGAACGGGAGGAATATCGCCGCCTGCTTTATGTCGCCCTCACGCGCGCCGAGGATGCGGTGATTGTCTGCGGCGCCGAGACCCGCGTTCCCGGCAAGGACAAGGCGCACGCACGGCCGGAGGGGTGCTGGTACGACCTCGTGCGCGATGCCCTGGCCGAGGCGGCCATAGAGGTGGAGGAACCCTATGCCCAGGGCCCGGTGCTGCGTTGGCGCAAAGGCGAGGGGCTCGGGCCATCGTTGGAGCCATCCGTCCCCGCTGCTCCGCCGCCCGCCGAAGCGGCGCGTCTGCCCGACCTACGGCCGCCGCCGCGGACGGCACTGGTGCGGCCCTCGCAGTCTGAACCGAAAAGGCCCTATCCTGAAGGCACGGTGCCAAGGCCAAAACCCGCGGACGGAGCGCTCGACCCCATTCTGCGCGGCGATCTGATCCATCGCCTGCTGGCGGGGCTTGCCGGCGTTGCATCGACGCAGCGGGCGGCGGCGGCGGCGGGCCAGATGCTGCGGCATGTCGCCTCGACCCTGGCACCGGAGGTCCACGACGCCCTCGCGGCGGAAGCGCTGGGCGTGCTCGACCATGCGCGGTTGGCGGAACTGTTCGGCGCCAGCAGCGTGGCCGAGGTGCCCATCGTCGGCCGGTGGACCGCGGCGAGCGGCAGGCCGGTCTCGGTTTCCGGCCGTATCGATCGGCTGGCGGTGATGCCGGGCCGCATCCTGCTGGCGGATTTCAAGACCGACTCCGTGCTGCCGCGCAGCGCCGCGGAGATTGACAGCGCTTATGTTTCCCAGCTTGCCATCTATGGCGAGGTGGTGCGGCGCGCCTTCCCCGGCCGTGTGCTGGAGGCCCTGGTGGTCTATACGCACGGGCCGTTGGTCCATTCCCTCGCGCCCGAGCAACTCGCCCTCGCGCTCGCGGCGATTGATCGCCCATAGGCCGTTCGTGACCTTCGGGCAGTCGTCACGAGGGCGCGACTTGCCTTGACGGGAGGGGGAGGGGCTACCTACGTTGGGTCCACATCGGGATTCCCCCTTCGCCCCCTTCGAGGTGTGCCATGGCAGTCGAAAAAGTATCGGATCAGAGTTTCGAACAGGACGTGCTCAAGTCTGGCGCGCCGGTCGTGGTGGATTTCTGGGCCGAATGGTGCGGTCCCTGCCGCATGGTGGGCCCGATCCTTGATGAAGTTTCCGGCGAGCTCGGAGACAAGCTGAAGATTGTAAAGCTGAACGTGGACGAAAATCCGGAGACGGCGTCCAAGTATGGCATCATGTCCATTCCCACCCTGCTCCTGTTCAAGGACGGCAAGATCGCGTCCCGTCAGGTCGGCGCGGCTCCCAAGGCGAAGCTGGTGCAGTGGATCAACGGCGCCATCTGAGCGTCGTCTGGTTTAAGAAGTCCCATGAAAAAGGCGGGCATTGCCCGCCTTTTTTGTTGCCTGAACGCTGGATCGGTTCCTGTGGCTTCAATGCTCGCTAAGCAGGCGCACGGAAACCGCACGCCATAGAGCCTCGCAGCCGGGGGCAAACGCGTTAAGCCGGTTAGCTTGCGCCTCTGCGGCTGCGATGTCGCGAAATGGCCAGGCTTCGTCGACGAAAAAAGCTGCGCCGGGAACGATCACGGGCGAGGCGTCGGACGTACCCACCGTTTCATGCCCGTCGAAGAACAGCCAGTTTGAAGGCGCTGCGTTCGCCATGCGTGCGACAACAAAGTCTGTGTCACGAACGGCACCGCGCGTGGGCAGGCTGATGTGACGCAAAAGGGACCGTTCGAAGAGGGGCAGGCTGAAATTCATTTTGGTCTCACGCACGCACGGCGGAAAGCATGTCCGCCTCTTAGAAGGGTTAAATGCCGCACAGCCCTTCTGGTTCCGCTAACCCTCAGTTTTGGTTGCAGATCTGCACGGTGCGGCGCGCGTAGAGCGGTGGCTTGACCGCATCTTCAATAGCTGACAGCGGCGAGATAGAGCCCGCAGGCCGGCGCCATCGGCCCGCAACGGGTGCGATCGGCGGCCGCGAGCGCATCCGCGAGGTCGTCTGCGCTCCATCGCCCTTCGCCCACCCGCAGCAGCGAGCCCACCATCGAGCGCACCTGATGGTGCAGGAAAGAGCGCGCGGACGTCGTGACACGGATCTCTTCGCCGATCCGCGCCACGTCGAGCTGGTCTAAGGTCTTCAGCGGTGAGGCTGCTTGGCATTCGGCGGCGCGGAAGGTGGTGAAATCGTGCTTTCCCAGCAGGCGTTGGGCGGCGGCGTGCATGGCCTGCGCGTCCAGCTTCTGGGGAATGCGCCACGCCCGATCGCGCTCCAAGGCAAGATCGGGACGGCGGTTCACGATGCGATAGAGATAGTGCCGCTTGGTCGCCGAAAAGCGCGCGTCGAAATCGTCCGCCACCCGCTCGGCGGAGAGGACGGCGACCGGATGGGGCCGCAGATGTGCGGTCAACGCATCGCGCACCACATCGGGGCGCCAGTCCTTGGCGAGGTCGACATGAGCCACCTGTCCGGTGGCGTGAACGCCGGAATCGGTGCGGCCCGCGCCAGCCACCTGGGTTTTGGTCCCGGTCAGCCGCTCCACAGCCTCTGACAGCACACCCTGAACAGTCGGCAAATCCGCCTGGATCTGCCAGCCGGCGAAGGCCGTTCCGTCATATTCGATGATGAGCTTGTAGCGCGGCATGGGCTCACGCGAGCCGGTGGCCTGCCGCAAGGGCATTGCCGCGCAGGAACACCTCCGCCGGCATGGGTTGCTTGCCGGCCTTCTGCAGGCTGGTCAGTCGCACTGCCCCTTCGCCGCAGGCGATGGTCAGCCGGTCGTCGAGAACCTCTCCCGGTGCGCCGGACCCGTCCGCACGGGTCGACCGCAGCACCTTCACCCGTGCCTCATCCTCGCCGAGCGGGAACCAGGCACCTGGGAAGGGGGAGAGGCCGCGAATCTGATTGTGGACCTCGCGCGCCGGGTGGCTCCAGTTGATGCGCGCCTCGCCCTTGGCGATCTTGGCGGCATATTTGATCCCGTCATCGCTCTGGGGCGTGAAGTGCAGGCCGCCTCGTTCCAGGGCCGCCAGCGCCCGGCCCATCAGATCGGCGCCCAGGACCATCAGCTTGTCGTGTAGTTCGCCGCTGGTCATGTCGGGGGCAATGGTGACTCGTTCCAGCAGGCCGACCGGCCCGGTATCGAGGCCGGCCTCCATCTTCATCACGGCAATGCCGGTTTCCGCATCGCCCGCCATGACGGCGCGCTGGATCGGCGCGGCGCCGCGCCAGCGGGGCAGCAGGGAGGCGTGCAGGTTCAGGCAGCCGAGGTCTGGAGCGTCCAGGATGGGCTGCGGCAAGATCAGGCCATAGGCGACCACCACTGCCACGTCGGCCCGAAGCTCGCGCATCTGCTGCGCCGCCTCTTCGGTGCGCAGCGTCTTTGGGGTGAACACCGGCAGACCGAACTTTTCCGCCAACGCATGGACCGGGGAGGGCGTGAGGTCGAGGCCCCGCCGGCCGGCGGGCGCCGGGGCGCGGCTGTAGACCGCAACCACCTCATGGCCGCGCGCGACGATCTCGGTGAGGGTCGGCACCGCAAAGTCCGGCGTGCCCATGAATACGATGCGCATCGGTCAAGTCTCTCGGCCGCCGCCTCGCACGCGGACCATGCGGCAGGCTCGGCTTGGGATCCGCGCCGGCGGGCCGTGCGGAGACGTGCCTTTTAGGGCAAGCAGGCCGGGTGCGGCAACGCGCAAGGCTGTTTTGTCCCGTGGTCGATCAGCCCTCCGCCTCGCGACGCGCGGCCTTGGTGAACTTCTTGGTCACCCGATCGCGCTTGAGCTTGGACAGATGGTCGATGAACAGGACGCCGTTGAGATGGTCGATCTCATGCTGGATGCAGGTGGCGAAAAGGCCATCGGCCTCGGTCTCGACGGTCGCGCCTTCGAGGGTCTGAAAGCGCACCGTCACCCGCGCTGGACGCTCGACCTCCTCGTAATATTCTGGGATCGACAGGCAGCCCTCGCTGTAGACCGAAAGTTCGTCCGAAGCGGCGATGATTTCCGGGTTGATCAGGGCGAGTGGCTTCTTCTCCTCCCCCTCGCGTGTCGCATCGATCGTGACGACGCGCCGCATCACGCCCACCTGTACGGCCGCGAGCCCGATGCCCGGGGCGTCGTACATGGTTTCGAACATGTCCGCGACCAGCTTCTTCACCTCATGGTCGATCTTGGCGATCGGTTGCGAGATGAGCCGCAGCTTGGGTTCGGGGATGATGAGGATCGGACGTATGGACATAAAACGCAGATAGGCGAAGGCCCGCAAATCGTCAACATGTTCGCGCTTTGTTCGTCGCAAGAATCGGGGTATGGAAACTTATGAGCGAGGTTTTGCTTCTTCTCGGGTCGCAGGCGGTGACCGTTGGCGAGGCGCTGGCGGCTGCGGGAGCCGGCGTGTTTGCCGTCCTGGTCCTGATGCTCCTCGCCTCCCACCGCACCGCCCGGCAGCGCGCCGACGAGGCGGAAGACGCCGCCGCCCACGCGACCGAGATGGAAGCGCGGCTGCGCGATCTCGTCCGCATTCAGGCCGAAACTTCTGGCCGGGTGCAGACCATGGCCGAGGTGCTCGCCCAGAGGCAGAGCGAATTGGCGCGCGCGGTCTCAGAGCGACTCGATTCGACCTCCCATCGCCTCGGCGAAAGCTTCAACACCTCCGCGCGCGCGACCCATGAGAGCCTGACCAAGCTCGCGGAACGGCTGGTGATGGTTGAAAAGGCCGAAAAGAGCTTGAGCGACCTGTCTTCCCAGGTGATTTCGTTGCGCGAGACCCTCTCGAACAAACAGGCGCGTGGCGCCTTCGGGCAAGCGCGGATGGAGGCCATCGTTGCCGACGGCCTGCCGCGGAACAGCTTTGCCTTCCAGCACACCCTCTCAAACGGCAAACGGCCGGACTGTGCGATCTTCCTGCCAGGGGACGCGCGCCCGCTGCTGGTGGATTCCAAATTTCCCCTAGAGGCTGTCACCGCCTTCCGCGAGGCGCCAACTGCGGAGAGCAAGAAGCTCGCGGCGGCGCGGCTGACCCAGGACATGATGAAGCATGTCAACGATGTCGCGGAGCGCTATCTCCTGCCCGGGGAGACGCAGGACATCGCCTTGATCTTCGTGCCGTCTGAATCCGTCTATGCCGAGATCAACGAGAATTTCGACGATATCATCCAGCGCGCCTTTCGCGTGCGCGTCGTGCTGGTGTCGCCCTCCTTGCTGATGCTGGCGATCCAACTGGTGCAGGCGATCTCGAAGGATGCCCGCATGCGCGAGCAGGCGGACCACATCCGCGCCGAAGTGGGTGCCCTGGTGTCGGACGTGGGACGCCTGCGCGAGCGAGTGGGTGAACTTTCCAAACACTTTGGCCTGGTGGGGGAGGACGTGTCCAAGGTCCTGATCTCCGCCGACAAGATCGCCAAGCGCGGCGCGCGGTTGGAACAGCTGGAGTTCGACGCGCCCGCCCTGCCGCCAAGCGACGCCGAAAAAGGCGGGGACAGCGTGTCCACTGCGTCCGCCCGATCCGCCCGGGCGTCTTCCCCGCCGATCCCCGCGTCCCTGCGTCTTAACCTGCACGGCGTCGCCGAGTGAGGTACGTCCCGCAGCTGTGTGCGGACGATATTGCACCTTGCGTCGTCGTGCCGCGGCGGTAGCTTTACCTCGGCGTCACGAATCGAGGCGGATGGTCGGAAGAACCGGCACTGCGGAGTGAAAAGGAAAAAATGCCTGAATTGCCCGAGGTGGAAACCGTCCGCCGCGGTCTGATGCCGGTGTTGCAGGGGGCCGTGATCGAATCGGCGGAAGCGCGCCGGCCGGATCTGCGTTGGCCTCTGCCCGAGAGCTTCGCCGAGCGCCTTGCCGGTCGCCGCGTGGAGGCGGTCGGCCGGCGTGCGAAATATCTCCTTGCCGATCTCGATGGCGGCGAAGTCCTGGTGGTTCATCTCGGCATGTCCGGCTCGATCCGCATCGAGGGCGGCCCTAATGTGTCTCGTCCCGGCGGCTTCCATTATCCGCGTGGGCAGGATGGGCCGCACGACCATGTGGTGCTGCATCTCTCCACCGGCGCGACGGTCACCTTCAATGATCCCCGCCGGTTCGGTGCAATGCTCCTGGTGCCTTACGACCGCCTGGAGAGTCACCCGCTGCTGCGCAGCCTCGGGCCCGAGCCGCTAGGAAATTTGTTCCATGCCGAGCATTTGGCGCGGGTATGCGCCGGCCGGCGCTCCAGCCTGAAGGCGACGCTGCTCGACCAGAAGGTCGTTGCCGGGCTGGGGAATATCTATGTCTGCGAGGCTCTGCACCGGGCCAATCTCTCGCCGCGCCGCCTCGCCGCCTCATTGGCGACCAAGGCGGGCGGCCCCACAGCAAGGGGAGCGCGGCTGGTGACGGCGATCCGCGATGTGCTGCGCGAGGCGATCCAGGCCGGCGGATCGAGCCTGCGCGATCATCGCCGGGTCAATGGCGAGCTTGGGTATTTCCAGCACGCCTTCCGTGTCTATGACCGCGAAGGGCAGCCATGCCCCACGCGCCATTGCAAGGGCACTGTCCAGCGCATGGTGCAAGGTGCGCGATCCACCTTCTTCTGCGCGTCCTGCCAGCGCTGACGGCGCTGGTGCTGGCCAAATGCGCCACGCCTCGGGGTCGATCCGGGCATTGGGGCTCCTGCGCGGGGATGTTAAGCAGTGGCGCCGCGTGCGCTTCAAGCCCCGCGCGAGGGAGGATGAAAATGGCGTATGAGACCATCCTGGTGGAGATCCACGGCCGCGTCGGCCTGATCCGTCTGAACCGGCCGCAGGCGCTGAACGCGCTCAATGCCCAGATCATTCGCGAGCTGAATACGGCGGTGGACCTGTTCGAGGCCGATCGTGAGATCGGCTGCATCGTCCTGACGGGCTCGGAGCGGGCCTTCGCCGCCGGCGCCGACATCAAGGAGATGAAGGACTTCACCTATCCCACGACCTATCTCGACGATTTCATCACCTCCTGGGAGCGCCTCTCGCGCGCCCGCAAGCCGGTGATCGCGGCGGTGGCGGGCTTTGCGCTGGGCGGGGGATGCGAGCTCGCCATGAGCTGCGATTTCATCCTGGCGGCGGACACCGCCAAGTTCGGCCAGCCTGAAATCAAGCTCGGCGTCATGCCCGGCGCCGGCGGCACCCAGCGCCTGACCCGCTTCGTGGGCAAGTCCAAGGCCATGGAAATGTGCCTTACCGGCCGGATGATGGATGCCGCCGAAGCGGAGCGGGCGGGGCTGGTCTCGCGCGTCGTGCCGGCAGCCGATCTGGTGGACGAGGCGCTGAAGGTCGCAGCCACCATCGCCGCCATGTCGCTGCCGGTGGCCATGATGACCAAGGAGAGCGTCAACCGCTCGTATGAGACCACGCTTTCCGAGGGCATGCGCTTCGAACGGCGGGTGTTTCACGCCCAGTTCGCCCTGGCCGACCAGAAGGAAGGCATGGCCGCTTTCTCCGAGAAGCGCCCGCCCAACTTCACCAACAGCTGAGGAGGTTTCCGCCCGGCGGAAGTTATCCACCGGGCGGACCGTGATCCGGCAATCTTTCTTGGAAAGGTGGCTTGGCAGGCGTTGACAAGGCGGGACCTCCCCCCTTATGTCTCGCCTCCTCTCGACGGCCAAGGCCTTCGAGCCCAGGTGGCGGAATTGGTAGACGCGCTGGCTTCAGGTGCCAGTGGCTTAACGGTCGTGGAGGTTCGAGTCCTCTCCTGGGCACCATTCGCTCTTCTCAGAGCGTCTGACAAAGCTTCAAATTCATTTAAATTCAACGGCTTGAGCCCCTTTCAAGGGGTCATGACGTATCTCTCCGTGCCGTTGCATCTCATCGATTTGTAGGCATGTTCGTAGGCATCTGCCTCGTGCCTACAAAAGAGATGCCTACACATGTCGCTCACCGACCTCGCGCTTCGCAACGCCAAGCCGAAGGACAAGTCTTACAAATTATTCGACGGCGGCGGCTTGCATGTGCTCGTCAGCCCGAACGGCAGCCGCATCTGGCGCCTGGTCTACAGGTTCTCCGGCAAGCCGAAGCAGCTTTCCTTCGGCCCCTGTCCCACCACATCGCTGGCCGATGCGCGCCTCAAGCGCGATGAAGCAAAAAAAAAGCTGCATAACGGAGAGGATCCCTCAACCGTTCGCAAGCTCGATAAGGTCGCGGCATCCGTAGCGGCGGAGAATACGTTCGGCGCGATAGCAGCGGAATATCTGGCAAGGCTGGAGTCGCGCGAAGCCGCTCATCGCAGCGAGTCGCTCGATATCCTCGCCCAAGTTCAAGCAAAGCCGCCCATTGGCTTGATCTGGATCGCGGCCAACACAGACAACCGCCGTGTGATAAGCTTGACCACCGAAGAACTCGGTGAGCACGAACCCATCCTCTGCGTCGACAAAGTCCGCAACGGTTGCCTTGTTGGCGAACCGCACGAAGCGCTGCCACAACTCGGGGGAACGTTGGAAAACGAGTCGACTGAGCTCCAGAGTCGCCAGCGCATCCGACATTGCATCGTGAGCGCGCGAATGAGCGACGCCATTTGCAGCCGCGAGAGCCTGTAAGCGAAATGTTCGGCCGCCTTCGGCACCAAGCGGCACCACTAGATGTGCAGGCGACACGGCGTCTGCAGCCATCACCAAGCTCAGAGCGTCGGCCCGGCAGTTTCTGTGGTTGCTCGTAAGGTAGGCGGGATAGAAGCACTGAAACAGTGCGTGGTTATCCCGTCATCGGTTCATGGCGCGCTCACGCGTCCATGTGGCGAGGCCCTCGGTGTCGAGATAGTCAATCCTGAGCGCGACGGCCTTGCCGGCCTTCACCACGAAGCGCACGGACGACAGCGAGCCATACGGCGCATTCTCGCTGCGCGGGGCGACCGCAAACGTGTCTCCGTCCCAATGGGTCAGCGGCATGGACAGCTTGCCGGGGCCGAGCGCCAGCACCAGGCCGCTCGCGCCCTGCGTAATCCGCGCCGGGCCGAAATAGGCATTGTCATAAGTGCCCACATAATCGGCCGCCGGGTGGGCCTTGGCCGGATTGGCCGGCGCCGTCTTGCCCGCGAGATCCCCGGCCGGGTCATAATAGGCCAACAGCCGCGGATGGAAGAGCGCATACCAGTCGCGGGTGGGCGCGCCATACTGGACGATGTCCATGAAGTGGCTGGCGATCGCCTCCGCCGCCCCCACGGGGCCGCCGTTGGTCAACACCACGATGGCGATGTCGGCGGACGGCAGGAAGCGGACATGCGTACCCGCACCAGTCCCGAAGGCGCCGGAATGGGACATGTTCGGCCGCCCGTTGGCGTCCACCGAAACGTTGAAGCCGAAACCGTAGAAGCTGGATCGCGCGCCGATGGTGGGGGCAGGCGCACTAAAGGCCTGCGCCCGCAAGGCCGGCAGCAGGGCTGCGGGCGCGATCAGGTCCCGCCCATTGTAGCGGCCGTTGGCGAGCACCAGCTTCATCCATTCGGCCATGTCGGTCACGTTGGAAGACACGCCGCCGGCCGGCGACTGCGCGTCGGGATCTCGCTGGTAGAGTGGCACGAAACGTCCGGCTTCCAGTGCGTGCAGCACCGCCCGGTTCTCGCGCTGGAGCAGGTCCTGATACCGCGAGCTCGTGGACGTCATGCCCAGCGGTCCGTAGAGCGCCTTCTGGGATAAGTCCTCCCACGACTGGCCCGAGGCCCGCGCCACCGCCTCGGCGCCGGTGGTGAGACCGAAGTTGGAATAGGCATAGGAGATACGGAACGGTGCCAGCGGCAGCAGGCGCAACCGCTCCAGGATCGCGGTGCGGTCGAAGCCGATGTCCTCGAGCGTGTCACCGGCAGCGTACGGCAGGCCGGAGCGATGCGCAAAGACGTCACCCACCGTTACATTGGCGCTGACATAGGCGTCCTTGAGCGCGAAGCCTGGCATGAGCTGTGCCACCTTGTCGTCCCATTTCACCACACCTGCCGTCACCTGCGTGGCGACGACGGTGGCGGCGATCGGCTTGGACAGGGAGGCCAGTTGGAAGACGGTGTCCGTGTCGATCAAGGCCGGCTTGCCAAGTTCACGAACGCCGAAGCCGCGCGCGAACACCGTCTTGCCGCCGTGCACCACGGCAACGGCCGCCCCCGGGACGCCGCTACGCTTCAGGACGCTTTCAATCGCCGCCGGCAGATCCTCCAGCGCCCGCTCCGTCCCGCCCGGGGCGAGCGGGATGACGTCTTCCGGCGGGAACGCCCCAAGCGTCAGGGGAACGGTCTGCGCCTGCAGCGGCAGCACCGCGGCGCTCAACAAAAGGGCGGCGGCGAGCCTCAGGGCCCCCCGGCCGACGAACGAGGTGAACATGGCCATGACATCGGTCTCCGGGAATGTGATCGCCTGCACACGTGGCGGTCACGTCAGGGGGTGGGGCGGGCGGTCAGGCCAGAAAACAATCGAGGTACGGTCACCACCGGTCAAGATTGCGGCGGGCTTTTATCCGGCGCATGCAGGTCTGGCGCCGCGCTGTGACGAGAGGCGGGCGGTGTGGGGCGGGTGCCCCCTCACCCCGGCCCTCTCCCCGGTGGGGAGAGGGGGAGCGCTCTCGCCGCCGTGAGGGCGGTCCCTCTCTCAGGTTCCATTTCCCGCCCCCGCCGGTCCCCCCTCTCCCCGCCGGGGAGAGGTCGCCCGCTTGCGGGGGGTGAGGGGCTCGGGCGGTGCGCTTTGACGAGAGGTGCCGGGAAGATAAAGCAGGCCAGCCGCGGTTCACCGGCATCGCGTAGCGATCGCCGCTCCCTGTCCCCGCCGGCCGGCCAAAAGCTCGCGCGGAAGATGGGAATTGCGGAGCCGGGAGGCTCAGGCATCGAGGTCCCCCGATTCTGAAAAAGGTCGACGGACCACGCGGCCACGGGCCGAGCGCTCCTTGTCACGCCGGGGCGAGCCGGACGGTCAAGTCACCACTAGCGGGCAATTGTTTGCGCAATATTTGAAAGCCGCACAATTGCGCCCTTCCCCCGAAACGCGCACGGAAAAATGTCGCGGCGACGGCGGCCTCAGGTCGCCGCGATCAGGCCCGTTGCCATCAGGACAAACGGTGGAATGACATCCGCACCGTGCAGCCCGGTCATACGGCCGACGAGCCCGCGCATGATGTTGGCGCGCGCCTGCAGCGAGGTGAGATGGCGCACCGAAGTCATGTAGGTGTATTCGATCGCGTTGCGGGCCCCTTCGCGACCGGCCGCGATCAGCACATCGGTGACGGCCTTCGGCAGGTGTTGGCTGGCTGGCGTGACCAGCGCGGCGACCATCACACTGAGATCCGGCGGCGAATGCGGGCTGTCATAGGCGAACGCCGCCGCCTTGAGCGCCTCGCGGTCGCCGGCTGCCAGCAATGCGATGCACTTCAGCACACGCATGTGCAGCTCGAACTCGGATTCGGGATCGGCCATCTCGATGCCGCGATCGAAGAATGCCACTGCAGCGGCATACTCGCCGCGCGCCTGCCGGAGTTGCCCGAGCAGCGGCAAGGCGGCGGCAAAGTCCGCCGTGCGGGCAAAAGCGCGATCGGCGAGATCCTCGGCCAGTTCCAGATGGCCGCGATCCACGAAATAGAGAAGCTTGGCGGCGGCCAGCATCAGCAGGGGATTGCTCTCGATGAGCGGCAGGCACTCCAGGGCTGTCGCCTCGATCTCGCTCTCCAGCTCGTCGCGCTCGCCACGGCTGATGCCGGTGAAGGGATTGGTGAGGACGAGGCGCGCGAACAGATGCAAGCCCCACTGCAGGGCGATGTCGGCACTGGCCGGGTTCTGCTCCCGCGCGTCGCGCAGTTGCAGGCCCTTCTCCAGCCATTTCGGATTGGAGGCCGACAACAGTGTCGTTGCCTTGCGAAAGCGGATTTCGAGCGGCTGGTCGGTGGGCGTACCCAACCCTTCCGAGGCCTCCGCCAGACTTCCCTGCAACGCCTCGATGACGCCTTTCGAAGCGCGTTCGATCTCCGGCGGGAGCAAGGCCGCGCCGGCGCATTCAAGACGAGAAGCCCGGATGATGCGCCGTGACGACATCTCCCGAAGGGTGGCCGTGCAATCCAGGCGCGCGCCGCTGTCCTGAAGGCTGACCTGCAGGACGTATCGCGTTCCTGCGCCCTCTTCACTCCCCGCGACGATCACCGTCTGGCCCGCTCCAACCTTGCCTGCGATCGCGTCGCGCATCTGTCCGGCGATGACGTCCGCGTGCTTGGCCAGCCCCTGATCGCGTCGCGGAACGACAGCGACAATTGCCAGAAGCTTGAGCGCCGATGCGAGACCAAGCTTCGGGGTCGCTGGCGGCAATTGGGTGGCGATCCAGACATAGCCTTCGCCATACTGCGTGGCGATATATTTGGGGGCTCTCGCACTGTCGCCCAGCTTTGACCGCAACCGGTTGATGAGAAAATCGACGTTGCGATCCGAGGTATCGGAGTCCGCAGACGCGACCACGTCGAGCAATTGGCTGCGCCGCATCAGGCGATGCGGGTTCCGGGACAAGGCCAGAAGGAGCGATCGCTCACTCCGGGTGAACCGTACCTGCTTGCCGTCGCGATGAGCAAACAGGCAGCTGCGATCCAATATGACATCGCCGAACACCAGGCCTTCTGGTTGCGCCATTGCGTGTTCCATCTGAACTCGTCCCCACCTGCCCGGTCAACGCGGCGCTCCCCAGCAGGAGGAAGACGTGCGGGGCGCCTTCCTCACATCGCTCGACGGTCGCGTGTGACACCGCGAAGTAACCATACGTAATTATGGCCACTTTCAAATAACAGACAAACAATTGCCCGACACATAGCCGCGATCATCCGGAAATTGCCGGCAAATAAACTGCGTCCGGTGGCCTCTTCCAGTCGTCTGCTCGGTCATTCCCAGTGCCAGCCAAAGGCTACGATGAGGCATCGGAACAACCAAACGATCTGGCCGTGCAGGAAGCCTGCTTGTCCAATCGGCTCTCGGGCGGGAGGCCGGACGTGTCGGGCTCCGGATGGCCCCGATGGGCATATAATACCTTTACACACGTGCGCTCCCATCCGGGACACAGCAATTGCCCGTTTTCAAATAATCCGCAAACAATCGCCTGCTATCGGTGACCTCACGGAATTAGCACCGGCTTGCCAGAATAAGCGTTCAGCAACCGGAGAATTCCGGCATGGCCTGTGCCTGGCTCTGCTCTGGAGGATGCGGAGAGATCGGCGCGGCTCAAGTTGTGTCAATCCATTGCACGTCGGCTGTGCATTGCCGCTTGCGATTGTGAATGTGGATTGTCGGTTTTCAACTTGAGGCGGCCACTGTTGGCGGGAATGAGGTGGGGGATGATCATAAACTTTGGATGTGGCCGGGCTTGGCCGTGGCGGCCGCCACAAGCGGGCCGCATCACGCAAGGGCCAGGGCGAAGACGCCTCGTGCATGTCCTGCTCTGAACGCGGCGCATCCGGTGTCGCCGACCGCTCGCGCTCGCGAGCCGGCGCTGATCGCTAGATCAGTCTGAGACGCCAGGCCGGATCGGCGGCGCTGGCCCTCATCCTCTCCGTTCATTCAACCGCGGGGCGCAGGCCGTCGCCGCGATCGCAGGCCCGCGCCCTGCCCGCTTCGGACAGAGGAAGGCTGCGCCTCGTCTTTCACAGGTTCATGGGAATATGCTGATGTCCGTTTCTGTTGCTCCCGACCATCGCCACCGCCTGCGCACGCAGGCTTGGCTCGGCCAGACGTGCCTCTCCTCCGGCCTTGTCCGCACGCTGCCCGCGCTGCTGCTGGCTCTGGGGCTCGGCGTTGCCGCGACGCCTGCGGGGGCGGCGAATTTCGATGTCGCCAACGAGGCCCAGCTTGCCGACGCCGTCGCAAAGGCGGCCAACGGCGACACGATCACCTTCAAGGCGGATATCGAGCTCAGCGCGAAGGGCAAGGCCGGCGCCATCACCACCAACATCACCATCAACGGCAACGGCCACAAGCTCCTCGGCAAGGAGGGGACGAACGCCAACGGCCTCTATGTCCAGTCCGGCACGGTGACGATTCAGAATCTCGATCTGTCCAACCTGACCACCAAGGGAACAAGTGGCGGAAACGGCGGCGGGGGCGGCGGTGGCGGGGCTGGCACGGGCGCCGGACTGTTTGTCGGCGCGGCCGCAAACGTGACCCTCAGCAACGTGATCCTGAAGAACAACAGTGCCGTCGGCGGCAACGGCGGCGTTGGTGTCATTGATGGTAGAGACACCACCTCCCAGGGCGGTGGAGGTGGCGGCAGCGGCCCCAATGCAGGCAACGGGCAGGCCTCCACAGGCGGCAGCGTTGGGCAGGGCGGCCCCATCGGGGGCGGCGACGGGAATGGCGGCAATGGCCAGTGGGGCGCTGGCGGCGGGGGCAGTGGAAGTCGGGCAAAAGGTGGCAATGGCGGGTTCGGCGGCGGCGGCGGCGGCTCCCTGGATGCGAACATTGGCACCGGCGGATTTCTTGGGGGTAACGGCGGCGCGGGCAGGCCTCCTACCAGCGGCTATACATGGTATAATGGTGGTGGTGGCGGCGGCGCGGGAATGGGCGGTGCCATCTTCGTTCAGAATGGCGGCACGCTCTCCGTCACCGGCACGCTGACAGTTTCGGACAATACTGTTGCGGGCGGAACGGGCGGCAGCAGCAGGGCGGGAGCCGGCGGGATCAGCGGTGCCGCTGGCGGGAATGGCGGTGCCGCCGGCGCCGGTCTGTTCCTCGCCGGAAACGGCACGCTCAATCTCTCCTCCGCTGCGGGCGAAACGCAGACCATTTCCGACGCCATCACCGATCAGACTGGTCTCGGCGGCACCGGCGCCAATGCCGGCAGCTGGGGGCTGGTGAAGGCCGGCGCGGGCACCCTCACCCTCACCGGCGCCAACAGCTATACCGGCGGCACCACGGTGAGCGGCGGCGTGCTGCGCGGCAATTCGACCAGCCTCAAGGGGGGCATCGTCAACACTGCCAGCGTGGTGTTCGATCAGACCGCTGCCGGGACCTATGCGGGGATCATGTCCGGTAACGGCGCGCTGACGGTCACCGGGGGCAAGCTCTCCCTCACCGGCGCCAACACCTATACGGGCCTCACGTCGGTGACCGGCAACGGAACGCTCGAAGTCACCGCCGCCAACACGATCGCAGCGGCGAGCACCGTCGCTCTCGACAACGGCGCGCTGCTGATTGGCGGCGGGGTAGCTCTCAACAACGCCATCTCGCTCACGAACCGGGGCAGCCTCGGCTCGAGCGGCGGCATTGCGACCGTGAGCGGCGTCATCAGCGGCGCCGGGGCGCTGGACATCAATACCGGCACCGTCGCTCTGGCGGCCAACAACACCTTCACCGGCGGCCTGAACGTCACCGGCGGCACGGCGCTGTTCACCGCCGATGCCAATCTCGGAGCCGCCGGTGGGGCGGTCACTCTGACCAGCGGCGGCTTGGTAGGCGCTGCGGCGAATGCTGCGGCGAATTTCGTGACAAATCGCAACCTGACCGTCTCCGGAACCGGCGGCATTACCGGCGCGCAACACGCCGTGGACTGGAGGGGCGCCATCGGTGGCACCGGGGCGCTTATCGTCAGCGGTGCAAATGTCGTCGAACTCAGCGGCACCAACACCTATTCCGGCGGAACCCTGATCCAGGGCGGTGCACTGAAGATCGACTCCGACGCACGGCTCGGAGATCTCGGTGGCACGCTGGACTTCTCCAACAACGGACGCCTCCTGGCTGCCCAGTCCTTCACGACCGGACGGGCAATCAATGTCGGGACGGGCGGAGGCGGGTTCGAACTGGGGGCGGGAACAACCCTCGGCCTAAGCGGCGCGATCACCGGCGGTGTGGTCAACCAGACCGGTCAGGGCACGCTCGTCGTAACCGGCTCGAACGCGCACCAGGGCTTCGCGAACTATGGCGGCACCCTTCAGGGCGATGCCGCCACGCTCGGGCGTGCCATCCGGTTCGACAGCGACGCCTCCAATACCAATTCCCGCAAGGTGGTCTTCGCTCAAGCCACGGACGGCACGTTCACCGGCAACATCGGGGGCACCGGAACAACTCCGGGGCTTGGTAACGTCGTCAAAACCGGCGCCGGCAAGCTGACCCTGATGGGAGAAAGCAACTTCAAGTCACAGGTTGCGGGCGCCGCGGAATTCGAGGTGCAGGCAGGGACATTGCAGGGCAACAGCAAGAGCCTCGCCGGGAACATACAGAATAATGCGGCGCTGATCTTCGATCAGTATTTCGATGGCACCTATGCCAGTGCGATCACCGGCGCCGGCTCGGTGACCGTCAGCGGCACAGGCAAGCTCGCTCTGAGCGCAACCAGCACGATTGCGGGCGCCACCTCGGTCACGGGCGGGGGGACCCTCGTCGTTACCACCGCCAACAATTTCGGCGCGTCGTCGACGCTCGGTCTCAACGGCGGCACGCTGATGCTTGGAACCGGAGCAACCGCGTTCAACAAGGCGATCACGGTCACCGGCTTCGGCGGCATCGCTTCGACCGGCGGCACCACGCCGAACAACAGCATCGCGACCGTCAGCGGCGTCATCAGCGGCTCCGGCCAGTTGGACATCAACAGCAACACCGTCATTCTGGCGGCGAACAACACCTTCACCGGCGGTCTGCGCGTCATCGGCAGCAACGCACAGGCGCTCTTCACCACCGACGCCAATCTTGGAGCGGCCGGACAGGCCATCACGCTGCAGAACGGCGGCATCGTCGGCACGACGGCCGATGCCGCTCCCAATCTCACGATGACCCGGAACCTCAACATCGTCGGCTCGGGCGGGCTCTCCGCCGCGCTTCATCCGCTGGTGTATAACGGCACCATCAGCGGCAACGGCACTTTCATCAAGTCCGGCGGCGGGATCGTGAACCTCACCGGGACCAACACCGCCACGGGCGGAACGGCGGTGCGCGCCGGCACGCTGCAGATTGCATCCGACGACAAGCTGGGTGCCGCGGGTGCGCGGCTGGAGCTCTCCGAGAACGGACACCTCTGGGTGACCCAGAGCATGACCACCGCACGCGCCGTCACCCTTGGCGGTGTTCCGGGCGGCGGTTTCCAGCTCGACAGCGGCACCACTCTCACCCTCACGGGCGCGATCAGCGGCACCATGCTCAGCCTTCTGGGCACCGGCACGCTCGTCCTCAACGGCACCAGCACCTACGCCGGCATCACCAACAGCGGCGGCACCATTCTGGGCAACACCGACACCCTGAAGGGCAACATCATATTCGACTACAACGCGAACAATACCAAT
>NZ_JBAFWT010000019.1:0-97974 GCF_043195195.1 Roseixanthobacter psychrophilus
AATGACCGAGGCAGGATCGCCCTCGAATTCGTCCGAGGGGAGAACGCCATAGCCGCCGTCGGACTTGAAGAGCGTGATGCAGACCATCAGGGTCTTGGCGAGGCTCCAGGCGTGGTCTTGAGCAAGGGTGAGGTTCTGCGACATTGTTTCGGCTCCCGTCTTGCGGCGGGGACCATCCCCGCTCGACAGGCGCCCGAAGCGTCCGGATCACGGCCGCGATCACCTCGCAGGCGAAGCCGCAGAGGCCGCATGCGCGCATAGCGGACCCCTGGCGGGTTGATCGCAGAAGGCCATGGCCGAGACCAAGGAATTGCGCTGATTGAGAGCGGGGTGGCTCACAGTGGAAGCCCCGGGTGCCGGGCTCGCAGAACTCTGTCAGAAGCGGGCCGTGACCTGCCTCCGCAGCCTGCTGGCTGTCACGTCGGCTGATCCGAGCCGGCCGTCATCACCAAAACGAATCGATCACGGGCAACTGATTCAATCATTGCGTTGGACCATGCGCACGCGCGCGTGGGACTGTGCATCATGCTAGACGATCATCGGCCCTCGCCATCAATGCTTCAGGTGCTCGTGCTCGACCGTATCGACGCGTCGCAGAACATGGCGCGTTACTATGTGCTGTCGATCGAGCCGACGTTATTCGGGGAGACGGCGATGGTGCGCGAATGGGGGCGGATCGGGAGCTTTGGGCAACGCCGCACGGAACTCTACGCGCAGCGCGAAGGTGCGCGCATGGCGCTTGGGACGTGGCTGGATCGCAAGCTTCGGCGCGGCTATCAGCTTCGGGTCGCGCCTGCACACCACAGTGGGAACGGCACGACTCGGTTACCCGACAGCCGTCACGAATGATCGCGGCGCCAGTGCGCAATGGTGATTTCTAACCATACCCGCCGCGCTTGATTCATGAACTCCTCGGCTCGTTACACAACAAGCCGAGGAATTTCCGATGCTTTTGCTCATCCCTGGCTCCGAGATCGCGCGGCATGGCGATCTGATGGAGCGCGTCTTCCGCTTCCGGCATGCCATCTTCGTCGAAGAAAAGGGCTGGACTGATCTGCGGCAGCCCGACGGCCTGGAACGGGACCGCTTCGACGACGCGCATGCGATTCATCAGGTCTGCCTGCGCGACGACGAGATCGTCGGCTACCAGCGGCTGCTTCCGACGACACGCCCGCATCTGCTCAGCGACGTCCTGACGGATCTTTGCCGCAGCAAGCCGCCGCGGGGACCGCGCGTCTTCGAATGGACACGCTTTTGCGTGGCACCCCGTCATCGCGAGCTCCGCCCCAGCGCAAACGGACCATTCCTCGAGCTGGCGCAAGGCGTGGTCGAATGGGGCATGGCGCATCGCGTGGATACCGTCACCGTGGCAATCGATTGGCGGCTGATGGTGATCGCGATGCAGCTGCGGTTCTTCGTGCGCCCTCTCGGCTTTCCCAAGCGCATCGGCCGCGACGAGGTCGTGGCGCTGCGCATGTCATTCAACCGGGAAACCCTCACGACGATCCAGCAGGCGCGGCATTGCGAAGGCTCGGTTCTCCCTGACCCCGGATCACTGCCTTCGGCGGCATAACCCAACTCTCTTAGATCAGGAGGTGCGCCGTGATCCGAACCGCCGATACGAAGCTCATCGCGAGTGAACTGCATTCTCGCTACGAGCCGCCCCGCGCCGTTGCGCTGATCGGACGGACGTTGCAGAAGGCCCTCTTTGCCGGCAGGGCGGACGAGGTGGTCTTTTGGGCATTGGTTTACGCACACTATCGTGGCGGCGATCTGTGCGACGCGACTGAAGAGCAGCTCGCTGCATTCCGGAAAAATATTCTGCCGGATCCCTCCGAGATGAACTGAATCTCGCCAATGCTTACGCCACGTCAAATCCTCAGGATCCACAAGATGCTTGGCTAATTTTAGTTACCTGGCGCAACATAGCCTCCTGAATCTAACGTCTAGACTTGGTCGTCATGCCATGACGATTACGGTCTTGCCCTTGCCCCCTTTGCCCGCTTCCATCGCCGCGATCCGGGCGATGGTCTCGCCGAGGGGGATGGTCCGCCCGATCGGGATGCGGAGCCGGCCGGTAGCGGCAAGATCGACGGCATGCTGGATATCCTTGGCCTTCAGACTGCCAAACACCATATTGCGCCGCCGCGACGCGATCGCGAGCAAGCGCTTATGCCACGACGGGTTAACATCGAGGATCACGCCGCGGGGCCTGGCGAGCAGATCGCCCTCAGCCGGCGTCAGGCTCCCGTGACAGTCGAACACGATGTCGAAGCGGTGGTGCAGCTCGCGCGGGATCGGCGCCTTGTAGCTGATCGCCGGATCGATCCCCGCCGCCACGGCGGCGTCGATGTCGTCCGGCCCGACGCGCCCGGCGATCACCGAGGCTCCCTTGGCGCTGGCGATCTGCGCCGCAGCCTGGCCGACGCCGCCCATAGCGCCGTTGATGAAGACGGATAGGCCGGGGCGAATGTCAGCGTAGCCGATCAGCCCGCGCCAGGCCGTGACGCCGACTGTCGGCAAGGCGGCGGCGTCCTCGAACGAAAGCGAGGCCGGCTTGAGCAGCGTCTGGCTCTCCCGCGCGATCATCGCCTCGCTGAACGCGCCGGGCGAGCGCAGCGGCGCCATTCCCATCACCGCATCGCCGATCGCGAAACCGGAAACGCCGGCGCCGACCTGTTCGACGGTGCCGGCGAAATCCATTCCCATGCCGCGCGGGAAACGCCAGCCGGTGATCAGCTTCAGATAGCCTTGCCGGATTTTCCAGTCGATCTCGTTGACCGAGGCTGCGTGAACGCGAACCCGCATCTCACCACGGCCGGGCAGCGGCAGGACATGGCTCTCCAAGCGCATCTCCTCGGGACCGCCATAACGATAATATTGGACTCGGCGGATCGGTTCGGATGGACCGCTTACGGACGCACTTGTAATAGCAGGACCATCGGGTTGTACGGTTCGGCCGGGGCGAACTCGTGCCGCCAGGCGCGCTTGTGCAGTTCCCAGGGGCTGCCGCCAGCCTCGCGCGCGGCCACGAGCTTGTCGGGATCGACATCGACGCCGAGTGGACGCCTGGCGAAATCCGGCGAAGTCTGCATGTGCTCGATCGACGTCCAGTTCTCGCCGAACTCGCCATAGTTGCTGACGTTCAGCTCGATGCTGTTGCGGTCGGGATCTTCGTAATAGAACGCCGTCTGCGCGCGTTCATCGACCGATAGCAATGGCAGGATGCCGAGCGTCTTCAGCCGCTTGTAGGTTCCGAGCAGTTCATCGAGCGTGCGATAGGCGAAGGCGACGTACTGGAGCCGCTGGTGCTTGCCGCGCTCGGCATCGAAAACAAGGCCCGGCAGTTCGACCACAGCAATCCGGTGATTGGCGGCGTCATTGGTGAGCCAGGCCGCCCGGGGACGCAAATCTCCCTCCTTGGCGCCGATCGGGTTTTCCGACCGAAAGACGAGGCGCATGCCCAGCACCTTGGCGTACCAGTCGGCCAAGCGGGCCATGTCGCCGGTGGTCAAACCGACATGATGAAGCGCGGGATGGATCGTCGTCTCGTCATTGAACATGCCTGTTTCCTTGCAAACCACGCGCAAGCAGTAGAAATGTCGTGGTATAGTTAGAATGGCAAGTAGGATGGGAAGGTCAGGGTAACTATGGAAAACCATAGTATGGAATGCAGCGGTGGCGCCGATCCCGACCGGCTGAATAGCGAAATGCGTCGCGCCTTCGCTGTTCTGTCAGGCAAGTGGAAGCTGGAGATCCTGTGGCTGCTCAACCAGCGCGTCCATCGCTTCGGGGAGCTGGGGCGGGCGATCCCGGGCATCACCCAGCACATGCTGACCGTGCAGCTCCGCGAGTTGGAGAGGGATGGCCTCGTCTCGCGCACCGTCTTCGCCGAGGTCCCGCCACGCGTCGACTACGCGATCACGTCGAAGGCGCGCGGGCTGAAGCCCGTGATCGATGCGCTGGTGGCGTGGTGTCGCGAATACGCGGAGTGAACGGGGCGCCTGGCGATGCGCGGGTCTGGGCCCTGATTAACGCGGGCCACCACAGCGGTCTCTCTCCTGACCTCTTCGAGACGCGCCGTTAAACGTCGGTCGGCGCGACGATGATCGATGCGGTGCTCGCCGTCGGTGGGTTCGCCGCGATTCCCGTCGACGTCGGGAAATCTCCGGGACCGGACGGGCCACACACGCCCTGCCCGTCCTTGCAGTTGGGATCAGCCATGGCGCGGGCATTGTTCGCCATGCCGCAAATCGTGGTCCCGTTGATGTCGGAGAAGCCGGAGCACTTTCCCGAATCGACCATCTTCTGGCAGTTGCCGGTGCCAAGCTGGATACACGCCGCGATGAGACTGGCGTCCACCTTCTGGCCGTCGAAGGTCGACATCGAGGCCAGCTGTTTCACGGCCGACGAGTTGTAGCCGGCGTTCGTGAGTCTGGCCCAGGCATCGACCTGATCCTGCAGCGACATGCACCCGTATCCGGCGCGATCCGTGCCGGCATATTTCTGGACATTGGCGTTGTTGAGCTGGAAGATTCCGGTGCAGCAACTGCCATTGTAGACGCCCTTGTTGCCGCCCGATTCGAAACGCCCGAGACCGCCCAACGAGCATGACGTCCCCTTGAGATCGTCGCGCAGCGAGGAGTTTCTCACCGCGTCGGTGATCTCCTGGGCCGAATAGTTGGTGCGCTCGCAATATTGGCCCTTCTGCGCCAGCGCATGGCCCGACAGGGCTGCGAGCAACATTGGAACGAAGGCGAGCGTCGTGAACAATCCGGCAATTCGCCTGGGCATGAGCGCCTCCTGATCCTGGTGGTCATCTGATCGAATAGGTCCGCGCGCAGTCCGGCACGTCGCGGCCGCCGACATTGGTCCGGAAGGCGATCGTGCCGGCTGCCGGATCGAAGCGTGTGAAGGAATTGTCGTTGCGGTTCTTCGCCGGGATCGCCGGATCGGCGTGATCCGCGTAGCAGCCCGTTGCCGTCTTGACGGTGAGAACCTTGCCGTTCTCGATCGTGACGATGCGCAGCGGGCAGGTCGATGGCTCGATCTCGGCGCCGGCGTCGTTCGCACCGCTGTCGCAATCGCGCGAGAGCGCGGTGCTGACAATGATCGTGCGGGGCCCGTCGCGATAGGTCGAGGACAGGGCCGTCACCAGGGCATTCTTGCCATTGAGCGGTCGCTTGAGCTCGGTGGTGACGTAGGCATTCGCTTCGCGGATCACGTCCGGCCAGACGAGCGTCTGCAGGGTGTCGGTTTTCGATAGCGTCTGGAAATTGTGGAACGTCATCGGCTGCCAGGCCCCGGAGCCCTGGTCCTGCGCAACGGCGGCCGTTGAGAGGGTGGTAAGCCCGACAAGTGCGATGACGAGAAAGGAACGCATCGAAGCCTCCTGATGCTGAGATGGCCGGCCAGCATGGCATGGCCGCAGGGGCGGTCCGGGCCGCGGCGCAAGCCGCGCCCCGCAAGGGGTCGCCTTGACCGCGCCGTCAGCGGACATGGGATGATGGCGGGCGCGCAGCCGTTTGATCATGGCGCGCCCAGCGGGATGTTGTTCGAGCAGCCGTCGACGGCCTGATGGTCGATGACGAGGCCGGTCTTCACCGTCTTCGTCGCGACATCATAGGCAGCGTAGGCGACGGTTCGGGCGGGGTCCACGGGTGCGCCCGCCGCGGCCGGCGCGAGCTCGAGGAAGCAGGCGTTACCCCCGTCGAGGGTGCGAACCTGAATGCCTTCATAGATGGCGATCCGCAGCGGACAGAGTTTTATCGTGGCGCGCGCCGACGCCTGGACCTCTTTCAGCGTGCAGCCGGTCGCCGTGTTCAGGATGCTGAGCACGACCGCCTTCCTGGCGCTCCAAATGACGAAATGCGCCTCGGTCGCCGGGGCGTTGGCGCTTGCGTAGCGCGTGTCGCCGCGCGCGAGATAGGCGCGGTTGTTGTCCTCGATGGCGTCCTTCCAGATGTCGGCATAGGTGGCGGTGTCCGCCGTCGCCTGCTGGAGATCGGCATAGGACATCGGACGCCACGCTCCTGGATCTGCGGTGAGCGCCTGGGCGTGGACGAGGGCCGGGATCACAAGAGACATCCATGCAGCGGTGATCGCTGGCAATCGTCGCGCGATATGCCGTGGAACGCAGGCGCCCATTCCTTCAACAACATCTAGTATACTGAACCAATGTCGCACCCGTGGAAAGCCCCCGCCGCGCTATTCGTATCGATCGCGGCCCGGGACCCAGCGCCACGCATCTTTCGGCGAGCGCTCACCGCCGCGCCAGGGGACAAGGGTTCGCGGCGGATCGACCGGCTGCATGTTCCAGACAGAGCGGTAATGATAGAAATTCGCGGTCTCGCGCCTGAGACGTCTGCCCCCGGCATCGAGAAAATCTGTGGCGCAATGCACGACGGGTCCCCGGTAGCGGCTGACGCGCGCGGTCTGGGCATCGAGCGCTCCGGGCTTGCAGCCGAAGAGCCAGACAGAGGTCGCGCGCGACGGCGGGATCGGGTCGTCGCCAAGCAGCCGGCGATAGGCGTCGTTGGCCTGGGCCTGCGTCGGATAGGAGAAGCGTTCGGTCAGGATCGGGGCGAACGTCGTCCGATCGGGAGCGTATTCGAGGCGCCCGGGCTGAACGCGGTCTGGCTCGTAGAGCGTGTCGCGCGATGGCGGAGGCAACGCCTCGACAACCGGCGACGTCGGGGCGGCGCAAGCCGCCAGGGCGAGCGCCAGAAGCCCGGGCGCGAGATAGGCCGCGACGTTCATGGCGCGGCCTCGGCGCCTTTCTTCGCGATCGCACGCCGCCGATCGCTGGTCCGGTACTCCCAGGGCATCTGGAACGTGCTGGCCCAGATGCCCCGATAGGCTTTGCGCGCGTCCCTCTCGGCCGACACATAAGCGCGGATCGCGGGATCCTGCTCGCTTGGCGGCAGGGTCATCGCAATGCCGTCGCGGATCATGTCGGCGCCGATATCGGCGTGATCCGCCGAGGCGCAGCGCGCGAGGTGCTCGCCCTGCTCATCGCGAAGAATGTTGCAGGCAACCCATTTGTTGAGCGTTGCCGAGACCAGCCAAGCCGCCGCCACGGTGCCGCACGGCCAGGGCTGACGGCCAAGATGAGCGGCCTGCCCTGGCGCACAGGTGTCGATGCCGTAGAGCCGATAGACAGCCTGCGTCTCGATATCGCGAAAGCGCGTCCCGTCGAGAACCTCGACGCGCAGCGGTGGCGATTGCAGCGCGCTACCTGGCGAGTAAAGGCCGGATCGTTCCGGCGATTGCGCGCCGGCCAATGTGGTCGCGGCAAGCGTGGCGACCATGACGATGGTCCCCGTTCTGGCGCCGCGGTTACGCCCCCGCGTCATCACGGTTGCCCAGGTCGAGCTTGTGGAAGGCATTGGCGATGACGTCGGTGGTGTAGACTGTCTCGCCGGCCTTATCCTTGTAAGAGCCGTCGGCGATGCGGCACTCCGCGTAGACGGCGTCGCCTTTGACGACATGGGTCAGCGCCCATTGGGCGACCTTTTCGTTCAGCAGGCTGATCGTCACCCAGTCGGTCTCTTCCTTTCGCTCGCCCTTGCTGTCGGTCCAGACGCGATCGGTCGCGACATTGACCTTGGCGGTCTTGCCAAAGGCCTTCGGTGCCTGTCCGACATGGCCGCGAAGGATGAAGAGGTTGGTGGTTCTCATGGGCAAGGCTCCCTCGGCTGGTGGTGGCGTTGGTCATGGCGGCGCGATCCCTGGCGTGTCCGGGGCGCTCGAGGCTGTTGGCTGCGACGGCGTCGTAGCCGATCGATCCGCCCGGAGCGCGCGCAGGATGATGGCGTTCGGTTCGGGCAGGTCGGCGAAGGCCCACAGCCCGGCGTGTCCGCGTTGCGCCACGAGCTGCGCGACGAAGTAGGGCGGGTGGACCGGCTTGCCGTCGGGTGTCAGCGCCGCGAAGCCGTAGCCGGTCGAAATCAGCGCGGTGCCGAGATCGATCCGTGAGCCGGCGCCTGCTCCGCTCAGTGGTTGCGCGATGCAGAACACGAAGACCGTGCGCGCCTCCGGCAGGGCAGCCGCCTGGTAGCATTGTGGCTTCAGGTCCCGCGTCAGCGCGATCAGCATCGCGAGCGAGGCCTCGCCGCAATCACGCTTCACGCCATGCGCATTGGTGACGATGGTGCCGCGAAGGCAGGACTGAACCCCGTAGAGGCGATAGATCACGCCGCCGTCCGTCCAGCTGTCGCCGGTCTGGTAGACAGCGTTGCCTGGGACGGCAAACCAGCCCGGCGCGGCGGACTGCGCCGCCACGGGCGATACCGCGGCTGCCAGCACGAGGAGCGCGACGCGGACGCGGCGCATCTCAGTATCCCCTCAGCGAGAAATAAAAGCGCTGCGCGCCGTTCGCCGTGGAGATGTCGACATAATTGGGCTCGGTGCGAGCCTGCCGTGGTGTCGTGGGATAGGTGGTCTCACACGACCCATCGTCACCACTATGGCAACCGCGCCGCGGTTTGGAGGTGTCGGCGCAAAGATCACCGTTCGGCGCCGGCACGAGCGCGTCGGAATCGCCGCCGGTTCGTTGCATGGGCGTCGTGCCGGTCGGGCAGGGGAAATAGGGCTCAAAGCCAAGGCGCCCGGCATTGCCTTCCGGGCAGGTCGGCCAGGACCCGCCGCGCGCGAGCGACCGGAAGAGCTGCTGCATGACCGGCACGCAATAGGGAATGCCCGACCAGCTGGGCGCCGTGGCAGCGGCGCAAAGGAGTACCTTGCAGCCAAATGAGGCATCCTGCGCCCCGGCTCCGCCGGGCCCAAGCGCGCCGCCGGTGACAATTATCGCCATTGCCAACCACTGAGGCCGCTTCATCCGCCCTCCTTTTCGGTCCTCTAGGAAAACCCGTCGCCAGTCGTGTTGCCATCGTATCAACATTCAATATATTGTCCATGACGAATTGATTTGAGGGCAGGGCATGTGGATTCGCGGCTTGACGATCGGAACGCTCCTGACGACCGGGATGGCAGGGGCCAGCGCGCAGAGCGGAGCGCCTACGACGCTCGCCACCGTCGACAGTTCCGGCCGCGTCGTCCCGATCGAAGCGCCGGCGCAACCGGTCGAGATACTCCAGGGTCAGAAGGGCGCGGCATCTCCCTGTGCGCCTGCCACGGACCTCGCATCCGATGCCGCGAGGGCGCTGATCGTGAGGATCGCCACAGAGGAGAAGTTCTATCCGGACTTCGTCCTGTCGGTCGCCAAGATCGAGAGCCGCTATCTGTCGACGGCGCTATCGGAAAAGGGCGCGTATGGCCTGATGCAGTTGATGCCCGAGACGGCGCAGCGTTTCGATGTCGATCTGTGCGACCCGGTAGGCAATGTACGCGGCGGCGTCCGCTTTCTGCGCGCGCTGCACGAGCGCTACCGGAATCCGTTCTTCATTCTCGCCGCCTACAACGCCGGTGAGGCCGCCGTGCAAAAAAGCCGCGGTGTTCCGCCTTATCCCGAGACCGTGCGTTTCGTCGCCGACGTCATGAACGACTTCTACACATGGCCAGACCCCGCCGCGGCCGCGACAGTCGGCGCCGCGCGGGTCGCGTCGGCCGCTGCCGACATCATCCAACCTCTCTCCGGCGGCGCTTCACCAGCGGCAGCCTCGGAGCCTGCGAAGCCACGCGCCAAGACACAATGGAGCGACGGCTTCGTGATGCATGTCGACTGAGGAGACCGTAGATGAAGCAGCCGTCGAGACGCCTTCCTTACCTCACCGGAGCCATGTTGCTCCTGATGACCGCCGGCGCCGCCGCACAGTCGGGCGGCACACTGCAGCCGGTGCAGTCGACGCTGACCACCCTCGTGCAGGCGCTGACCGGCCCGATCGCCACCGCGCTGGCGACGCTTGCCGTCATCGCCTGCGGCTTCTTCGCCTGGTCGGGCCGGCTGACCTGGGGCATCGCCGGCAGTGTGATCTTCGGCATCGTGCTGGTGTTCGGTTCGGCGCAGATCGTTCAGTTCTTCCAGTCGGCGGTCGGTCAATGAACAGCCAGCACCTCGAAGAGCCGCATATCAGCCCGCTGGTCAAAGCACTCACACGCGCGCCGACGCTGATGGGCGTGCCGTACATGTATTTCATGTTCAACGGCGTGGTCTCGTCGGTCTGCTTTCTGATCTCCCACAATTTGTTCCTGCTGCTGGTCGCGATCCCGCTGCATCTGTTCGGCTACATATTGACGCTGCGCGATGATCGCATCTTCGAAATCCTGTTCGTCAAATCGACAAGATGCCCACCCCGCTCGCGCGCCTTCTGGGCCGCCGACAGCTATTGCGCGTGAGGCGAAGGCATGGTGGCAAAGGCGCTTCTCGATGAGCTGACCTTCGGCGCGGTCTCGCGCCGGGAGCGTCCTGTGGCCAGCCACATCCCCTATACCCGCCATGTCGACGATCACGTCATCAAGACCCGCGACGGTCTCGTCATGACGGTCCTGAAGTGCGAGGGCTATTCCTTCGAGACCGCCGACATCAGCGAGATCAACTCCCGCCTGTTGGCGCGCAACGACCTCGTCCGCACGCTGGCGAATTCACGCTTCGCGCTCGTCAGCCATATCATCCGCCGCGAGGTGCAGCCGCGGATCGCGTCGAGCTTCGACAATGCGCTGTGCCGCGAGATCGACGAGCGCTATGACGCGGCGCTGTCGCAGCGGCGGATGTTCGTCAATGATCTCTATCTGACTATCGTGCGTCGGCCGCTGCAGGGTCAGGCCGGCACGTTCGACGCGATGTTGACGAAGCTGCTTGGACGCAAGGACGCCGCCGGCGAATCTGTGGCGTCGCAGACGGCCTTGAGCGAGTTGCACGACGCCTCGACCGCGGTGCGCGAGAATCTCGCCGCCTATGGAGCGCGCCAACTCGGCGTCGTACGCCGCTGCGGCGTTTGGCACTCGGAACCGCTGGAATTCCTGGTTCAGCTCGTCAATGGTGGCATCCCCCGCCCAATGCACTTGCCACGCATGGCGCTCGCGGATGCGCTGTCGATGAAGCGGATCTTCTTCGGCAAGAACGCAATCGAAATCCGTGGCGCCGGGCCCGAGGACACCCGCTTCGGCGCCATGGTGTCGATCCGCGAGTATCCGGCGCAGACCGGACCGGGCTCCTTCGACAATCTGCTGCGCGTGCCGCACGAGTTCATCGCGACGCAGAGTTTCGCCATCGTCGACCGCCCCGAGGCGGCCAAGCAGATCGACCGCGTCGCCCGGCAGGTCGACATGTCGGACGAGGCCGGCTCCATCATCGCCGAGCATCTCGACGAAGCCCGTGACGAACTCCTGGCGTCCGAGGCGATTTACGGCGAGCACCACATGTCGGTGATGTGCCTCGGTCGCACGGTTGCCGAGGTTGCCGCCACCGTGACCGCGGTCGGCGCCGCGTTGACCGATCGCTCGGTGATCTGGACGCGCGAGGATCTCAATTGCGAGCCGGCCTTCTGGGCTCAGCTGCCTGGCAATTTCCCCTACATCGCGCGCAAGTCGGTGATCTCCTCAAAGAACTTCGCCGGCTTCACGTCATTGCATAATTACCCGAGTGGGCGGTTGGACGGGAACCATTGGGGTCCGGCGATCTCGGTGTTCGAAACCACCTCGCAGACCGCCTATTACTACAATCACCATGTTCGCGACCTCGGCAACTTCACCGTCGTCGGGCCCTCGGGCAGCGGCAAGACGGTCTTCCTGTCCTTCATCTCGGCGCAGTCGCAACGCGTCACGCCGCGACCGAAGCTGCTGTTCGTCGACAAGGATCGTGGTGCCGAGATCTTCATCCGGGCCATGGGCGGCCAGTACGAGGTGCTCGTCCCCGGCGAGCCGACCGGCTTCAACCCACTGTCCTTGCCCGACACCGCGCCGAACCGGGAATTCCTGTTCCAGCTTCTCGGCTTCATGCTGCGCCCAAGCCATGGCGGAGAGCTCAGCGCCTCCGAGGAGCAGGTCATTCGCAACGCCATCGCTTCTGCGCTGAGCGCCGGACCCGATGGGCGGACGCTGAAGGCCTTCTCGACGCTGCTGCGTGGCCGCATCCGGGCCGGGGAGGGCGACCTGCTCGCACGGCTGGAGAGCTGGATGCGGGCGGATCAGCGTGGCTGGCTGTTCAATAATGAGGCCGATCAGTTCTCGGTCTCGAGCATCTTCGGTTTCGACATGACGCGGGTGCTGGACGATCCTGTCATCCGCACGGCGGCGCTGATGTACATCTTCCACCGCACCGAGGAGCTGCTCACCGGCGATCCCGTGATGATCTTCCTCGACGAGGGCTGGCGGCTGCTCGACGATCCGGTCTTTGCCTTCTTCATCAAGGACAAGCTGAAGACCATCCGCAAGCAGAACGGCATCATCGGTTTCGGCACGCAATCCGCCGCCGACATCGTGCGCTCGAACTCGGCGAGCACGCTGATCGAACAGACCGCGACCAACGTCTTCTTTCCGAACCCGAAGGCGGATGACGAGAGTTACACCCGCGCGTTCCGACTCTCGGAGCGCGAGGTGACCTGGATCCGCAGCACGGTGCCGGAGTCACGCTCGTTCCTGATCAAGCACGGTCGCGACAGCGTCATCGCCAAGCTCAACCTCGGCGGCATGCCCGACATCATCAAGGTTCTGTCGGGTCGCACCGAGACCGTCGCCGAGCTCGACGCGCTACGCGCCCGCGTCGGTGACGATCCAGCCGTCTGGCTCCCGATCTTCACGGGGAGGGTTGAGGCATGAAGCGTCTCGCAATCGCGGCCATCGCCTGGTCATGCATCGGCGCAGGCAGTGCGCTTGCCGCCATCCCGACCAGCGACGCTGCGCAGCTGACGCAGCACTCGGAGACCGCGGGCGCGACCGTCAAGCTGGTGCCGATCACGACGCAGCGCCAGAACGCCAATCAGGGCGTCAAATGCGCGGTGACGACCGGCAAGAAGGCCAGCGTCACCGATCCGACGGTGCAGCCGCAGTCGGGCGCGGGCAGCCGGACCATCCAGGCCTATGCCCCGGACATGCCGGCGACCCCGGCCGCCGATGCACGCGGCGCCGCGCTCAACAGCCAGACCTTGTTCAAATCGACGGGCGATGTCGTCGCCGGCCTCGACGCCAGCCGATCGACGCTCGGCGCTGCCCAATCCGCCTTCCGGGCGGCCGGCACCGAAGTGGGGACCGCGACCACGGTGATGGCCGCGATCGATATGAACAGTGCCGCACGTGTGCAGAACAATCTCGCCTGGAACGGCGCGATGGGCTCGACCAATATCTGGGTGACGGCCCTGAACGCGCTCAATCTGGCGAACAACAGCGACCTGAGCCGCGCTGCCATCGGCATGCGCTCGACCACGACGCCCTCGGGAAACTCGATCGCGCCGGCGTGTCCGGTCGGCATGGTGGGATCCGGTACGATCGCCGATCCGTGCCATGCGGCGGCCTCGTGTTCCACGACCCCGCCGGGCACGCCCGCCGACCCGGCTTGCGTGAGCGCGCGATACGTCGATAGCGATGCAAACGTCCAATCCTACCTTTCTCGGGTTCAGGACCCGGCTCCATCGACCGCTACCGTCCCGCCACCTCAGGCGCCCTTGTCCGGCGCTGATGTCGCCGCCGCGATCGAGAGCATTCAAGCCAACGGCCAATAGGAGGCTGCCATGCGATCTGTCCTGAAACTGGCGCTCGGTCTCGCCGTGGGCATAATCATTGCCACGTCCGCAGCGCGCGCGCAGGTGCCGGTGATCGACAATGCCAACCTGACGAAAGCACAGGAGATCGCGACCAGCACCCGGCAGATCCTCGACGCCGACCAGCAGATCCTGCAATTCACGCAGAAGACGCTTGCCGCGGTGACCGGGGATCGCACCTCGCAGGCGCAGGGGAGCCTGGCGCAGATGGCCCTGGGTGGTGGTTTCTCCATGGCGAAGGCCCCGTCACTGGGCTCGGTGATTTCGGGCGGCTCGTTGTCCTTCGCAGGCTTGGGCTCGGGATCGCAGAACATCGTCTCGACGCTGATCAACGGCCTGCAGCTCGTCCAGACCATCACCGGGATGACTGGCGGTCAGACGCACCCGGTCGACACCGCCTACAAGAACTCCGTCAATGTCGCGGCGACCCTGTCCGGCCTGATCGACTCGACGCAGGGAGCTGTTCAGCAGCGCTCCTCCGCATTTACCCAAGGCGGCCAGCAGATCGGCCAGGCCCAGGACCTGAAGGGCAGCGTCGACCAGAACACGCAGGTGCAGATCCAGACCGGCCAGACCATCAACGAGCTCAACGGCGTCGTGAACAATGCGGCGGCCGCTGCCAACCAGGCCAATCTCGATCGCATCGCGGCGGAATCCGCCGTCGCGCGCGCCATGAAATTCACCCAGCAATGACGTCGGAGGACGCTTGAACAAGATCACCATCGCCGTCGCCGCTGCGATCATCCTCATCGTCGCCGCCGGCGTGATCATCATTCGCATGCCCGCGCCACCGGCCCCCGCTGCGCAGACGGAGAGCAAGCCGGACACCGAAGGCCTGTCGCGCGCCATGACCTTCACCTCGCCGGCCGAGCCGAAGAAATGATCCGCACCTCGGCAGCACTCGCCGCCCTTTGCGGTCTCGCGCTTGCCCTCGCGGGCTGTGCCTACAAGCCACTCAAGGCGCCGTGTTCGCCGGACGAAGGCGGCGCTCCGCTCGGCTACGCGGCGTCCACGCCGACGCCATCACCTCAGCCGTTCGAGTCGTTTGACGCCTGCGGCCCGATGAAACCGATCTGAGGGCGCGATGGCGACGTTCAGCATCACCTCGCTGCTGCAATCGGTCGACCAGATCGGCCAGAACTACGTCTCGACCGCCTACCAGGCGCTGTCGAACGCGCTGACGTCGGGCGGAGCGACGAGCGTCGCCGGGCTGCTCCTGACGCTTTATGTGATCTTCTGGGGCGTCGGCATCTGGCAGGGCACGGCAACCGGCGGCCCGGCCGACCACGCCTTCAGGCTGTTCCGCGCCTTCCTGATCTATGCGCTCGCGACCAGTTGGAACGATTTTCAGACGCTGGCCTACCGGTTCATGAATGACGGGCCGTCGGCAATCGGCAACGCGCTGCTCAGCGCCGTGACCACCGCCAACAACACCGGCACGGCGCAGAACCTGAGCTCGGTCAACGGCGTGCAATCGGCCCTGCAGAACATGTGGGACACCACCAACAGCGCCACCGAAGCGTTCCTGCAGAATGCGGGCCTCACCAATTGGGGGCCCTACATCTTCGCCGCCGTCTTCTATGTGGTGATGGCGCTGCTGATCGGCTTCGCGATCTTCCTGATCGTGCTGTCGAAGCTCTTCATGTGGCTGCTGCTGGCGCTGGCGCCGGTATTCATCATCCTGCTGCTGTTTGGCGTCACCTCGCGCTTCTTCAGCGGCTGGCTCGGCACGCTCATCCAGTATTTTCTGGTGCAGGTGCTCGTCTACGCCTTCCTCGCCTTCTACGTCTCGCTGATCCAGCAGACGATCGACACGCTGAATGGCGTCGCGAACACCAAGAGCGCGAGCTGGGCGACGATTGGCCCGGTCGTGCTGCTGGCCATCATCGGCGTGCTGCTGCTGGCTCAGATCAACAATGTCGCGGCGGCCATTGCCGGCGGTGTGCCAATCTCGAGTTCGCGGATCGGTGCGGTGCTCGCCACGGTCAGCGGCTATCGGCTCGGCATGGCGGCAAACAGGGCCCGTCTTGCCTTTCGCAACCCGTTGAACCCGGCCTCGACATCACGGCGCGAGGAACTGGCGGCACGCCAGCGTGCGCGTGTCGGGCTGCGCGCGGCGTCGTGGGCGCAATCGCCTGAGTTCCGCAGGCTCGCCGAGCAGATCAAGCATCCCGGCTCGCCGCCGGCGCAAGGTGGGGGAGGGAACCGGCCTTGAGCGATACCCCAGTGACAGAGGCTGGAGCGGTCGATGTCCCGGCTAAGATCGACCCCCGCTATTACGCTGAGGGCGCAACCTGGGAATATGACGTCGCACGGCGTAACCGGAACTCGCGAGCGCTGGCCTGGATCGTCGCCGGCGTCATGACCATCGTTGCCGTCGCCTCGCTCGGTACATTGGCGCTGCTGGTGCCGCTGAAGACCTACGAGCCCTATATGGTGGTCGTCGACAGGACGACGGGCTTTGTCGAGGTCAAACGCCCGATGGCCGAGGGGCCGCTGACGCAGGACGAGGCCGTCACCACCTTCAATGTCGTTCGCTACATCAAGGCGCGCGAGACCTACGATCCGAGGGCGCTGAAGGACAATTTCGACCTGGCACAGTTGCTCGCCACCGGCGACGCGGCGCGTGAGCTGACCGAGATCTATTCGCCGGCCAATCCGCAAAATCCCGTCAAGATCTACGGCTCCAACACCGAGGTCTCGGTCTCGGTCAAGTCGGTGACGTTCCCGAACAACCGCACCGCGCTGGTGCGGTTCTCCACCGATGAGAAAACGGCGACCAGCATCACGACGCGCAACTGGGTCTCGCTCGTGCGCTTCCGCTACACCTCCGCGCCGATGCGCAACGAGTATCGCTTCGACAATCCGCTCGGCTTCCAGGTGCTCGAATATCGACGCGACCAGGAGACGGCTCCCTCTCCCGGCACGGCCGGAGCGCAAAGATCATGAGGCGGCGCCTGATCCTTGCAGGCTGCGTCTTGCTTGCGTCCGGCCATGCGTTCGCGGAAGCGATCCCGCGCGCGGGACGGGTCGATGCTCGCGTCCGCGACGTCGTCTATAACCGCGACAACGTCACGGCGATCGACGCCACCTACGGCACGTCGACGATGATCCAGCTGCAGCCGGACGAGAAGATCGAGACGCTGGCGCTCGGCGATTCCCTTGCCTGGAAGGTCGAGCCCAATCGCAAGGGCGACATCATCTTCGTCAAGCCGATCGACAAGAATGCGCAATCCAACCTCAATGTCGTCACCGACAAGCGCATCTACAGCTTCCTGCTGCGGTCGAACACGCGCGCGCCGAATGACCAGATCTACGCGGTTCGGTTCCGGTTTCCCGACGACGAGGCGAGCGCGAAGCTGCTCGTGGCCGCCAAGGAGCGCGCCGCCAATCCGAACCTGCGCGATCTCAACATCGCCAATGCCAACAGCGACTATGGCTACAAGGGTTCGTCGGCCAACAAGCCGGTCGCGGTGTTCGACGACGGCGTCAAGACCTGGTTCCGCTTCGAGGGCGAGACGCCGGCGATCTACATCGTCGATGCCGAGCGCAATGAGAGCCTGGTCAATTTCCGGACCGAGGGACCGTTCGTCGTCGTCGACAAGGTCAGCCCGCAATGGACGCTGCGCAATGGCACTGAATCGACCTGCATCTTCAATCGGCGTGCGACCAATGTGCACGAGCCGAATGGGCTCGAGCCCTATGCGCCGCAGCGCGTAGGTTTTCCGTCAGCCAGCGCAGGAGGCTGACGCGCCATGCCCTCGCCACAGGATTATCGCTCGCTCGAACTCGAAGCCTCTGCCGCGACCGCCGTCGCGCGGGGTTCGACCGCCATCGGCAATCTGCTGAAATTCGGCGTGCCGCTCGGCGCCGTCCTCATCGCGGGATGGATGATTTACGCCTCGCTCGGCAGCGGTCCGCGGAACATGACCGCGCCGGACACGGAAGAGTTCACGACGACGCAGTTTCCGGCACCGTCGCTGCAGGCGCCGCGCCCGCAGACCGACCAGGGCACAATCGTCGTTCCGCAAGCCCCGCCCGTGCCGCCGGAGCCGGTCTTGCCACCACCGCCCGTCGCGCCGCCCATGGCGCTGCCGGCGCCGCCACCACCCGAGCCACCGCTCGCCCTGCCAGCGCCAAATGACGATGAAGCGCGCCGGCTGGCCGAGCTTGAGCGGCTACGCCAGGAAGAGGAGCGCCGGAGATGGGAACGGTTCCGCGCGCCGCAGGTGATCGCCGACAATGCCAGTCCGGGCGATGCAATTGGCGGTCCCGGTGATCCGGCGCGCGCGGCTGCCGGGCAGGACGAGGACCCCAACCGCCGCTTCCTGGCGTCGGTGTCGAGCGCCGGCGTCGAGATCGCGAAGGCGGTGAAGAACGATCGGATCGATGCGCTTGTCGCACAGGGCACGATGATCCGCGGGGTTCTTGAGACCGCCGTTCAGAGCGACCTGCCGGGCATGGTGCGCGCCGTCACAGCTGAGAATGTCTGGTCCTTCGACGGCCGCCGCATCCTTATCCCGGCGGGAAGCCGGCTCATTGGCGAATACAAGTCCGGAATCTCGCAGGGGCAGACCCGCGTCTTCGTGGTGTGGACCCGCCTGCTGCGCTCGGATGGGGTGTCGGTTCAGCTGGGGTCGAACGGCACCGACGACCTCGGCCGCGCCGGCAATGCCGGCTTCGTCGACAATCACTACCTTGAGCGCTTCGGCTCCGCGATCATGCTGTCGGTCGTTGGCGGCGTTTCGCAATTCCTGAGCGGCTATGGCCAGTACGACAACAACAATAACGGCACCACGATCACGACGACCGATCCGGTCACCGGCCTCGTCACCACGACCCAAACGGGCACCAACCAGAACAGCCAGTCGCTCCAGGCGCGCCAGATCGCGGCGCAGAACGTGTCGCAGACACTGACCAATATCGCCCAGGAGGCCCTGAAGAACTCGATCAACATCCCGCCGACAATCTATCTCGACCAGGGGACGCGGATCATCGTCTTCGTGCGCCGGGACCTCGATTTCTCCTCCCTTTACCCTGATCCGGTGAAGGAAGCGCTCAGGGAGCTCAAGCGTGAACGCACCGGCGCGAAACCTGACAGTCTTCCTCGATAGGGCGCTCAATCCCATTCGGCCCTGGCTCGACGACGACCAGGTCGTCGAGATCTGCGCCAATGGACCCGGCGAAGTCTGGGTCGAACGCTTCGGCCAGGCCGCGATGGAGCGTCACGAGGTTCCCGCACTCACCGAGTTCGCCATCCGACACCTCGCCGAACGCATTGCCGGTCAATCCGGCCAGAGCGTCAACGAAGAGCATCCGCTGCTGTCGGCAGCGCTGCCGACGGGCGAGCGCTTTCAGGGCGTGATGCCGCCGGCGACAACAGCGGGCGGCGCCTTCGCCATCCGCAAGCAGGTCATCAAGGAGATGCGGCTCGACGATTATCGCCGGCTCGGCTCGTTTGAGAAAGTCGCCACCGTCACCGAGGGCGCATTGTCGGATGTCGACCGGCAGCTCTGCGCGTATCTCGACGCTGGCCGCATCGAGGACTTCATCCGGCTCGCCGTGGTGAACCGCTATTCGATCCTGCTCTCGGGCGGCACCTCCTCCGGCAAGACGACGTTCCTCAACGCCATTCTGAAAGAGGTCGCGGCCGAGGAGCGCATCATCACCATCGAGGACACCCGCGAGGTGAACCCGATCCAGAGGAACTATCTGCCGCTGGTCGCCTCGAAGGGCGATCAGGGTGAAGCCCGCGTCACCGTCGAGACATTGCTGCAGGCGTCGATGCGCCTGCGTCCGGACCGTATCTTCCTCGGCGAAATCCGCGGCGCGGAGGCCTATTCGTTCCTGCGGGCCATAAACACCGGCCATCCCGGCAGCATCACCACGGTCCATGCCGACAGCCCGGCCGGTGCGTTCGAGCAGCTCGCGCTGATGGTGATGCAGGCCGGGCTCGGTCTGCGGCGGGACGAGATCGTCGGCTACATCAAATCCGTCCTGCCGATCGTCATCCAGCAGACCAAGGTCGGCGGCTGGCGCGGCACCTCGGCCGTGTATTTTTCACGCATGGCGGAGTGGCGTGCAGAAAGGGCAGGGGCGGCAGGAAGGAAGGCCGGCCATGGCCCGCGTCGTCGTTTATAGGATCGGCATTGCGATCCTGCTCGCCATTGCCTTCTGGCTGCTCTGGAGCATGGCCTATGAGATCGTCGTCGGGCTGCGATGGGCCCCGGCGCGGTTTCCGAGCGAGGGCGCCAGCCGCTGGGGACTGTTGCGGCTGCAGAACGCCGACCGCTCGGCCGGCTTCTTCCTGGTTGCCTGGCAGCACTTCCATGCCCGGCTTCTCTACCCGGCGACCCAGGCCGAGGCGCTGATCCGCGCCGGCATTGCGGCGGGGGTGGTCATTGCCCTTGGTCTGGCAGGATGGCTGTTCGCCTTCATCAATCGCCGCCAGATGCCATTTGGGGCGGCGCGCTTCGGGACGTTGATGGAGGCGGCGAAGCAGGGCCTGACCGGCAAGCAGGGCATCGTGCTGGGGACGATTAGTGGCGTCACGGTGCGTTCGGATGAGCCCGCGCACATCCTCGTGGTCGGACCCTCGCGATCTGGCAAGGGGACCGGGTTCGTGCTGCCGAACGGTTATCTCTGGCAAGGGTCGGCGGTGTTCTTCGATCCGAAACGGGAGAACTTCGAGGCGCTGGCCAACCACCGCACGGCTATGGGCAACAAGGTCTTCATGTTCTCGCCGGGCTCCAACGACACGCATCGCTACAACCCGCTCGACTTCGTGCGCCGCGACGAGCGCATGGCGACCGACTGCCTGGTGGTCGCCTCCTTCGTAATCCCCGAGAAGGCCGACGACACCTGGGCCGGGGCAGGGCGGCTGCTGCTGTCCGCTCTTATCGGCTATGTGCTGTCGTCTCCCCTCATCGCTGGCGCGCAGCACATGCGCACGGTCGCCCGGATGACGACCACGGGACGGGACATCTCGTCGGTGCTGCGCGCGATCGTGAAGACCGAGCGGCAGCATCTGCCGACCTGGGTGACCGACAATTTCAACCAGTACATCGCGCTCGAACCGGAGACCCGCAACAGCGCCGTCTTCAATGTCAACATGGCCATGTCGCTCTGGAACAACGGGCTGATCTCGGCGGCGACCGAGACATCCGACTTCGACATTCGCGAGCTGCGCCGCCAGCCGATGACGATTTTCATCGGCTGCACCATCGCCGAGCTCGCCATCTTCCGTCCGCTGATCCGCATCCTGTTCCAGCAGATCCATGATCTGATGATGGTGAGGATTCCGGGCGATGACGAGCCGCACCAGGTGCTGCTCATGCTCGATGAATTCTACCATGTCGGGCGCATGGACTCGCTGATTTCCAAGATTACCATCAGCGCCGGCTATGGCTTCCGCATGGCGATCGTGATGCAGGACATCTCGCAGCTCGATGAGCTCTATGGCCGCAACACGCGCATCACCACCGTGTCCGGTTCGCAGATCAAGCTGTTCATCCAGATCAACGATCTGGAGACATCGGATTTCGTATCCGAGATGCTCGGCGAGACGACGCAGGTCTACAAAACGCCGGTGATGCGGCCAGGGCAGGGGATCTTCGCGCCGCGCGCCTGGGCGCCGCACTACACGCCGCGCCCGCTGCGCAGCCCGCTCGAATTGCGCGAGATGTCCGACCGCGTGTCGATCCTGATGGTGAAGAACTCGCGCTCGTTCGAGCTTACCAAGATCCGCCACTATCTCGACAAGCCCTATCGACGGCCCTACGAGGCGGCGAAGGGAAATCCGCCGGCGTTGCCGAGCCTGCGCGAATGGAAGGATGAGGCATTGGGCGGCGCGATCAATCCGGCGCCGGCCGCCGAGAGCACCGAAGACGACACGGTCGCCCGGCCACCGCTCCAAGCCGCCGCGCAACAGGCGCCAAGGCGGAACCCTCAACCCCCTGGAAAGAAGGCCCCAGCCAAGCGACAAGCCGCGGCGGAACCTGCTTTCTTTCCGGCGCCGCTGGTGATCACGAGGGTGAAGCCAGTCGAACGACCGGCCCGCAAGCAGCTCTCGCTTGGTGACCAGCCATTGGTTCCGCCTGGGGAGAACTGCAACATCAGTGATCTACTGGCCGCGTCAGAAAGCGCTCAGCGTCGCGACTTCGAAGCGATGACTGCCAGTGCCGCGGCGGTTGGTCAGGAAGAGCGAGTCGAGCAAGCGTTGATAACCCTTACCGGGCTGCAGGACGGGTTCGGCGACGACGCGCAGTGAAATATGTAGCCGTGGTCCGCGCGGCCCGCGTCGCTCACCGAGACGAGCTTGAAGCGACGCGATGGCTCTGCTTCTCAGCAAACGCCGTCCGTTCAGAATAGGCCCATCGGGCTCACCATCAACTGATCGGCGGCGCGCTTCTGCTCCTCGCTGAAGCTTGCGTAGAGCGGCTCCACCGCTACTTTGATCTTTTGGAGCGCTTCCTGGCATAGAGCCATGGCCTTCTCGATCCGCTCAAGACGCACTGGAAGAGCGTCGTCACGTGCCTGCATCATGCCCTCACGCATGCCCATCATCGCCTTCGCGTTGGCTCGCACGGCGTCTGCGAACATGTTCCATTTGGCTTCCTGAACGTCGGTGACCTTGAGTTCGGTCCTTAAGAACGCCAGCCGGCCTTCAATGTGTCCGGTCATCATGCCCATCATGGGCATACCGCCAGCACCCATCGTCGACATCATGCCGCCCATGGGCATTTGTGATCCGGGCGCATTCAAAGGCGTGGCTGGCGCTTCAGCGCCCCCGGCCGGATGGTGCTCATCGTTGGCCGAGGCGGGTGACCCTGCGAGGAGCATGGCGCTGAAAAGCAGGATGGAAATGGAGGGCATCTTGATCATCGGAGCCTATTCCTTCGCGTTGTGAGTTGTTATGACAGGGCGGAGCCTGCTACGGCGAGGCCCGAAACTCGCTGTTCAACCCTGGCCGGCGCGGCTACTTTTCGGGCCGCCGAGCCGTGGAATGAAGCCCGGCACGTCTCGCATGTAGCGTTCATAGTCAGAGCCGAATTCCGCCAAAGACTCGCGTTCTTCGGCGCGGGCAAGCCGCACGTACATGAACACCAGCACCGGGAACATCGCGAGGGTCAGCAAGGTCGGCCATTGCAGCAGGAAGCCGAACATCACCAGCACGAAGCCGACATATTGCGGATGCCGCACATAAGCGTAGACGCCGGTGGTGGCGAGCGTTCTATGACGCTGTGCTTCGTAGAGCACCTTCCAGCCGGCCGAGATCAGGATAAAGCCGCCACCGATGAAAACGAAGCTCAGGAGGTGAAACGGCCCGAAATGCGGATTGGCTCTCCAGCCGAACATCTCCTCGAGAAGATGCCCGGCGTCGTGGGAGAACCAATCGACTCCCGGAAAGCGGCTCTGCAGCCAGCCGGAGAGCAGATAGATCGTCAGCGGGAACCCATACATCTCGGTGAACAGCGCGACCAGAAAGGCGCTGAAGGCGCCGAAGGACCGCCAGTCGCGCTTTGTCTGCGGCTTGAAAAAGCTGAAGGCGAAGAAGATGAAGATCGCCGAATTGATAATCACCAGTGACCAGAGGCCATAGGCAGGAACATCGTCGTGCATGGTCGACCTCCGGACCGTTGATCGCGGCTCAATGTTTGTGAGGCTGGTTCTGGCCGGCATCCGCCGATCCGCTGCCGCTGTCGTTGCTTCCTCCCCGTCCGCCGTGGCCGCCATGCCCGCCATGCATGAAAACATGCATCAACGGGCAGGCGAGGATCAGCAGGAACGGCCAATACCCCAAATACGGGATGAGATGCGCGCGATGCTCGGTCAGTAGATAGAAGCCGCCGATCGCGAGAAAACCGATCAGGACCCAATTTGCGCGGGAGCGAAAGAAGCCCCCCTCACCACCATGACCGCCGTGTTCCATTGGAAACTCCACCCACGTCAGACCAGGACGCACCGGCACGCCCTGCAACCGTCCAGAGGTCGCTAGACGATGCAGGCTTGCATCGGCCAGACGCCATCCTCCGAGCGACACGACAGCGCTCGAACCATGGCCGGCCATCTGTTCTGAATCTTTGATCCCGGTTAAACATCCGCCGGGTGTGGATCGAAGCAGCAGGACCGATCAGATGCCTCGCCTGCCTCGCCCCGTGGCAGCCGGCGTCATGCGGCAACGAGAGCGGAAAAGCAGGCCACGAGTTCCTGGATCGTCCTCACGCACGAGCCGAGCCTCACGTCGATCCCAGCAGCACAAAGTCTCTGTTTCTCTGGCTCGCCGATAAAGCCGCAGATCAAGCGACCTGGTCTGGCTGCGACAATGAGATCGCATACCGCGGCGGACGTGCGCTGCGGGTTGGCGCGGAATTCTGTCGCGCCCGTGGCGGTATCGACGATCCATATTCCATCGCACTTGCCGAAGAAGGGGCACAGTGCGGGGCCCGCGTCGGATTTCATCACAATGATCGCAATGCGATTTGCCGGCGGGGGTGGTACGCAGGCGGACCTAGCCATCGGTTCCTCGTTTGAACACCAGCAAAGCCAGGGAATTATGGCACCGGCTAACATATCGGACTTTAAACTCGATCAAACATTCGCGTAGGCGGCGCGGCATGACATCATCTGCCAAGTGTCCGACGGGCGGCCGGAAAGCTGCCCCGCGCAGGATTCCGGGCGGTCGATGCGCGCTGCCCACCACTTGATTTCAATCAATCTCGCCGGGCCCTTCCCCGTATAGGTTTCCGCCGGGCTAATTGGTAGATGCGGAGCCGTGTGGTAACTTCCGGTTCTGGCCTTCTTGGAAAGAGGCGGATGCTGCGGTTCCTCGCCATACTGATCTTCGCCACAGCGATCATCATGACGCTGAGCGGGCGGAGTATGGCCGGGACAGTAGCGATCACAGCTGATGCGACCATGGTGGTTGTGAGCGCTTCTGGCCTTGGGCCCCACAGTGACGAATGCGACGACTGCCCGGAGTGTCCAAATTCGGACAAGCCCTGCTGTCCGATGAGTACCTGCTCCTGCCCGGCCACCTGCTCAACGAGCTTGGCGCCCCTCCCTAGCAGCCTCACGGCCCATGCCTTCGAGCGCTCTTCAGTAGGGATGGGGTCCGAAGAAGCCGACCCAGGCTCGGTCATCCCCGGACTCGACCCCCCAGTTCCTCGGCGCTCGACCTAGCGGGTCGATCGGCCCAGCGGAGCGCGATCTAGCTGCCAACGGTCCACGCCCTGCGCGGATCGGGAGCGTGGCTTGATTGTTCCATTCCCGCTGGCGTCGCGCCGCCAAAGCGGCCGGCCGAGCCGGGCGACCTGGTCAGATGGATTCAACCTTCCAGGTGAAACCGACCAGATCGAGGACTGTAATATGACTCCGAGCCAAGCGTCTTATTTGGAGAGCACTATCCGAGCGTCGCGGGATCACGCCCATGGCCGATACGACGGTCTGCAACCCGGGGTGGTCCGGTCCCCAGTTCCTTGGGGAACCGCAAACACGATCAGTGATGCGGAAAGGAACGCCCGTATGCCGATGCCTGGGAATGGCACGACGAAGCAACCCCCGGGCTGTGAGGCTTGCTTCGCGCGGGCTAACCGGGGTTTGTGCGGCGATTGCCAGCCGGGATCGCCCTGTGTGATCGCGAGTTACAAATCTGCTGATCGGGAATTCAAGGCCGGCCAGGATCTCTTCAGCCTCGGTGAGCCGTGCGATTCGATCTACAATCTCCTTGAAGGTTGGGTCATTCTCTATAATTTATTGGAAGATGGGCGACGGCAGATTTTGCACTTCGCATTGCCGGGCGCCGTGCTTGGATTCCATCCCGGCGGCGGCGCGATGATGACATTTGGCGCGCAAGCCTTGACGGATATCGTCGTCAGCACAATTCCGCGCAAGGCGCTTCCACCGATCGTCAAACAGCAGCCGGAGTTCGGTCTGCGGCTTGCCTGGCTGATCGCGCGCGATTGCACCCTGGCTTATGACCGTCTTACCAGCATTGGGCGGCATTCAGCCCGTGAGCGCGTTGCCCACCTGCTGCTCAAGCTGTTCGTCCGCTACCGCGCGCAATGGCCGGGCAGTCATATCGAGGAGATGCATCTTCCGCTGACCCAAGAAGATATCGGAGATGCGACGGGTCTGACCTTCGTTCATGTCAACCGGGTGCTAAGGGATCTGCGAAAGGATAGGATCCTGGAATTCCATTATCGACGGCTCCGGATCCTCGATCCGGACAAACTCGTCGACGTTGCAGGTCTTGACCCTCAACTCGTGATGTCTTGGATCCGCTGATGGATGATCGGCCGGGACAATATGGGATGGAGCGGGCGGAATGTCCGATCCAGCCTTGTTGCGAGCTGCCGCGTCATGCTCCTTCGGCTCCATTGTTGCGCAAAGACAACCGCTGATCTTCCGTCACCAGCGGCCCCTTTGCGTTGCGGCGTCACGGGTCGCGTCTGCGCCCAAAGATGCGATCTTGCTCCACGACGAGCCTGTCCGTGAATATCCCATCGGGCAGCCGAAGCCGAATTTGCCGCCTTGTCTGGCATGGTCTCCACCCGAACCGTCTGTCCGGCCGACAGGTCCGCGCACCTATTGAAGTCAGCGCAAGCGACCTTCTCGGAACAGAGCGCCGTCTCCTCCCGCGGAAACGTTCAATCGCACCGGCTTGCCATGGCGAACGACGACGGTGTCAAGCCTATACCGCCGGTGGCGCTGCTGGCCGAGCCGAGGCGGGAACATCGTAAAGCGCCTGGAAGACCCGTTCCTCCGTCGCGTCGCGCTGCCTGCGGCCGTTTTCGATCACCTCGGAGACACGGTCAATCGCCTCCCGCTCACGACGGAGATTGGCATCGTCCTCCGGCAGCGGCTGGCGGCGCTGCTCGATCAGACGCGCGAGCGCAGCGACGCCATGCATCCACGGACTGAAGGATTCCGACAGCAGGTAACGGCTCGTGCGCATCGGATGGAGCCATTCGAGCGTCGCTGCGGTCCAGGGATTGGAGGCCATGCGCACGAACGGGCTGACCATGGTCTTGTAGAATTGCTCGTTCACCTCTGAAAGATGGCGAACCTGCTCGAACTCCGCGCGCGGCGTCGCGAACCGAAGATCCTCGACACGCCGCTCTTCGAACCGGACCGAGTATTCCGGCTTATGGCAGTCGGGATTGCCGGTCGGATTGTCGATCTTCATCTCGTAGAGACCGGGGGCGAGGGTCTCGATTTCGCCGAGGCTTTCGAGGATCGCGCGATGTTCGAACCGCGCCACCTTGGCTGACACGAAAATGCCGAGATGGCCCGCATGGGGGTTCGTCAGGTAGACAATGCGCTGACCGGCGGCCTTGAGATCGCTCGTATCCTTGTACACCACCGGGATCCAGCCGAGCGCCTGGTGCGGCGGGGTGATGTTGTCGCCGTAGGACGCGAAGATCACCAGCGGATTGCGAATACGCCGAAGGTCGGCGACGCAACCCTCGCAGATCCGCATCTTGCCCTCCTCGAGGCGATTGCCGATGAAGAGGTTCTCGACGATGGCGACGATCTCTTCCCGGCTGAGGAAATAGAAGCCATTCCACCACCGCTCGAACTCGAGGAAGCGCTCCCGCTCCGTGTCGACATGCGTAAACAGGTTGGCGTATTTCTCCCAGACGGCTTCGGGCTGAAGGTTTTCGAAATTGAAGGCGAGCCACGCACCGTCCAGGCGGCCGTCGTTGAGATCGGCGAGAAGGTGGGTGGCCCAGACGCCGCCGAGCAGCCCGCCCGCGATCCGCATCGGATTGACGCCCGATTCTCCCGCCCAATAGGAGAGCGGAGAGCCGTTGAGCACGGCGGGGCCGACCAAGCCTTCGCAATCCGCCGAGAGCAGGGTGATCGCCCAGCCGGCCTGACAGTTGCCATAGAGCACCGGAGGCTTGCCGGGGTGACGTTTGACCACGTCCTCGACGAAGCGTCCGAGCGCATGCAGCACATCCGCCAGGGTCTGGCCCACGCAGGGTTCCGGAAAGAAGGAAACGAAATAGACCGGATAGCCCTCGTGCATGGCGATCCCAACCTCGGAGTCGCGCTTGAAGCCGCCGATGCCGGGCCCATGGCCGGCTCGAGGGTCGAGGATGACGACGGGTGGCTTCGCCGGATCGATACAATCCTCGATGCAATCGTCGCCGATCCGGGTGATCCGCAGGAGGGCGTAGTTGACAGGTCGTTCGAAACGGCGGGCATCGACCAGCGTCTCATAGTCGAAGTCGAGAAGCGGCGGTTTGCCGGCGCGCTCATGGGCGATCATGTTGTTGGCACGCTGGCGCAGCGTGTCCCAAAACAGAATCGACCGTTCAAAGACATCCCTCTGATAGGCCAAGGGATCACCGATGTTGATCGGCAGCCCGGCTGGATTCGCCGCGACGGCCGGTTCCAGGCTTTTCACCGTAGCGGCCGCTACGGTAGCCCGCCGAACAGCCAATTGCCGACCCGGCGACGCCTTCGGCTGGTCAATCAGCGCGGAATCCGATCTTGCTTCGGCCATCACCATCTCCATCATCTGATCTTTAGGGCGAGGAAGTTGAACAGCGGCCAGAAATCCGGCTGCTGTGCCAGCCGCACGCCACGGTCTCGGCAAGACCCCGCGGGACGCTCTTCAACACTATATGCGGCTAGGATGCCTTGACGCTGCTTCCGGCGTCAGGGGTTCCATTTGCCTGCCGACGGATTTCGCCTGCGGTCTCCCGTGCCATGGTCGCACAGTAGTCTTGGACCTTCTGCGAGAGATCGAGCCAAGTCTTCGTCTGCAATGACGTCTCTTCCAGGATGGCCGCCATGACGCTCGATTCCGCCGCGATCACATCCTGCGGTCGCCGGCACTGCACGAATTCCAGAAGCGAGCGTCCGATCCGCTCATTGGCGCCAAGGAGAGTGCTCATCTGAGCGCTGTATGTCTCGCCATAGGCCTTCTGCAGATCGGACGTGAAGGCCTGGAACCGTTTGAACTGGCCGTCGAGCTTGCCGGTACTGTCGGCGCCCGACAGTCCCCACCATGCGAATACAGCGTTCATGCGATCGAAACCAACTGGCGCCTCATTCTTCGTGGCCATTGTTCTCTCCTTCATTGTTTCGTTGCAGTTTCAGGAACGCGACGTTCGATTTACTGTGATGGGTCGCATTTTGCGCTCTCGCGGTCAGTGGATAGCCTCAAGCGCCAAAGCGACCCCCTGACCGCCGCCGATGCACAGCGTCACCAATCCGCGGCGGAGACCGTCCCGGTGCATCGCGTGAAGGAGGCGGGTCGTCAGCACGGCTCCTGTCGCACCGATCGGATGGCCATGTGCTATGGCGCCGCCCTCGACATTGACGATGTCCTCCGGGAGCCCGAGCTCTCCGATGAGCGCCAGGACGATCGCAGCGAAGGCCTCGTTGATTTCCACCCGCTCGACGTCGCCGAGGGTCCAGCCAGCGCGATCCAAGGCCTGCCGAACCGCGGGAACCGGCCCGAGACCGAACAGGCCGGGTTCGACCGCGCCGACCCCGAAGGCCACAAGACGGGCCATCGGCGTCAGGCCGTGCTTCTCGGCCCAGCGGACATCCGCAACGATCATGCCTGCGGCGCCGCTGTTGAGGCCCGGTGCATTGCCGGCGGTGATGGTCCCATCCTTGCGGAAAGCCGGCTTCAACTTGGCCAGCGACTCCAGCGTTGCGTCCGGGCGGTTGTGCTCATCCTTGTCGAAGATCGTCGGCCCCTTGCGACCGGGGATTTCGATCGGCGCGATCTCGGCATTGAACTTGCCGGCCGCCTGCGCCGCGCCGAAGCGTTGCTGCGTTCGCTCCGCCCAGCGGTCCTGCGCCTCGCGCGTCACCTGAAACTTACTGACGAGATCCTCGGTCACCAAGCCCGAGTGGTGATCGGAAAAGGCGTCGTTGAGGCCGTCGCGCAGCATGCAGTCGTAGATCTGGGCATCGCCCATGCGGTAGCCCCACCGTCCGCCCGACATCAGGTAGGGCGATTGGTCCATGTTCTCCATGCCGCCGGCGATGGCGCTCTCGGCGAGGCCGAGCATGATCTCCTGCGCGGCGGTCGCGATCGCCTGCGCACCCGAACCACACACCCGGTTGATGGTCATCGCCGGAACGCCGGCCGGAACGCCGGCCTTGATCGCCGCCTGCCGCGCCGGGTTCATCTTGGCGCCGGCCTGGACGACCTGCCCCATCACCACGGCGCCGATCGCACCGTCTGCGATCTTCGCGCGGATCAATATTTCCTTGATCACGGCGGCCCCGAGCTCGGGGGCGCCTATGTCTTTCAGCGTTCCGCCATACGTGCCGATGGCTGTCCGCACCGGGGTGCAGAGCACGACGTTCGACTGTGCCATGTGGATGTCCTTTCGATTTCCCGGGGGGGGCCTATGCCATGTACTGGCCGCCATTGGCGGTGACCGTCGAGCCAGTGATGAACGTTGCCTCCTCGCTCACCAGGAACTGGACGATGCGTGCGACCTCGTCGGCATTGCCCAGCCGCCCGACAGGGATTTGCCCCTCGATCCTTGCGAGAACATCTTCAGACATGGCACCGACCATGTCCGTCGCGATGTAGCCGGGCGCGACCGCGTTCACGGTGATGCCCCTCGACGCCGTCTCGAGCGCGAGCGCTTTGGTGAAACCAAGGATGCCAGCCTTCGCGGCTGCATAGTTGGTCTGACCAAGCTGCCCCTTCTGACCGTTGATCGAGGAAATATTGACGATCCGGCCGAAGCCGTGATCACGCATGGCGCCGATGACTGCTCGGCACATGTTGAAGCAGGAGGTGAGGTCGGTCGCGATGACCTCGCCCCACTGGGCAGATGTCATCTTGTGCAGCATGGCATCGCGGGTGATGCCCGCATTGTTGACGAGGATCTCAACCGGTCCGCCGAGGTCGTTCGCCACGCTGGCCACGCCATCCTGGCAGGCGTCAAAATCGGCAACATCCCATTTGTAGACTGGGATACCGGTATCGCCCGAGAACGCGTCGGCCGCTGTCGCGTTGCCGTGGTAGACGGCCGCAACCGCGTATCCCGCGTTCTTGAAGCGACGCGCAATCGCGGCGCCGATCCCTCGCGTTCCGCCGGTGATGATCGCCACGCGCTTGGTGAGGTCATCTGCATTCATTGTGTTATCCGTTCTCAGGCGGCGTCTTGGTCTCGTCAGCGAGGCCCCGAGCTCGCCGGCGAATGCGCTCGGCCTCATCGCACCGGCAATCGAGGAAGCCGTGGACCGGACAGGTCAGGCACATTTCCTCGAGCCTCTTGCGGAGCGCCTGGCGCCCGCGGTGAAGCCGGACCGCGATGTTGTTGAGCGTGGTGCCGAGGCTCGCGGCGATCCGATCCCGCGGCTCGCCAAGAATGTCGGAGCGCCAGACGACATCGGCATATTCGGGCTTGAGCGTCGGCAGCAATTTATGGAGGCAGTTGCAGACGGCCTCATCGGTTTCTCGATCCGGCTCGATCGCGAGGTTCTCGACGTCCGACTGCTCCATGTCGACCTCCCGGCGACGCCGTCTGATGGCGCGTCGCTGGTGATCGACGAGTGTCGTCGCCAGTATGCGCCCGAGCCAACCGCGTACCGTGCGGACGTCCCGCAATTGCCAGGCGCGCTCGATCGCCCGGAGCGAGAACTGCTGCAACAACTCTTCAGCCTCGTCCCGGCTGCCCACCCGATGATGCAAAAAGACCAGAAACTCCTCGCGTGCCTCGACAAGCGCTCGTCGTACAGCCGCGTCCGCTGGTTTTGCGGCGTCCTCTCCTTCCGGATCACTGCCCGAATGCTGGGCATCCGTCTCACGCCTGTTGGTCATCGTCCAGCCAGATCTTTCAATGGCAGAGACGTCCTCTTGAGACGTCTCTGCCAAAACCAGACAGGATTTAACGTTACGGCAGCGACCGCTCACGTTCTTTAACGCAGATCAAGCTTTCTGTTGCCGGTCGTCGCTACGAATCCGTCTCGGATATCAGCCTTTTCGCCGCGATGGGCTGCTGTCCTGGCGGGATCGGAACGGACCGAACCCTCGCTGGCACATCGTGCGCCATCTTAGGTCTTTGGCCAGCGGTGGGAGAGCAAATGACCATGCGAGCAATGAGCGTCGGGGTGGCGCTGGGTCTGATTCTGCTTTCTGGATCAGCCCACACAGCAATGGCGGCCCCTAGCGGCGACAGCAGGGTCGTCGGCGATGTCCAGATCTATATGGGAATCCTGCCGGCGGAATTAGTCCGCGGTCATCAGCAAGGCCACACGGAGAATTCCATGCATGGCGGGCAGTCGGCGGCCCGCGGGCAATTCCATATCGTTGTTGCACTCTTCGATGTCAGGAGTGGGCGCCGCCTCACCGGCGCAGACGTCTCGGCCCGCGTCTCCGAAATCGGCCTTGCGGGGAGCCAGAAGAACCTCAATCCGATGGAGATCGCGGGCACCGAAAGCTACGGCAACTACTTTGAAATGCAGGGCAATGGACCGTTTCGGATCAGCCTGACAATTCGCCTGCGGGACCAGGCGCAGGACATCAAGGTGGAATTCGAAGAACGGCACCAGTAATAACGACTATGAAGTGATCGATCGAGCGCGTCGGTCATGACGATGAACGAGGCGCTGCCATTTGTGACTACGCCGGCCAGAGAGATGAAATCGCAGCGAGTCGTTCAAATCGAACGGATGCATTTCCACTCGGAAGAATATCAACTCCACAATAGTTCACGGCCAGCGCATATAGCCGATCCCGGGGCCCGTTGGCGCTGGACGGGTCGACGCCGGCCACACGAACAGGCTCACTATGATGCAAGACTACATCACTGATCGGGAGCGCCAAGACAAACGCAAGACCGCGGGCTTGCAATCCCTCACGGCGCGCCCTGCGATTTCCTTCGGAGCTTCGCGCGGCGCAAGTGGCGATCTTTAACCTGCCGCAAAGCTCTCACTGCGATTTCAGCTTTCCTCAGTGCCTCAGTCGACAGGAGGCAGACATGGATTGGATCTCCCAGAACTGGATCTGGATCGCACTTGCAATTGGCGCATTCTTCTTCATGACCCGCATGGGCGGCCGCGGAATGGGCCGATCGGCACGCCACAGCCACGGAAGCGGGCAAGACGGCCCACCATCCGACGCTGGAGCCGGTCCGCGGTCGGTCCTTGATCCCGTAAGCCGGCAGTCTGTCAGCGGCAGTTCGTCGATATCTTCGGTCTATCGGGAGCGCGCCTACTATTTCGAGTCCCGCGAAAACCGTGAGGCGTTCGAGGCCGATCCCGAAAAGTATCTGACCGGGATGGCTGCTTCGGGCCAAGCGATCGATAACCAGCGCGACGACAACCATCCTCAGCACCACCGACATGGCTGCTAGGGCGCAGAGGTCCCGGACCGTTCGGCTTGGTCCCAACACCGGTAGAGAACCTCAGAGGCCGGAATGAACCAAACGGGCACGATCGAAAATCGGACGTTCGACGAGATTCGGATCGGTGACACCGCCAGCATCGTCCATACGCTCGTCCGAAAGGACGTCGAGCTCTTTGCCGTCATGTCGGGGGACGTCAATCCCACTCATGTCGATGAAACCTTCGCCAAGAGCGATCTGTTTCACAAGATCGTAGCACACGGCATGTGGGGCGGCGCCCTTATCTCGACCATTCTCGGCACCGAGCTGCCAGGCCCAGGCACCGTCTATTTTGGCCAGACTCTTCGTTTCCATCGCCCAGTTGGTCTCGGCGACACCATCACGGTGACCGTGCGGGTCGCCGAAAAGATTGAAGACGGGCATCGCGTCCTTCTCGACTGCAAGGCGGTCAATCAGCTCGGTGAGATCGTCATCAGTGGAATTGCAGATGTGATCGCGCCAACGGAGAAAATCTCTCGCCAGCGCACGATTCTGCCAGAGGTAGAGTTCGTCGAGAAAGGGCGTTGGCATCGCCATCTCATGAAATTGGTCCAAGGTCTTGAGCCAATTCGCACGGCTGTGGTGCATCCCGTCGATACGACATCACTACTCGGCGCGATCGAGGCTGCTCAACAGAAGCTGATCGTCCCCATCCTGGTCGGACCTGAGGCAAAGATTCGGGCCGCTGCTCAGCAAGCTGCGCTCGATCTGTCCCCCTTTGAAATCGTCCCGACGGAGCACAGCGATGCTGCGGCGGCACAGGCGGTCGCGATGGCGCGTGCCGGCAAGGTCGGGGCCTTGATGAAGGGGGCGCTGCACACCGATGAACTCATGGGCGCCGTAGTGGATCGCGATCATGGATTGCGGACGGCGCGGCGCGTCAGCCATGTGTTTGCGATCGACGCGCCACGCTATCCACGCCCGCTCTTCATCACCGACGCGGCGATCAATATCAATCCCAATCTCGACGACAAGCGCGACATCGTGCAGAACGCGATCGACTTGGCTCATGCCCTGGGACTTGCGACGCCGAAGGTAGCCGTCCTGTCGGCCGTCGAGACGGTGTCGTCGAAGATTCCATCGACACTCGACGCCGCAGCTCTCTGCAAGATGGCGGACCGCGGCCAGATCACCGGCGCGCTCCTCGACGGCCCACTCGCGTTCGACAATGCCGTTTCCGTCGATGCGGCAACGACGAAGGGCATCATCTCTCCCGTCGCGGGCCAAGCAGACATCCTCCTTGTGCCTGACCTCGAGGCCGGAAACATGCTGGCGAAGCAGCTCGAATATCTTGCCGAGGCCGAAGTCGCCGGCATCGTGCTGGGCGCGCGCGTCCCGATCATCTTGACCAGCCGTGCAGGCACGACGGCGGCGCGGTTGGCCTCCTGTGCCATCGCGCTTCTGCTCGCCCGCCATAGGGCCGGTATCCGGCCGTGACGGGCACAATCCTGGTCCAACATGCCGGATCTTTGATCTAGCGATCCAAGTCGGCCTCATTCAAACCGGCGGGCCTCAACATGAAGCTACGAGCAATGTCTGTTCGTGCATGCTTCCAGAGCTTGATCATGCATTTCACTCAACATTCGGGGCTCGCCATCTACGCCCGTGGATAGTGCATTTCCAGTGTGGCGGCGCAGGCTTCTATACTGCCGATGAGGCCATCCGCAATCGAATTGCCGGGCTTCGGCGCTGTCATGAAGGTGGCAATGGCCCTGTTCCAGGCGGCTTCGCCGACGCATGTGTGGAGGGCGTTGTCGGCCAAAATCTCAACATGGCGTTCGCCCAAGGACACGAAGAGCAGCATGCCGGGACGATGTTCCTGGTCGGCCAGGATCCGGGCCGCAAACTCACGACGGGCCAAGCCGACACAGTGCTCGCGCTTGATCCGGCCAGGCACGAGCAACAAACGTAGAGGCAACCAATCAAAGATCAGAGCCGAGCTCGCGAACGTCCCCGCCTGGATCAGAAAGCCGATGGGGAGTGGCAATAGCGGCCAGAAGATCGCCAATAGGCCTCCGACTGCAAGGGCGGCTGCAGCCGCCCATATCAGCGGAAAAAGCAAATACCGATCGCTGAGCGGAGTGACCACCAACGCGAAGTGTGCGCCAGTGCGCCGTTCGACGGTCGTCATAAGCTCGTGTAGGCGTCGGCTGTCGTCGTCGGACATGCATTTCATCTTCATCACCAGCGTCCTGATGCTCCCCCGCCACCAAACGAGCCTCCGCCGCCGGAAAACCCGCCGCGCGAGAAGCCGCCACGCCCGGCCCCCCCGTGCCGTCCGCGGAACCCGCCAAGGAACAGCAGAGGCCAGAAGAAACGACCGAAGATGAACATGATGACGATAATGGCGATGACGCTTCCGCCTCCGCTACCGTCTTCGTCTTGGCTCCATCGTTGCTCAGTTTGCTGGGGCAGGGCAGACGCATCGCCGCCCAGAACACGCAGAAGCGTCGTTGCCCCGACAAGAACGCCGGTGTTGAAATCGCCCTTCCGGAATTCGGGCAGGATGAGATTCTCGATAATCAGCCTGCTCTGTGCATCGGTGAGCCGACCCTCCAGGCCGTAGCCGACTTCAACGCGCACATTGCGTTCGTTCGGCGCTACCAACAGCAATGCACCGTTGTTCTGACCCCTTTGTCCGATCCCCCAGGCGCGGCCCAACTGATAGCCAAAGTCGTCGATGGAATAGCCTTGAAGTGATTTGATCGTTGCAATAACAATCTGGTTCCCGGTCTGCACCTCATGCTGAGCCAGCATTTCTGTCAGCTTTTGTTGCGTTTCAGCTGAAAGGATACCTGCGTCATCCACAACGCGACCGGTGAGGGGTGGAAAAACCGGCGCTGCGTAGAGCGCGGTGGCAAGTAATACATAGACCAGCCCTGCAAAAAGTGCCTGCCATGCGACCTGCGGATGCATGCGGGGGCGGATCATAGTTTGACTTGCGGCACTTCTTGCGCCTTTTCATCGATCGTAAAGGTTTCTCTCACCTTGGCGTTCGGATAAAGGATAGCTGCGATCCATCGGCTGGGAATGGTGCGCAAGGTCGTGTTGTAGGTTTGCACCGTGCCGATATAGTCGCGCCGCGCGACGGCGATGCGGTTCTCCGTGCCCTCGAGCTGCGATTGAAGCGCTAGGAAATTTTGGTTCGACTTGAGATCGGGGTATTGCTCGCTGATAGCCAAAAGGCGTCCCAAGGCTCCGCCAAGAGATGCTTGGTTTTGTTCGAACTGACGGAAGGCGTCCGGGTTGGTGAGGATGTCCGGCGGCAAGGTCACTTGGGTGGCGCGCGCACGAGCCTCGGTGACCTGTGTCAACACCGTCTGCTCCTGTTTAGCATAGCCCCTCACCGTTTCTACCAGGTTGGGAACAAGATCGGCGCGCCGTTGATACTGGTTCAGCACCTCGCTCCAAGCAGCTTTCACCTGCTCATCCTGGGTTGGCACAGCGTTGATACCGCAGCCGGCGAGGCCGATCGCAAGAAGGAGGACCGCGCCGACGCGAGCGGCCAAGCGTGCAATCGGATGGCTCATTCTATTGTCTCCTCCCGGACGACAGGGCGATCCAGGGATGGCGGAATTGCCACGCATTTTTCGTCTGATGCAGCCTTGGCTCCCGGGAGCGCTCAGACTTCGAGTTTTTGACCTTAGGTGGTACGCTCGTTGGGAATCTTTGATCCTGATTAAGGAACCGCGCTTTGGCCGCGCACAGTGTTCATCCGCGATGAACCCCAGCATCCGCCGGGTCTTGCGGCCCGCATACATCGACTGCCAATCGCACAGATGCTCGCCGTCCCGAAGAATTGCGCTATCGCTTCGACGTCCATGGCAAGATTCGAGCTATTGTTGCGGCGCCAATAGACGTTGCTAAACCCACACCATTTTGGAGAGGGCTGATATAGTCCTTCAGCTTCACGTCAGCATAGGATGGTATTTGCTCAAGGCAATTTCTTGGGAGAGACCTTGCGCATATTACTGATCGAAGACGACCAAGTGCTGGGCACGGCCATCCGCGATCACATCGCGTCAAACGGCCACGGCGTCGACTGGGTGCAGCGGATCGACGACGCGCGATTGGCCCTGGCCACCGTTGGGTATGAGCTGATCCTCCTCGACCTCGGGCTGGCCGACGGTTACGGTCTGGCCTTGTTGCGCGAATTGCGCGCGGCGCGAAACCCGGTGCCCGTCATCATCGCAACGGCACAGGACCAGATCGCCGTCCGTATCGAGGGGCTGAACGCGGGGGCGGACGACTATCTGGTCAAGCCGTTCGACCTCAGCGAAATGATCGCGCGGATTTCCGCCGTGACGCGCCGCTACACTGGCGATCCGAACCCGGCCATCAACATCGGCCCGGTCTCGATCGACCTGGCCCTGAAACTGGTCACGGTGGCGGGCGAGGATGCCGGGATCACCGCGCGGGAATGGGCGGTACTGGAACGGTTGGTCCGCCATCGCGGCGCCGTCGTTACGAAGAGCGAGATCGAGGATTCGCTCTATGAATTCGGCGCGGAAATCGACAGCAACGCCGTCGAAGTCTATGTCAGCCGCCTGCGCAAAAAGCTCGGCAGGGAGTTCGTGAGCACCATCCGGGGCCTTGGCTACAAGGCGGGAAGCTGAGATTGGCGCGTCCTTCGATCGCCTGGCGCCTCGCCGCCGGTCTCTCGGCGACCATGGCCGTGCTTTGGATCGGAGCCGCGGGCCTCGCCGGCACGGTCATGTATGCTCAGATCAACGAGGCTTTCGACCAATCCTTGCGCCAGGGTGCGCTTCGCCTGCTGCCGCTGGCGGTTCATGAAATCGGCGAGGGTGACAAATATGGCCTGGATCGCGTGCGCGGCTCCGATCTCGACGAGGACGAAGCCTACTTCACCTACTACTTGATCGACCAACATGGCGCCGTGGTCTTGCGGACGGACGACGCGCCGAACGATCCGCCGCCATTTCCGGTTTCGGCCGGCTTCTCGGATGTCGAGGGCCGGCGCCTGTTCGCGAAGACGGACCCTCGGTCCGGTTTCTCCATCGTCCTTGTCGAGCGCACCGAGCATCGCCGCGCCGCCTTGAGGGCAGCGCTCGCCACGGTTCTGTGGCCCCTCGCCGGGCTGATACCGCTGGTCGCGGGCGGCATCTGGATCGCGATCCGGCTGGCGATGCGTCCCGTCGAGCGGTTGACACACGATATTTCACAGCGCGGCAGCCGGAACTTGTCGCCTCTGACGTTCGACGGGCAACCCGCCGAACTCGCGCCTATCGCGGAGGCGGTGGCGAGCCTGCTCAGGCGGCTGAGCGCGGCGCTGGATGCGGAACGAGCGTTTGCGGCCAGCAGCGCCCACGAATTGCGAACGCCGATCGCGGGCGCCTTGGCTCAAACCCAGCAACTGGCGATCGAACTCGGCGACCAGCCGGCAGGCAGGCGTCTGAGGGAGGTCGAGCTCTCCTTGAGGCGCCTGGCGCAACTGTCCGAGAGGCTGCTGCAGCTCTCGCGACTCGAAGCGGGCTTCGCGCAGGCCGAGACAGCCTCCGATCTTCTCCCGGCTCTGCGTCTGGTGGTGCGGGATTTCCAGGTCGCATCCGGAACGCGGTCTCGGGTGAGATTGCACGTTTGCGAAGGGCTGGTCCTCGTCGGCCGGATCAACCTCGATGCCTTCGCCGTCGCCGTGCGCAACCTGGTCCAGAACGCCCTGATCCATGGCGCGCCGGATGGCTTGGTCGAGGTGATCGGCGGACCCGGCAGGCAGGTTCGCGTGATCAATGCGGGGCCGGTTGTCCCCGGAGCAACGCTGGCGCGGATCGCTGAGCCCTTCAGGCGCGGTGCCACATCGGCCAAGGGAACGGGCCTCGGCCTGTCCATCGTCCGCTCCATCATGGACCAGACGGGTGGAAGCCTGACGCTCCGTTCGCCCGCGATCGAGAGGAAGGATGGCTTCGAGGCCATTCTCCAATGGCCGGACGAGTTGCCTTCGGAAAAAGCGGCCGTCCATTGCCGTAGTGCGGTCGTGGGTACCGTCGATGACGACTTGCCGGTGCATCACCTACCACCGCAGGTACCGGCGAAACGTTGAAAAGCTTGCGGCCACGCACTGGAGCGACAGCCGGCTTTCCGCCGACCTCTAGCGGACGATGATGGAGCAGGATTCAAGCCGGCGTCATGCGGCGAAGGGTATCGTCCTTCAGGACGAAGTGATGATACAGCGCCATGAGACCGTGGAGACCGGCGATAACGAGAAACACGGTTCCGCCGTTGCTGTGGAGGTCCGCGACGATGCCCGGAGGTTGCTGGACCGGTGCCGTCAGGGCCGGCAGGGTCACTCCGAACACGGTAACTGGGATGCCTAGCGCCGAGGCGGCGTACCATCCAGAAAGCGGCATGGCGATCAAAAACGCATAGAGCACAGCATGGCCGGTCTTGGCGGCAAGTTGCAGCAGCGGGGCGCTCCGCGGGTCGAGCCGAGGAGCACCGCCGGCCAGCCGCGCGATGAGCCGCGGCACCACGAGCACCAGCACGGCGAGACCGAACGCGAAGTGTACTGTTGGAGGGTTCTTCAGAATTTGTGGTCCGCCTTCGCCGAGGAACCAGGCGATCACCACGCAAATCGCCGTCAGCCAATGCAGTACGATCATGAATTTCGAGTAACGCTGAACCATGTGCCGCCTCGGCTGTCTTTCCATAGGATTGTTGCCGGTGCAACTAGACCCTACCAAGCTGACACCCACCTGAAGCTCAAGCGCAGCGTCCAAATGAACGTAGCCTTACGTGACGCCGCGAGCGGAATGGCCAACGTTCACGCGACGGCGCCAACGCCAACTGATTGCATTCTGCCCCGAAATAAACGACGGTTGAGCGGATGCGCTACGATCAATCGGAGATTGTCTTCGGTGCCTCGCCTTGGCGAGCCAACAGGACTTGCCCATCCCAATCAGCATCGGTCATTTCGACAGCCCGCAAAACGAGACGTCCCCCACCGAGAGACCCTGCCAGGACTTGTCGCGGCGCATTGACGTCAGTCTGCGTCGAGGCCACCGAGACGAGCGACAAGGGACGATAGAGGCGTTCCTCGACGACCGATCCGATCCAGAGCGGAGCGGTCTGTCCATTTGTGAGCTCGAAGTCGACGGCCCACAGCCGGAGCACGAGACGCGACGCGGCGAGTGTACCAACGCTATTGGGTCGAATGAGAGTGAGGCTGGGAAGACGCCCGCTGGCGAAGAGAGGAACAACCGGAAGATTGGCGGGGTCCGCCGATGGGGCAAGCCAGCTTAGGGCGCTTGAGAGCGCCCAAGCCGCTGATGTGTGCCACCCATCCCGCAGCAAGGCGTCTTGCAGGTCCCGCAAGCTACCGGCCCACTGGAAGGTCAGCGGCTCCTCCACCTCGCCGGTAAGATCGATCCGCCTACCCGGCAATTGCTGCCAACCCGATGCCCACCATTCGGCGGCGGCCATCGTCGGCAGCACGCTTTTGACGGCATAGCGATCGCTGTCCGTTGCGTGGTTGCGGTAGATGTTGAAGCCACCGGCGAGGACAACCGCCGCACATCCGACGGCGAGCAGGCCGCCTGGCTCAACGCGTTCTACTTTCCGCCGCAGATAGGACAGCCCGAGCAGCGCAAGCCAGGCAGATCCGAATGCCAAGCCTCCGAGCACGTCGGAAAGCCAGTGCGCACCGAGGTAAAGGCGTGAAAATGCGATCAGAGATATCAGGGTTGCCGCGCCGAGAACGACTGATATGCGCAGTGCCGGGCGAAGTTCACGCGCGATGAGGAAGGCGAAGAAGCCGTATAGAACCAAGTTGATTGTGCTATGACCGCTGGGGAAGGAAAACGCGCTCCAGCCTGAGTAGAGCAGATCGCCGGGCCGCGCTCGATGCAGTGCCATTTTGATCGCGGTATTGAGCGCCGAGGCGCCGGCGATCGCAACCAACCAATAGGCTGCCGTGCGCCATGCCCGTTTCCAGGCAAGCCACAGCAAGCCGATGACAGTGACCGCCACGACGACGACGGTATCCCCAAGTTCGGTGATGGCGATCATTACCGCATCGCCGGGCGCCGTGCGGAGATCCTGGAGAGCGCGGTAGATAGCGCTATCGGCCAGCACCAACGGATCTCCGTTGACGACGTCTTCAAGGATACCGAAGAAAAGCCACGCCGCGCCGACGAGCAGAACAGTCAATAATGCGAGAGTCCGCGCCTCGTGCCGCTCTGGGTCGAGCAAACTGGAGAGATTGCGGCTGAGCCAGGTGTCGCGGGTGCCGACCCAGCCCCGCAGCCGTTCCACACCAATGATGAGAAGGGGTATGCCGCGACGCAACGTCCAGCGCACGATATGCAGAATGACCCAACCCACTGCGGCCAGAACGACCAGAAGGACGGCGAGCGGCTTGGCGGCCGCGCCGAGAATACCGAAGGCGGCCCCGACGAATACGCCGGGCAGAATATGCGACGGAGCCCAGGCGAGCGCCGATGCGACATTGACGGCGTAGAATCGGCGGACCGGCATTCCCAGCACACCGGCGAGGAGAGGAACGAAGGCGCGGACGCCCGGTGAGAAGCGTGCGAGAAAAACACTCTTGTCGCCGTGGCGGGTGAAAAACGATTCGCTACGCTCGATCAGTCCCGGATGCCGGTTCAATGGCCAGAGGCCAAGAATCTCGCGGTGGTATCGATGCCCTAGCCAAAACGAAACTCCATCACCGGCGACGGCGCCAAACGTGGCGGCAGCCAGCAACGGCCAGAGCACCAACGCGCCGCTCGGTACTAAGGTGCTGAGTGCCAGGATCCCGACCGTACCCGGTATGACGGCACCGATGATCGGGATCGACTCCGAAAGGGCCAGGAGAAACACCGCCAGATAGGCGACATGCCGATGTGCCGTCAGGAAATCGACTATCGTTAGGACCAAGGACGTCATCATCCGACGGTGCCTATCGAATGCCGGTGATGACGCGATCGATGCGCGTGTCTTCTCGATAGGCCGCGTGCACGATGACGCCTACAATGATTCTTTTGGCGCTCCGCCACGGCATCTCAGGCGACCGTGCCGAAGATGGCGCCGATCGCGGTCGTCACGGCCATTGCGAGAGCCCCCCAGAACGTCACGCGGATCGTCGGCTTCAGGATGTCGGCTCCGCCGGCTCTGGCGCCGATCATGCCGAGCAGGGCCAGGAACACGAGCGAACCAACTGAAACAGCTGGCAGCAGCCAGCTCGATGGCGAGACGAGCACGAGCGCCAACGGCGCGGCCGCTCCGAGGGAAAAGGTCGCCGCGGACGCCAGCGCTGCTTGCACGGGACGCGCCGTGGTGATCTCCGAGATGCCGAGTTCGTCCCTGGCATGGGCGCCCAATGCGTCCTTGGCCATGAGCTGCTCCGCGACCTGGCGGGCAAGCCTGGTCTCGACGCCTCGGGAGACATAGATCTGAGCCAGTTCCTTCTTCTCGAACTCCGGATCACACGCGAGTTCGCGCTTTTCACGTGCGAGATCGGCATGCTCAGTGTCGGACTGCGAACTGACAGAGACATATTCCCCCGCAGCCATGGACATGGCGCCGGCGACCAGACCGGCGACGCCCGTCAGCAGGACATTGCTTGAGGAGGCCGCTGCCGAAGCCACGCCCAGGATCAGGCTCGCCGTCGAGATGATCCCGTCGTTTGCGCCCAGCACAGCGGCGCGCAGCCAGCCAATTCGCCCGACAAGGTGCCTCTCGTTATGCATGCGACTCATGTCAGCCTTGCTCCATTGATTCCATCCGCAGCGCTTCCCTCACACAAGCATTGCTGAAATCCCGGTTTGATCTACCAGAGGGAGATGTCTTGGAACTTACAGAAGCTCGATATCCCATCGGGGGAATACGCCTCGAAGCATGGTATCGACAAAGCTCGCGCTGCGAGACGCCCCCCGTTCGGAGTCCCTGGAAAATGGCAATCGACACACCGCCTGCCACGTCTGGATCGAGCGCCAAGCTCCCGTCGGGCATCTGGGCGCTCGGCTTCGTCAGCATGTTCATGGACATCTCGTCGGAGATGATCCACGCGCTGCTGCCGATCTATCTCGTGACCGTGCTCGGCACGTCAACGCTGACGGTCGGCTTCATCGAAGGCATCGCCGAAGCGACCGCCAACATCACCAAGATCTTCTCGGGCGCGCTGTCGGACTGGCTCGGCAAGCGCAAGTTGCTGACCGTCCTCGGCTATGGTCTCGCCGCCTTCACCAAGCCGATCTTTCCGCTGGCCGGCTCGGTCGGCTGGGTGGTCGCGGCGCGCTTCATCGATCGGATCGGCAAGGGCGTGCGCGATGCCCCTCGCGACGCGCTCGTCGCTGATCTGGCGTCGGCGGAACTGCGGGGCGCGAGCTTCGGCCTCAGGCAGGCGCTCGATACGGTCGGCGCCTTTGTCGGGCCGCTCGCCGCGATCATCCTGATGTGGCTCAGTTTCGACAATTTTCGCCTCGTGTTCTGGATCGCGGTCGTCCCGGCCTTCATCTCGCTCGCGGTGATGATATTCGCCGTCCGCGAGCCGGTCCGGCGTGAAACCGATGCCAAGCCGAGGCTGCGCCTCGCGGATACGAAACGCCTGTCCGGCCGTTTCTGGATCGTGGCCGGCGTCGCCACCCTCCTTACCCTTGCCCGGTTCTCCGAGGCATTTCTCATCCTGCGTTCCCAGAATGTCGGTCTGCCGATCGCGCTGGTGCCCGCCGTCATGGTGGTGATGAACATCGTCTATGCGTAATTACCCACCCCCTATCGTTTTGAGGGGGCCCCGCGCGGTTTGGACCGGGGTCAGGCGAGGACATCGACGATCACGGCGAAGGGGTTGGCGCCCTTGAGCCTTGCGGTGTCGACGGTTGTGCGGACGTCGGCTTCCGCTTCAGCGGCCCACATGGCGCGATAGCCGTTGGTGACCTTTCGCTGGATCACGCAGGGACGGAGTTTGCGCTCCGAGGTGTTGTTGGTGGGGTCGACGTCGCCGGGAAAGTCGCAAAAGGTCAGAAGCTGGGCTCGGGCGCGTCCGATTTTGGCTTGCAGTTCCCGGGCGAGGTAGCATCCGGTCGGCGCGGCCAGAAGCGTTTCGAGCTGCCTTTCCAGGTCTCTCTTCTTCCTCGCCAGCGTCGAGGCGGCGAAATCGGCGATGGTTCGCGCGAGGTCGAACGCCTTGCCAAGCCAGAGCCTGAACCGGAAGGGCAGATCATCGGAGCCGTGCTCGAACGCGAAAGCCGTGTCGCGCGCCAGATGCGCCAGACAGGTCTGATGCCGCTCGCCGTGCTTTTGCTGCGCCGAATAGCGATCCGAAATCCAAACCGCCGGCTTATGGCCCCCCATCATCTCGTCCACGACGCGGGCGGCGCGGGAATAATCGGGCTGATGCACGACCGCGTCCTTGCAGTGGAAGACCCAGTGATACGAGTTCGTCCCCTCGATCCGGACGCCGGTCTCGTCGCTGGCGACGACCTGGGCGGCGCGAACGATCGCCTTCGCCTTCCCGGCCTCGATCTCGAACCGGGGATGGGAGCGGATGAACATGTTCATCAGCGCCCCCTCGCTGACGCTCAGCCCGAAGGCGTCGCGGAACAGGCCGCGCAGCCGTTCGTAAGACAGCGCCTGGAAGCCCTTGAGATAAATCGCCAGCGCGTGGATGCGCGGCCCGAACGGCGTCGTCGTCGCGACCGCAGGCGCCGGCGCTTTCGCCGCCACCCCGCAATGCGCGCAGCAGCAGGCGAAGCGCCGATGCCGAATGACATAGGGGTTCACTGGCGGCATCTCGATCTCGTCGTATTCGCCGATCAACTCTCGCTCGGCGTCGGGCGAAAAAGAACCACCGCACCCCTCGCATACGATCGGCATGTGATCGCGGATTTCGTCGGGATCGTCCGCCAGCCGACGATTGTGCGGTTCATGTCCCGGCTTCGCCCCGCCCGGACGAGAGTTCTCGCGCTTCTCTTTCTTGTCCGTCGAAGGCGGCTTGGATGACGTGCGCGAATTCTTGTCCGGCCGCTGAAGCCGCAGCACCAACTCGATCAATTGCTCTTTGCTGAGCTGCTGCAAATCACTGCGGTCCATCACCCCATGGATTCAGAGATCGGCGACCGTGGCAAGGGGGTGGGTAATTGCGTCTATGCGATTGGCGCCTATCCGGCCGGCGCCCTCTCCGACAGGATCGGCCGTGGCGGCTTGCTCGCGGTCGGCATCGTCTGCCTGATCGTCGCCGACCTCATCCTCGCGCTCGGCGCGACCATTCCACTCGTCATGATCGGTGTCGTGTTCTGGGGGCTTCACATGGCGCTCACGCAGGGGCTTTTCGCGAGCCTCGGCCGACACCGCGCCCGAGGATCTGCGCGGGACGGCGTTCGGCGTGTTCAACTTCGCGGGGGGCATCGCCATGCTGATCGCGAGCGTCATCGCCGGCGGCTTGTGGGACGCTTACGGTCCGGCCGCGACCTTTCTGGCCGGCGCGGGGTTTACAATGGTTGCGCTGCTCGCCCTCGTCCTGTCGCGACGCTGGATCGGCAAGCCGTCGCCGGACCCAAGCAAGGATTGATCTGCCCTCTCGCCCCGAGACTCAAGCCGTCAACCATCCGCGCCAGAATCGCTTCAGGATCTCCAGAACGACAACCAGACCTACGGCGATGCCGAACGCGACGGCGAGATCATCGGCGTGCAGAGGCCCGAAGCGAAAAAGATCGCGCGCCCACGCCAGGGCAATGCCCAGTAGGACGCCGGCCACGGCGCTTACCCGCCACAGCGCGTGATTGTCCCACCGCAGCGCCCCGCGCATCGAGCTGTCGAAGGAGCGGTTGACCAGCACCAGTCCCAGATTGGCCAGCACGAGCGACACGAAGGTGAGCGCACGCACATCCCCGGCCGGCATGCCGCGCTGTAGCGCCAGCAGATAGAGTACGGCAACGGCTACGAAGGCGAGAACGCCCTGCAGCAGACTCCAGAGCACGAGCCCCGACGAGAACAGACGGCTCGTCGCCGCGCGCGGCCGTCGGCTCATGATGTCCTTCTCCTCCTTCTCCGCCTCGAAGACCAACGAGCAAACGGGATCGATGATCATCTCGAGAAAGGCGATGTGGATCGGCGAGAAGATGATGGACAGGCCGGTCAGCAACGGCAAATGCAATTACATGCTGTCCGGTTCAACCGTGAATGAGCTTCCGTCAATATTCTTCGTAGGTGGCGGGAACAGCCCCGGAGATATTCTCCGCTTGCTTGCCTTCGACGATGAGCATAGCTGTCGCGGCCTCAATGCGACGCTCAAGTTCCGTCATGAAATGCCGCCGATCAAGTCCAGGCTGGATTGGGGGGAGAAACTCAACGAGGATTGTGCCGGATCGTTTTAGGAAGGAGCGACGGCCCCAAAATAGACCGGAACTGAGTGCCACCGGCACGACCGGAAGACCAAGCTGCATGTAAAGCGCGGCGACCCCGGGATGATAGGCTTGGTGAGCTGCCACCGGCGTGCGCGTCCCCTCCGGGAAGATGGCGATCGAGCGACCGTCTGTTATCGCAGAGCGAGCCGCCGCGACCATCGGTCTTAACGCTTTCGCGCCTGCCTCGCGATCGATGATGATCGCCTCGCCCCGTTTCATATACCAGCCAAATACCGGTATCCTGGCCAAGCTCTGCTTCAGCACGATAGCCGGATTCTTAAGCAAGACCCACAGCGCAATGGTCTCCCAGGCGGAATGGTGCTTGAGCGCAACGATAACCGGGCCTTCGGGCAGGTTGTGTCTGCCGCGCACCTCGTAGGTCAGTCCGACGATTGACCGCAGCAGCAACAGGGAAACGGTCGCCCACAGTTCGGATACACGCGCAGCCGCGCGTTGCGAGATGAAAAGCGCTGGCAAGGCAAGGACAGAAAGAAGAGTTGTCCAAGAATAGAACGCTAGGTCGAATAGGAGGGAGCGAACGAGGGTCACCGTGCAAGGCCTCCGTTATTCGCTGGACGGGAAACTGATTGAGGGGGCGCATCGACATCCGCCGCATCAATCTTGTGCAGCTGCTCCCAGCTCTGGATGTAATCGCGGGTCAGCGGTGCGGCATTGACACGCTTGCTCACCTGAATCTGGAAATTGATCAGGCCGCCGTGGCGAAAGGCTGCTTCGCAACTGGCCAGGTAGAATTCCCACATCCGGCAGAACCGCTGGTCGTAGATTTCCGCGACGCGCCCACGGTTTGCGATGAACCGTTGCCGCCACGCCTTCAGCGTTTCTGCATAATGTAGCCGCAATATCTCGATATCGGTCACGTACAATCCGGCCCGCTCGATGGCGGGCAGAATCTCCGACAGCGCCGGGACGTACCCACCCGGAAAGATGTACTTGTTGATCCAGGCGTTGGTCGCGCCGGGGCCGTCGGCGCGACCAATCGTATGGATCATTGCCACCCCGTCGTCCGTGAGGAGATTCCTAACCTTCTTGAAGTATTCGCGGTAATGTCCCACCCCGACATGCTCAAACATGCCGACCGAGACGATGCGGTCATACCGGCCTTCTTCTTGGCGATAGTCCTTTAGCAAGAATCTCACCCGGTCCCCCAAGCCCGTCTCGGCAGCGCGTCGTTCGGAGTATGCGTGTTGCTCGGTCGACAGTGTCAGGCCTGTAACGTCAACGGCGGCAACCTGGGCAAGATAGAGACCGAGCCCACCCCATCCAGATCCGATGTCGAGGACCCGCTGCCCTGAGCTCAGTAGCAACTTAGCCGCCAGGTGCCGCTTCTTTTGTTCTTGTGCTCGCTCCAGTGTGTCGTCACTTGAGTTGTAGTACGCACAGGAATACTGACGGTCTGCGTCTAGAAATTGCTCGTAGAGCGCGTCCGACAGGTCGTAGTGGTGCGCGACGTTCGCACGTGCGACTGGGATGGGATTGTGTTGAACAAAGCGTCGGACGAGGCGACTCAGGGCTGCACGCGCGCGCCTTACCCCTTGGCCAGTGCTCCAGCCGATGTTTGAAAAGCAGAGATCAAGAAAGCCGTAGATATCCCCGTCGTCCACCAATAATGCGCCATCCATGTAGGCCTCGCCGAGGGCAAGATCTGGATTGAGGAGCAGTCGCGGAATCACAGCTGGATCCACGATACGAATCGTAATTGACGGTGTTCCGTTACCGATGTGATGGACGCCTCCGTTCGGCGCGATCACAGTCAATCTGCCGTCGTGGATGATCTGCCCAAGCAGCCTCCGAAACAGGAGCATTGTCGCATTCGTGCTCATGTTTTTGAGCGACCGAATTGGGCTTGATCGACTCACTTCGATATCAATCGGTTGGGGCCTCTCAGAAACGGTGGAAGCAGACGAAGGATCGGATTGGATGCTCATCCTTGGGCCCCACGCAGACGACGGCTGTTGAATGCCAAAGAACCCCGCGGAGCGGGCGCATTCTTTGATTTGGGTTAAACATCGGTATTCGATGATGGCTTCAATCGATCGCCGATGAGAGCGGTCGCGACGACGGCTCGGGTGCACCGTGGCTTCCAGCAAAAGCGGAAGGCAACATCCACAACGCTCGACTGCTCTTTAACCTCGAGCAATGTTTCGCTTCGGTCGAGCCGAGAGACTATCGATACGTGATCGACACAAGGAGATCTTCAATGGCATTGATGCGAGCAGCCGTTTTTGTCGAACCTGGCCGCATCGTCCTTGATGAAAAGCCGATTCCAGACATTGGTCCGCTTGACGCGCTCATCCGGATTACGACCACGACGATTTGTGGAACCGACGTGCATATTCTCAAAGGTGAGTATCCGGTGGCCAAAGGCCTGACCATCGGTCACGAGCCGGTCGGGGTGATCGAGAAGCTCGGCTCCGCCGTTTCCGGTTTCCACGAGGGGCAGCGCGTCATCGCCGGCGCAATCACACCGAGCGGTCATAGCAATGCTTGTCTTTGCGGCTATCACTCGCAGGACGGGGCAGGCACCAAGCACGGGTGGAAGCCGGCGGGCGGTTGGAAATTCGGCAACACGATCGATGGCTGTCAGGCCGAGTTCGTGTGCGTTCCTGATGCCATGGTCAATTTGAGTCCCGTACCCGAAGGCTTGACCGACGAACAGGTTCTGATGTGCCCGGACATCATGTCTACAGGCTTCGTCGGCGCGGAGAACGGAGACATTCGCATTGGCGATAGCGTCGTGGTTTTCGCTCAAGGGCCGATCGGCCTTTGTGCCACCGCCGGCGCCAAATTGAGAGGCGCCACGATGATCATCGCCGTCGATGCGATCGGCGAACGAATGGCCGTGTCGCGCATGCTCGGCGCGGACTTCATCATCGATTTCAAGAAAGCTGACCCTGTCGAGGAGATCATGAGGATCACGGACGGGCGCGGGGTTGATGTCGCGATCGAGGCCCTCGGGACGCAGGCAACCTTCGAGGCTGCGCTGCGCGTGCTGCGGCCGGGCGGCACGCTGTCGAGCCTTGGCGTCTACTCGACCGACCTTCGGATCCCGCTTGGGGCCTTCATTGCTGGGCTAGGAGATCACAAGATCGTCACGGCGCTGTGTCCGGGTGGCAAGGAGCGGATGCGGCGGCTCATGGACGTGATCGCTTCCGGCAGGGTCGATCTGACGCCGCTGATCACCCACCGCTACAAGCTCGACGACATCGAGAATGCCTATGACCTCTTCTCCCATCAGCGTGAGGGGGTGTTGAAGGTTGCCATTACTCCGTAGCGCCTGTGACCTGAGACCCTGATCTTCCTCCAGATTTAGGTAGAGTCTGTCACTCATGGAGACGGACGATGCGCCCCTCACGGTTCACGGAAGAGCAGATCATCGGGATGCTGAAGGAGCAGGAGGCCGGGGCGGCGACGGCGGATGTCTGCCGCAAGCACGGCATCTCCTCGGCGACCTTCTACAAGTTCAAGGCGAAGTATGGCGGGATGGACGTGTCGGACGCGCGCCGGCTGAAGACCCTCGAGGACGAGAACGCCCGCCTCAAGAAGCTGTTGGCCGAGCAGATGCTCGACAATGCGATCCTGAAGGATGCCGCCGCAAAAAAATGGTGACGCCCGATGCGAAGCGGAAGGCGGTGGCTCATGCCTGCGCGGTGCATGCGGTGAGCCAGCGTCGGGCGTGCCTGGCCTTGAAGATCGACCGCTCGACGGTGCGCTACACGAGCACCCGTCCCGACGACGTCCTGTTGCGCGAGGCGATGAAGGCCGTGGCGGGAGAGCGTCGGCGGTTTGGCTACCGCAGGATCCACGTCATGCTGGACCGCCAGGGCATCGTGATGAACCAGAAGAAGCTGCGGCGTCTCTATCGCGAGGAGAAGCTGCAGGTGCGCCGGCGCTGCGGCCGCAAACGGGCACTGGGCACGCGCAGGCCCATGCTCGTGCCGGATCGCGCCAACGCGCGCTGGAGCCTCGATTTTCTCTCCGACACGATCAGCGACGGTCGCCGCTTCAGGGTGCTCGCCATCGTCGACGACTACACACGCGAGTGCCTGGCGCTCGTCGCCGATACCTCGCTCTCGGGCTTGCGCGTGGCTCGCGAGCTGGATGATGTCATTCGCCTGCGCGGCCGGCCAGGGACGATCGTTTCGGATAACGGCACCGAGTTCACCTCAATGGCGATCTTGCGCTGGTGCCAGGAGACGGGCGTCGCGTGGCACTACATCGCCCCCGGCAAACCGACGCAGAACGCTTTCGTCGAGAGCTTCAACGGACGTTTCCGGGACGAGTGTCTCAACGACACGCTGTTCTCGACGCTTGCCGAGGCCCGCAGCGCCATCACCTCATGGAAGGAGGATTACAACCGCCACCGACCACACTCGGCCCTCGGCAACATGACGCCCGCCGAGTTCGCCTTCAAATCCACGCTGGAAAAACAGGCCGCCTGAGGCCAGAAATGAAACCCAGGACTCTCCCTCAGGCCGGAGGAGAAAAGGGTCTCAGGTCACCTGGAGCGCCACTCGCTGCCGATACACTGCTGCGACGAACTACAGGTCCTTAACCAGACGCTTTTCTAAAACATTCGGAAGCCTCAAGATGTCTCGGGAGGAAAGCAGTTCTTCACCCTTCGATTCCCGGGGTGACACAACACCATCTTCGCCCTGATATCGGTGGTCACCCTTACCGTTCGAAGAGTTGTGGAGCCCAGCTTCAATTTTCGCGGAGAATTTCCGGTTCCGCTTGATCTCAACCACGAAGGGCCGAACCGACTGTTTCATCCGTCCTCTCCAATCTCTCGGCAGGGCTTGCATGCTACGACACCGATGTGACTGGCATTTGATCTCAGTCAATTCCGTCGCAGCGGCACACGCACCTCAACCAATACATCGTTACTCGAAGGACCGGACTGCCTGGCAAACGCCGGAGTGCCGAACTCGACTTCCCGCCAAGCGGCATTCGGCCCCCCCCAAGGGCCTTTTGAGCGACAGGGGTCGCGCGTCAGCGCGATCCCGACCTATCCCGCGGCCATTCCCGCAACGCAACAATCCAGAGACCCACCAAGTTGGCCAGAGGCACGAGCGCAACGATCGACCAAAGTGGCGAGAATCCAATTCGAGCGAGAATGCGCCCGACGGGGTAAAGCAGCACCGTGACAAACAAGACGAAAGCGATCCAGTGCCAAGCCGACCAATAGCCAATCATCATATAGGGTTGGTCCATCATTAGAATGTCCTTAGGACTTTTGCTGCGTGAATTCACAACCTGAGATACAAGAATCTGCGAAGAGGCGAGCCCTCCGTCCAGGCTCGTCGCGGTAACACGAAAAGCCAGATACTTCTCGCGTCAACACCACCAATTGACATGTCTCAGCAGCCATGCCGACCTAACGTGCGACGATTTCATCGTAAGATGGCAAGTTCTATGCTGGAATAATTACTCCGAGATAAGGCCGTTCGTAACCGCCGCCTTGTCGTACAAGAATACGAGATTGGGGTCGGGGAGGTCGCGAGCGCGGTCCTTACCGTCGAAGTCGAAGCGCGTCAGGAAATCTCGGATGACATTTAGCCGTGCCTCTGACTTGTTATCCGCGCGCACGACGGTCCAGGGCGCAAATGGCGTGTGCGTACGGGCCAGCATCTCGTTCCGGGCTACACTATAATCGTCCCAGTGCTTTGTCGCTGTATCGTCGATCGGGCTCAGCTTCCACTGCTTGAGCGGATCGTCGCGGCGATCCTTCAGCCGGCGCTTCTGTTCGGTTCGCGAGATATCCAAATAGTATTTGAGGATAGTGACGCCACAATGGGCGAGCAGCTGCTCGAACAGCGGGGCCGTCATGAGGAACTCGTCATATTCCTCGTTGCTGCAGAAGCCCATTACCCGCTCGACCCCGGCGCGATTGTACCAACTGCGGTTGAACAGCACGATCTCCCCGCCCGCCGGGAGATGCGGCACCCAACGTTGGAAATACCAGGACTTCTGGTCGCGGTCGGACGGCTTGCCCAGTGCGACCACCCGCGTCTCGCGCGGGCTGAGATGCTCAACGATTCGCTTGATCGTTCCATCCTTGCCGGAGGCGTCCCGTCCTTCGAAGATCACGAGAACCTTCTTGCTGGATTTGATGAGGTGCTTCTGAAGACCCGCCAGCTCCACCTGGAGTTCGTGAAGTGCTTGTCTGGTGGCTTCGTGTTTTTCTTTCTTGCCCATCTGGAATTCCTGTCATGAGGTTTGTTGCATTCCGAAGTATCGTCGATTGCAATTCAACGGTACGAAAGCGCAGCCGCCTGCCAACCTAGACAGGCGTTCACCGAGGGCCGATCTTACTCAGTCGGATATCTTCGGCTTGCCAATTTGTAACTTCCATTCTCTCGCTGAATCGCGATCTAAAGGCGCCGAAATCCATCAGTGCGCCGTTTCAAGAGCGGCGGGAGAGTTGACCCGTGCCAGGAGGCCCGGGATACCAAGACTTGCGACGGCGCCTCCAAGCACCACGAGGGCCGCTAGCGTGAAGGGCGCGTTTGGCACGAAGGAAACCCCAAACAGCAGACCGCCAGCGGCCGATCCTGCCGCTTGGCCGAGACTTGCGGCCGCAGTCTGCCGACCCAATTCCGCTCCTTGCCTTTCCCCCGCACTGAGCGAAATCCAGTACGTCGCGATGGGGGAGAGGATACCAGCGCTGGCCGCGATCGCGGCTACGACGATGGCCGTAGGCACGGTCGCTGCGGCGAATGGCACGGCGGCGACGCTCACTGCCAAGACAACAAGGGCGGGCGTGAGGAACCAGCGTGTGGTCTCCGGCTTGACGAGCGGCGAGAAGACGATCGTTTGAGCGACTAACATGACGAGGCTGCACACACTGAACATGAGCCCGATCTGGTAGGTGCTCATGTCGAGAACTTGCATTCCGCGAAGCGACAGGCCGACTTCGAAGGCACCCACAGCCGCGGCGGTTACGAACGAGATGACGAGGAGGCGTGGAAGAGCGCCACGGCCCTCAGGCCGGGCTCCAATCCCCACCTGATCTACGCCGCGCTGGATGGCGTCAGGCACGAGGAACCATACCGCCAGCGCCACCAGAAGCGAAAAGCCCGATGTCGCTAAATAGGGTGAAAGGGAAATTGCAGCCTCGCCCGAGCCTGGAAGGAGTTCGCGGGCGACAACCACGGTGAAGCTTCCCAGCATCGGCCCGACCAGGAAGCCGATGGCACCGGCAATGTTGAGCAGAGCAAAGCGGCGCGCGCGCCATTCCTTGGTCCGAGCGTAGTCGCCGACAAGGGCATAGGCTGCGGGCACAATGGAAGCCGCGAACAACCCGTTCAGGAAGCGGCCGAGATAGAGCAGAGGGAGGCCATTGGCGAGCCCAAACAGTGCCAGGGTCAAGGAGAACCCCATCAGTCCCGCGAGCAGCACGGGGCGGCTACCATGCCGATCCGCAAGGCGGCCCCATAGTGGTGCGAACAAAAACAGCGCGAGGGTGTAGGTTCCGGTCAGTATGCCGGTATGCCGCGATAGGACAGTAGGATCCGTCGTTCCTGCTATCCGTTCAATCGCAAGCGGAAGTATCGGCAGAAGGAACCCATAACCGACGGTAATCGTGAACATTGCCAGAAGCAATGAGATCATCATCCACCATCGCAATGGTTGGAAGGAACTTGCCGCGATCACGCCGCCGCCTCGACCGCGGCTTCCGTTGAACCACTTTGGACTCTGCTGCCGCGCGTGATGCCGGCCAGCCGTGTGCGTTTGAGCATCAGGGCGTTGATCGCCACCAGAGCCGAGCTGCCCGACATGGCGAGAGCGGCGATTTCGGGGCTCAGCAGCATTGGGTAGAGCACGCCCGCTGCGAGCGGGAAGGCGATGACATTGTAGGCCACGGCCCACCACAGGTTCTGGTGCATCTTGCGCAGGGTTGCGCGGGAGAGCTCGATGGCGCCGACAATGTCGTACGGATCGCTCTTCATCAGCACGACGTCGGCGCTCTCGATGGCGACGTCCGTCCCCGCACCGATGGCGAACCCCACATCGGCCTGGGTGAGTGCCGGAGCGTCGTTGACGCCGTCACCGACCATCCCGACCTTGTGTCCTTGAGCCTGCAGCTCCTGAATCTTCGCCGCCTTCTGGCCCGGCAGTACATCGGCCAGCACCATATCGATGCCGAGAGTTGCGGCGATGCGCTTCGCCGTGCCGGCGTTGTCGCCGGTCAGCATGGCGACCTGGACGCCACGCTCGCGCAGCTTGGCTACGGTGGCCTGGGCGGTCGGACGCGGTGCGTCGGCGATCGCGACGATGCCGAGAAGTCGGCCGCCACGGGCTACATGAACCACGGTTCGGCCGGCGCCCTTCAACTGCTCCGCCGCATCGGCGAGTTCGTCAAGGCCGATCTTTTCCTCGTCCATGAGACGACGGTTGCCGAGAAACGTCGTCTGACCCTCGATCTCGGCGCGGGCGCCTTTCCCCTCGAGATTGAGGAAGGACCGCGCGTCCGGCACAGTGAGCCCTTCAGCGCGCTCGATGATCGCCAGCGCGAGCGGATGATCCGAACCGTGCTCGACGGCGGCCGCGATGCGCAGCACCTCATCGGGCGACGCCTGGCCTGCCGCGATCACGTCGACCACGCGCGGTTGACCCATGGTCAGCGTGCCGGTCTTGTCGAAAACGATGACGTCGAGCTTGGTCGCATCCTCCAGCGCGGAAGCATTCTTGAACAGGATGCCGTTCATCGCGCCGAGCCCGGTTCCCACCATCACCGCCATCGGCGTGGCGAGCCCCAGCGCATCGGGACAGGCGATGACAAAGACGGTGATGGTCAGCGTCAGCGCGAAGAGGAGGGTCTGACCGATCCAGAAATACCAGACCGCGAAGGTGACGAGACCGATCAGGATCGCCGCGAGCACAAGCCATTGCGAGGCCCGATCAGCGAGAAGCTGCGCCGGCGCCTTGGAATTCTGCGCTTCCTGGACGAGCTTGACGATTTGGGCGAGGGCCGTGTCGGCACCCACCTTCGTCGCCTTGTAGCGCAAGCTGCCACTCTTGTTGATGGTGGCTCCGATGACCATGTCGCCCGGCTTCTTCGAGACCGGCATCGACTCGCCCGTCAACATCGATTCATCAACGTCGGAGCGACCTTCGAAAACCTCGCCGTCCACAGGGATCTTGTTGCCAGGACGCAGAATGACCGTATCGCCTAGCAGGACCTCGGCGGTCGGGATCTCGATCTCGGCACCGCTCCTGAGCACCGTGGCCTTGGGCGGCGCGAGGTCCATGAGCTGACGGATTGCCTCCGACGCGCCAGCTCGTGCCCGCATCTCAAGCCAGTGTCCGAGCAGAATGAACACCAACAGAACGGCAACAGCCTCGTAGAACTGCTGGCCTTTGAAGAAAAAGGTCGAGCCGACGCTGAACAGGTAGCCCGTGCCGACACTGAGCAGCACCAATACCGCCATGTTGAGCACGCCGTTGCGCAGCGCGCGGATCGCCGCGACGACGAAGGGCCAACTCGGATAGAGGATCGCGGCGCTCGCGAGAACGAAAAGCAGGATCTCGCGATCGAGACCGAATGGCGGATCGATGCGCAGGAAATCCATGCCCATCGGCTGCAGCAGAAATATCGGCACGGAGAAAATCAACGCGACCCAGAACCGGTTGCGCATGTCCCGGACCATGCCCTGCATGTCCATTCCCGCGCCATGACCCATCTCATGGGCCATGGCATCGTGCGAGATCGGCATCGCCTTGTCCGGCGTCCCGGAGGCAGGATGCGCCCCGTGGCCCGCGTGACCGGCGCCATGACGATGCGGCGCCGCCGGATGCGCCGGCGGCACGGTCGTCTCGTTTGGCACGCATTGGTGCCTCGGAACCACCTCGCCGCGGCAATGGAAGCCGCAGGCGATCACCTCGGCCTGGATGGTCTCCAGGCTGGTACGTGTCTCGTCGAAGCCGACCGTAGCCGTGCCGGACGCGAAGTTGACGGCGGCGGAGGTGACACCGGGCAATCGACGCAGGCGCTTCTCCACCACGAGCGGATCGAGCACATCGAAGAATTGCTCCACGTCAATTGTTGTGGTCGTCACAACCGTCGTCTCCTGTCGAAATCGGAGCGGATGCCCACCACGAACCACCCGCCTTTTTCACGGATCGCGCTGTCAACTGCCGCCGCAGCAGCCGGTCTTCTTCGGGTGATGACCAGCACTGGAGACTGCCTTGTCCAGTTCGCCAGCGGGCGCGACCGTGTCGGGCGCCGCAGCATTTTCGTGATTGCCGCAGGAGCCATGAGCATTCGCTTTCTCCGCGGCCTCTGCGCCGGCATGGCCATCGCAGCAGGATGAGGCATTTGGGACCGAATGCTCGGAGGTCGTCTTGGTCTGGTCGGCAGACGTGGTGCTCATTCCGGTGACTCCTGCTTGCGGGCACGACGATAGATGGCGCCATTGCGGGCGCTGTCGCCCCATGCCGCACCCGCACTCTCATTTCCTGATTTTCAAACTTAGGCGATGGCCCGGTCAGCCATCTTTAATCTCGATTAAGGATCGGCATCCTTGGGTCGCGCATCGTTCCCGGAGCTGACGACCCCTTCAGACTCAGTGTTCCGGTTGTCTCATTTGGCGGCATTTCGAATTGCATCGCTGCGATACGCCGAAGGGGGTCAATTGCGCATCCAAGAGATTGCTCGGCCAAGGCTGGCTGAAGTCGTTTCCACGATGGCGTCGACTACCCGCCTACTATGGATGAGAATGTGCGTATTGCTCCGATCATTGCCGTTGTCATCCTCGCGGCCGCCGGGGCTGCCGGCTATGCATATTGGTGGAAGCAACAGGCGACCCGCGTCCCCGCGGGACTGGCCCGGGCAAATGGCCGGATCGAAGTCGAACGCGTCGACATCGCCACCAAGTACGCGGGCCGCCTCGCCGAAGTGCGCGTCAACGAGGGCGCCGATGTTCAGAAGGATGGCATCCTCGCCCGCATCGACACGACCGAAATTCTTGCGCAACTCGCGGCAGCCAGAGCTGCCGTGCACCGCAGCCACCAGGGTGTGGCCATCGCCGAGTCCAATGTGGCTCTCCGCTCGGCAGAGTTGAAGCTTGCCGAAGTCGAGCTCCGGCGCATCGTCGAACTGATGCGCACGAACACGGCGACGCAAGCGGAACTTGATCGCCGCACGGCGCAAAGGGATATTTCAAAGGCCTCGCTGGATAGCGCGAAAGTCGCCATCGAGGACGCCAAGGCGGCCGTCGAGGCGGCTGAGGCCCAGGTCAGCCAGATCGAAGCCGCAATTGCGGACATGACGCTGAAAGCGCCGGTATCGGGTCGCGTCGAGTATCGTCTTGCACAGGCCGGGGAGGTCGTAGCTGTCGGCGGGCGGGTACTCACCCTTCTCGACCTTTCCGACGTCCACATGACGATCTTCCTGCCGACGAGCCAGGTCGGCAGCGTCGAACTCGGGTCGGATGCCCGTATCATGCTGGATGGTGCGCCCGGCTACGTCGTTCCCGCAACAGTCGCCTTCGTTGCCTCGGAAGCGCAGTTCACGCCGAAATATGTCGAGACCGCGAACGAGCGCGAGAAGCTGATGTACCGCGTCAAGCTGCACATCGATCCGAAGCTCATCGAGACCTATCGCGCTTACGTCAAAGCCGGCATGACCGGCAACGCCTACGTCAAGGTCCAGGCCGGAGCGGCGTGGCCGACGAATCTGACGCCGAGGCTTCCGGATGTCCGCTGATGCCGAGCCGGCCGTTCGAGTCGATTCGGTCCATCACCGCTACGGTGACACCGTTGCGATTGACGGCGTCAGCCTGTCGATCGCCTCCGGATCGACGGCGGCCTTCATCGGCCCCGATGGCGTCGGAAAGTCGACTCTCCTTGGCCTGATCGCCGGCGTCAAACGCATCCAGTCCGGAACCGTGACGGCCCTCTCCGGCAACATGGCATCGAGCTCTCACCGTGACATCGTCGCGCCGCGCATCGCCTATATGCCGCAAGGCCTCGGCCGCAACCTCTATCCGACGCTCTCGGTGGTCGAGAACATCGATTTCTTCGGGCGCCTCTATGGCCAGTGCGAGAGCGAACGTCGCTCACGCATCGCGGGCCTGCTGACCGCCACGGGGCTCGACCCGTTCCCGGACCGCCTCGCCGGCAAGCTCTCGGGCGGGATGAAGCAGAAGCTCGGCCTGTGCTGCGCGCTGATCCACGATCCGGACCTCTTGATCCTCGACGAGCCCACGACCGGCGTCGATCCCCTGTCACGGCGTCAGTTCTGGGAGTTGATCGAACGGATCCGCGCTGAGCGCCCCGGCATGACACTACTGGTGGCGACCGCCTATATGGAGGAGGCCGCGCGTTTCGACCACATCATAGCGATCGACGAGGGCAAGGTCATCGCCGCCGGCGACATGGCGGGGCTACTTGATCGGACCGCGACGCGTACGCTGGAGGAGGCCTATGTCGCGCTACAGCGCCCCGAACGGCGCGGCGATCAGGCGGCGTTGGTAATCCCGCCGCTGCTGGAGAGCGGCGGGCCTCCGGCGATCGTCGCAGAGGCCCTGACCATGCGCTTCGGCGATTTCACCGCCGTCGATCATGTCAGTTTCCGCATCCGGCGCGGCGAGATTTTTGGGTTTCTCGGGTCGAACGGCTGCGGCAAGACGACGACGATGAAGATGCTCACTGGACTGCTGCCGGCGAGCGAAGGGCGAGCTGAGCTGCTGGGGAAACCGATCGACGCCCGTGATATCGCAACAAGAATGCGCATCGGCTACATGTCGCAAGCGTTCTCGCTCTATGAGGAGATCTCCGTCCGCGCGAATCTGGAGCTGCACGGACGTCTCTTCCGCATTCCCCCGGGCGAACTCAGGCTGCGCGTCGCCGCGGCGCTTACCCGTTTCGACCTCGACGCCGTTGCCGACGCCTCGCCGGCGTCGCTTCCGCTCGGGATGCGTCAGCGGCTCCAGCTTGCCGCCGCCTGTTTGCATCGGCCTGAAATATTGATCCTTGACGAGCCCACATCCGGGGTCGATCCGGCAGCGCGCGACAGGTTCTGGCGCCTCCTCGTCGAGATGTCGCGCCGCGACGGCGTAACGATCTTCATATCGACCCACTTCATGAACGAGGCCGAGCGGTGCGACCGCGTATCCTTGATGCATGCGGGCCGTGTCTTGTCCGTCGGCAGCCCCGAGGGGCTTCGCGTCGCTCGTGGCACCACGACTCTCGAGGGCGCTTTCGTTGCCTATCTGGAGGAGGCGTCAGCGCCGCCTGCGTCTAAAGTGATGAAGGAAGCGCCTTCGTTGGCGGCTACCCCAAAGCCGATCGGCGCCCCGGATAATGTCCAAAAGGGAACATCGTCGGAATCCCAATCATCGCATAGGTCATCGTCGGCTTCTTTGCGCCGAGTCTGGGCCTTTGCCCGGCGAGAGGCCGTGGAAGTCCTCCGGGATCGCATTCGGCTCGCCTTCGCGCTCCTCGGCCCGCTCGTACTTATGGTCGGGTTCGGCTACGGCATTTCGTTCGACATCGAGAATCTCCGTTATGCGGTTCTTGATCGCGATCAGTCCTACGAGAGCCGGCTATTCCTGGAGCAGTTTTCGCAATCCCGTTATTTTGTCGAACAAACGCGGCTGGGCGACGAGTTTGAGATTGATCGGCGCCTGCGATCCGGCGAGCTACGGTTTGCCGTCGACATCCCGCCCGGCTTCGGTCGCGACCTTTTGCAGGATCGCCAGCCGCAAGTGAGCTTCTGGCTCGACGGTGGCGCGACATTCCCCGCCGAGACGGCACGGGCCTATATCCAGGGCGCCGTCCTCACCTATGCCGCGGATCGCTACCGCCAGCTGCACGGCCGCGCTCCACAGGTCCTCCCGATCAATGTTGAACCCCGGTTTCGCTACAATCAGGATTTCCGCAGCGTCTTCGCGATCACGCCCGGCGCGATCATGCTTCTCCTGATCCTCATCCCCGCGATGCTGACAGCCGTTGGTGTCGTGCGTGAAAAGGAGATGGGGTCGATCACCAATGTGTATGCCTCGCCCGCGACAGTGGGTGAATATCTTATCGGCAAGCAATTGCCCTATATTGCGATTGGGTTTGTCAGCTTCGCCAGTCTCGTGCTCTTGGCCGGCGCACTCTTTGGAGTTGTAGCGAAAGGGTCTCTCATCGGCCTTTCTCTCGCAGCGCTCATGTACGTGTTCGCGGCAACGGCCTTTGGACTACTGATATCCGCGTTCGTCTCGACGCAAGTCGCGGCGATCTTCGCGACCGCCGTTCTAACCGTAATTCCCACGGCGCACTATTCGGGGTTTCTCTATCCGGCCTCGACGTTGGAAGGCTTGGCGCGCGCGATGGGGGTCGGCTTTCCGGCATTCTGGTTTCAGACCGTGAGCCTGGGCGTCTTCGCGAAAGGGCTCGATGCCGGTGCGTTCGTGCGCGAAATCGCCGTGCTGTTCGGCTTCGGGGTCGTCTTTCTCCTGCTGGCGCGCCTCGCCATCCGCAAGCAAGGTTCGTAGCGATGCGCCAATGGATCCTCAACGTACTTTATCTGGGTCTCAAAGAGATCGCGAGCGTCCTGCGTGACGTGGCGATGGTCGGGCTGATCATCTACGTTTTTACAGTTGCCGTTTATTCTATGGCCACTGGTCTCAAGACCGAAGTGAACAATGCCAGCGTCGCTATCGTCGACGCCGACCGTTCGACACTGTCGTCGCGCATCAAGGATGCGCTACAGCCGCCTTACTTCAGCCCAGCGCGCGACATCGACCGTTCCGAGGTCGACGAGCTGTTGGACAAAGGGTCATATACGTTTGTCCTGGAAATACCCCCCCGCCTCGAAGCGGACCTCCTCGCAAATCGTGGCCCCTCGATTCAAATCAACGTCGACGCGACGGCCGTGAGCCAAGCCGCTGTGGGAACGGCCTATATCCAGGAAATCATCACCCGCGAGGCGGCAAACTTTCTGCATCAGCACGGCACGAGCGAAGTCGTTCCCATCGAGCCCGTCATCCGCGCCTTGTTCAACCAGAACCTTGAGGCGATCCGGTTCAATGCGAGCATGGACATCATCATGAACGTAACGATGCTCGGGATCATTCTCGTCGGGGCAGCCGTCATGCGCGAACGAGAACACGGCACCATTGAACATTTGCTGGTGATGCCGGTCCGGCCGAGTGAGATTGCCGCAGCGAAGATCTGGGCGAACGGTCTGATCATTCTCCTGGCAGCCGGCTTTTCTTTGCACGTTGTCATAGAGTTCGTGCTGCAGATACCGATCATCGGCTCTGTCGAGCTTTTCCTGGCTGGAACCGCCATCTATCTCTTCGCGGTGACGTCGCTCGGTATTTTGCTGGCGACGATCGCGAACTCGATGCCGCAGTTCGCGCTGCTGGCGATCCCGGTGTTCGTCGTCATGTTCCTGCTGTCAGGCACGTTCACGCCGTTTGAGAGCATGCCTCCGATCCTGCAGGACATCATGTATGCGGTGCCCTCGACGCACTTTGTGAGATTTGCGCAGTCGATCTTGTATCGAGGTGCGGGACTCGATGTCGTCTGGAAGGATTTGATGGTCATGACCGGATTGGGGGCGGTGTTCCTTGCCGCCGCTCTCTCACGATTCAGGTCGATGCTCGTACGACAGTCGTAAGGTGCTGTTCGTGGGTGGTCGAGACCTGCCTCTTCCACCGAATGGCCGGCAACCGTTCGGGCAATCCGCGGAGCGTGGCGCTCGCGGTCGTCAATTCGTACTTCACCATCGCCCTCGCTGATGTTGCCCGACTTGGTCGACCATGTCGTCGATGTCGCTCTATCCAACTGCACGAAGCTCGGTCGCCGAGCCTTCGCCAGCGGCCATCGAGGGGCGACATTCAGCGAAGGCTTGCATTGATCTCCTCCAATCGTGCCATGCGAGGGCACAATTCCTTTTCCGAAAGCGCGTTGAGAGGCGTATCCGTCGTGTTGAGATCGGCGTGCAGTTCGTCCTTATCGCTTGCAACGTAGAGCAGTCCCGTCACGATCTCGGACTTGGCCTCGTGCTCGAGCAGAAAATCTATGGCGGCCCGGCGATCATGCACGCTGTATTCGGCGTTCAGCTTTTTCAGCCGGAGCCAGGACCCGTCGTGCTGTTGAACCAATTCGAGCTTGCCGGGCTCGTAGTCGACCGTGATCGGTGCACGTCCGACGATCACGTCCAGCCGATTGACCGCGATGTTGTGCTCGCGGACATAATCATAGCTCTTGGTGGAGCCCTCATGGTTGTTGAAGGCGACACACGGCGAGATGACGTCGATGAAGGCCGCGCCCTCGTGCTCGATGGCGCCCTCGATGAGCGAGACGAGCTGTGCCTTGTCACCGGAGAACGAGCGGGCGACGTAGCTTGCGCCGAGCTGGAGCGCCAGGGCGGTAAGATCGATGGGCTTGTCGATGTTGACGACACCCTGCTTTGATTTCGATCCGTCGTCAGCAGTTGCGGAGAACTGGCCCTTGGTGAGGCCGTAGACGCCGTTGTTCTCAACGATATAGACCATGTTGACGCCACGGCGAAGCGCATGGGCGAACTGACCAAGCCCGATCGAGGCGCTGTCACCATCACCCGACACGCCGAGATAGATGAGGTCGCGATTGGCGAGGCTGGCTCCAGTCAGGACCGACGGCATGCGCCCGTGCACGGAGTTGAAACCGTGGGAATTCCCCAGGAAATAGGTCGGCGTCTTCGAGGAGCAGCCAATGCCGGAGATCTTGGCCACTCGGTGCGGTGCAATCGATAGCTCGAAGCATGCCTCGACGATCGCAGCAGTGATGGAATCGTGGCCGCATCCCGCGCACAGCGTGGAAATAGCGCCCTCGTAGTCGCGCCGCGTATAGCCGAGCGTGTTTTCCGGCAGGGCGGGGTGATGGAACTTCGGCTTGGCGAGATAGCTCATGCGATCGCCCTCTCACTCTGTTTCGCGGCTTCGCCGAGACGGGCGGCGATGGCGGCGGCGATGAATCGGGCGGTGATCGGCGTTCCGTCATAGTGCAGAATTGGCGTCACCTTGGCGGGATCGACACCGCATTCGGTGACGATCAGTGTGCGAAGCTGGGCATCGCGGTTCTGCTCGACCACAAACACCGCCTCGTGTGAGCGCAGGAAAGCGTCGACGTCGCGGTTGAAGGGAAACGCCCTGACCCGCATCCGGTCGAGCACATGGCCCTCGGCCTCCAGCAGATCAGCCGCCTCCTCCATGGCGGGAGATGTCGAGCCGAAATAGATCACCCCGTAGCGCGAGGGGGTGCTGGCCAGGGTGACCACGGGCCCGGGAACAAGATCCTTTGCGGTCTCGAACTTCTTCAACAGCCGTTCCATATTGTCGACATAGGGACCGCCCTCCTCGGTATAGCGTGCATAGCGGTCTCGGGTCGTGCCGCGGGTGAAGAAGGAGCCCTTGCGCGGATGAGTGCCAGGGTAGGTGCGGTAGGGAATGCCGTCGCCGTCGACGTCGAGATAGCGGCCAAAGTCCTTGCCGGCGTCGAGATCGGCTGCGGTCATCACCTTGCCGCGGTCGTAGACCCGGTCGTCATCCCAGCGCAGTGGCGCGCAGAGCCGATGGTTCATGCCGATGTCGAGATCGAGCATGAGCAAGACCGGCGTCTGCAGCCGGTCAGCGAGATCGAAGGAGAGGGCGCTGAACTCGAAAGCCTCTGCCGGCCCCTCCGGGAAGAGCAGGACATGCTTGGTGTCGCCGTGTGAGGCATAAGCCGCGAGCAGGATGTCGGACTGCTGCGTGCGCGTCGGCATGCCCGTCGAGGGGCCGCCGCGCTGCACATCCATGATCACGGCTGGGATCTCGGCGAAATAGGCTAGCCCGAGAAACTCCTGCATCAGCGAGATGCCGGGCCCGGAGGTCGGCGCAAAAGCCCGCGCGCCGTTCCAGGCGGCGCCGATCACCATGCCGCTGGAGGCGAGTTCGTCCTCGGTCTGGATGATGGCGTAGCGCTTCTTCCCGGTCTCGGGATCGATCCGGAAGCGCGCGCAATAGGCGGAGAAGGCGTCGGCGATCGAGGTCGAGGGCGTGATCGGATACCACGCGCAGACCGTGGCGCCGCCGAACACCGCACCGAGCGCCGTCGCGGAATTGCCGTCGATGAAGATGCGCCCGCCGACGGCGTCCGCACGCCGGACGCGCAGGCCAATGGGGCAGGGGAGATTGTCGACCGCCCAGTCACGACCGAGATGGAAGGCTTGGACATTGGCCTCTATGAGGCGCTCCTTGCCCGCGAATTGCCGGTCGATGAGCGTGTCGATCTCACCGGTGTCCATCTCGAGCACCGCGGCGAGAACACCGATATACATGATGTTCTTGAAGAGCTGCCGCTCCCGCGGGTCGCTGTATTCCCTGTTGCAGATCGCGCCCAGCGGAGCGCCGAGGACGGTTATATCCTCGCGGAATTGGGATTTCAGAACGGGCCGCGTCGAATCGTAGATCAGGTATCCGCCCGGTTCGAGCCCGGCCTGGTCCTTGGCGAAGGTCTGGGGGTTCATCGCCACCACGAGATCGGTTCCGCCGCGTGCGCCCAGATAGCCGGCCTCGCAGACGCGGACCTCGTACCAGGTCGGAAGGCCCTGGATGTTCGATGGGAATATGTTGCGAGCCGCGACCGGCACGCCCATTCGCAGCACCGCCCGCGCGAACAGCTCGTTGGCGCTTGCGGACCCCGATCCATTGGTGTTGGCAAAGCGGACGACGAAGTCGTTGACGCGGCTTATCGCGAGCGTGTCGGGCATGTGTCACCTGCATGGGTCATGTCGATGAAGTATTTCTGCATGCTCCAGGCGCCGGTCGGGCAGCGCTCGGCGCACAATCCGCAATGCAGGCAAAGGTCCTCGTCCTTCACCATGACGCGTCCGGTCTTCAACCCGTCGGCGACATAGAGATCTTGGAGCGGGTTCAGCGCGGGCACCCGTAGCCGCAGGCGCAGCTCCTCCTCCTCGCCGTTCTCGGTGAAGGTGATGCAGTCCATCGGGCAGATGTCGACGCAGGAATCGCATTCGATGCAGGACGGCCCGCTGAACACCGTTTCGACATCGCAGTTGAGGCAGCGATCCGCCTCGGCGAGCGCCAGGGCCGGGTCATAGCCGAGTTCCACCTCCGTGCGGATGTCCTTCAGCGCGGTCTTGTTGTCGCGCGAGGGCACCGGGAAGCGGCGGTCGAGCGTGACCTCGCTGTCATAGGCCCACTCGTGGATGCCCAGCTTTTCGCTCTCGATCTGCACATGGGGTAACAGGCGTTCGCCGATGTCCTCGCCGGACAGCAGGCGGTGGATCGACAGCGCCGCGTCGTGGCCGTGGGCGACGGCGCTGATGATGTTTTTCGGGCCCCGCGCCGCGTCGCCCCCGAAGAACACCTTGGGGTGGGTCGAGGCGAAGGTCGTTTCCGCCACGACCGGCATGTCCCATTTGTCGAAGTCGATTCCGATATCGCGTTCGATCCATGGAAAGGCGTTCTGCTGACCGATTGCGATCACGACCTCGTCGCAGTCGATCTGCCGCGGCGGCTCGCCCGTCGGTACGATCGTGGAGCGGCCGTTTTCGGTGACGGTCGTGACTGGTTCGACCAGCAGGCCCGTCAGGCGCCCCCCTTCGTTGACGAAGGCTTTGGGCGCGAGACCGGCCGAGATGGTGATCCCCTCATTGAGGAGCGCTTCCTTCTCCCAGCTTGCCGCCGGCATCTCGTCGAAGCCCTCGCGGACGACGACGGTGATGTCCTCACCGCCTAAGCGCCGGGCAGAGCGGCCGCAATCCATGGCGGTGTTGCCGCCGCCGATGACGACGACGCGCCGCTCCGTCCTCGTTACGTGCCCGAACGACACCGACGCCAACCAGTCGAGCCCGACGTGAATTGCGGTGGCAGCCTCTTTCCGGCCAAGGATATCAAGTTCCCTGCCGCGCGGGGCGCCGGAGCCGATGAATACGGCATCATAGCCCTCCGAAAGCAGCGCCTTGAGGCTGTCGATGCGCTTGCCGGAATGAAAGGTGACGCCGAGATCGAGGATATAGCCGCATTCCTCGTCGATTACGGAATCGGGCAGCCGGAATTTCGGGATCTGGCTGCGTATCATGCCGCCGGCCTTGGGGTTGCCGTCGAACACGGTGCAGTCATATCCGAGCGGCGCAAGATCGCGCGCGACCGTCAGCGAGGCGGGACCTGCCCCCACCAGCGCGACGCGCTTGCCGTTCGTGTGGGCAGTCGGCCTGGGGAGGCGGTCGCGGATGTCGTCCTTGAAATCGGCCGCGACCCGCTTGAGCCGGCAGATCGCCACCGGCGCCTGCTCGACCCGGCCGCGCCGGCAGGCCGGCTCGCAGGGCCGGTCGCAGGTGCGCCCGAGGATTCCCGGAAAGACGTTCGATTTCCAATTGATCATGTAGGCGTCGGTATAGCGGCCCTGCGCGATCAGACGGATGTATTCGGGAACCGGCGTATGCGCCGGGCAGGCCCACTGACAGTCCACGACTTTGTGAAAATAGTCAGGTGCGGAAATGTCCGTCAGTTTCATCTCATCATCTCCTGCATCCGGGGGCCTTAACGCGCGACGTCTTAGGTCCGCCGCAGAGACTGGGAGCAGGGGGCTGCCGGATCTCAGACATATCCGATCCATTTCCAGTAAGTTGCGCCGAGCAGCATGACGAGCGCGAAGGCGATCACGGTGAGCACGAGGCCGGTGCGCACGAAGTCTTTCGCCTCGAAGGTCTCGGTTCCGTATGCCACCATGTTCTGCGGCGCATTCACTACGAGGATGAAGCCGAAGCTGACAACGAACTGCAGCAATATGGTCATGCCGATGATGTTGATGCCGGGGGTCGATACGCTCTGCAGCACGGCGATGACGATGGGGATCATCGCCGAGGCGAGTGCCGTCGCGCTGGCGAAGCCGAGATGGATCAGGATGAGGAACAGGCTGAGCACGGCGAGGATGAAGAGGGAGGTTCCGCCGGCGAGCCCGAACCGCTCTACCACGATGCCGGCGAGCCAGACCGCACCGCCCGTCTGGAGAAGCGCGGTGCCGAGGCTGATGCCGACGCCGAACAGGATGACCGTGCCCCAGGGGATCTTCGGCTGCGCCTCTTTCCAGGTCATGATGCCGATGCCGGGCACGAACATCAGCGCCACCGCAGCGACCGTCGTCGACGAGGTGTCGAACGGATGCAGCACCCCTTCCGTCGCCCAGAAGGCGAGCAGGGTGAGCGACAGGGTGAGCAGCTTCTTTTCAGCCGTCTTCATGGGGCCGAGTTCGGCGAGCGATTTGCGGATCGCGGCCCGTCCGCCCGGCACTTCATCAACCTCCGGCTTCATCATCCGCGTCATGACGAAATAGAGCACCACCGTCATGATGATGGCGAAGGGCGCGGCGGCGACGAACCATTCCAGCCAGGTCACGGTGTAGTTCAGCGTCCGCTCGATGAAGCCGACGGCCACCATGTTCTGGGCGGCGGCCGTCTTGATGCCGATATTCCAGATGCTGGCGGTGTTCACTGTCGTGATCATCAGCATGCCGGCGAAGGCGCCGTTCTTGTTCACGCCGAACGCCGCGATGATGCCGAGCATGATGGGAACGATGCTGGCCACGCGGGCCGTGGTGGATGGCACGAGAAAAGCCATCACGATGCCCACGATGATCGCGCCGATGACGACGTCGCGGCTCCGGGTGCCGGTGCGCGAGAGGATGACGAGGGCAATGCGCTTGTCGAGCCCGGTGATCGTCATCGCGGCGGCGAGGAACAGCGCCGCCGCGACCAGAACGAGCGCAGTATTGGCGAAGCCGCCAAAGGCCAGGCCGAGCCCTCTGCTGGTGCCCATCAGCACGTCGGGATTCGTCTGAGAGGGGGACAGCCCCAGCAGGAACGCCATCAGTGCAGCGATGATCAGGGCCGAGACGGCGTAATCGACCGCTTCCGTCATCCACACGATCACGGCGAAGGCCAGCACCGCCAGCATGCGCTGGCCCGCGACGGGCAGCCCCTCCGGGGTTGGAAGCATGATGACGAGGACAAGCGCCGCAAGGCCTGTAAGCAGGCCCCAGTGCGACCGGAGCCAAGATGGCTCCTGAGGCGCGCGGCCAGACTCGGACCTCGAACTTTGCTCTGAAGGGGCTGCGATATTGCGATCTGTCGTTCCGGACACGATGTCGAAATCCCCTTGCATTGCCAGCGCAAACATTGGCCGGGGGGAACACCGGAAACCTTAATGGATATCAAAGAATCTACTGATCGCAGCATTCGACGGTTTGGACGTTGTACGAACAACGGACTGAAACACTTTCTCGGGGCGGGCTGTTTTGACGATGAAAAAGGGGAATCGTGAGCCTGTTGATCAACGGTATCGCCGGCTCTGTTGTTCGCGACTTTTGAATGGCGAATTAATTAGAATGATTATAAGGAAGGGCATTCGCCCGCCGTGGCAGTCGGCGACCAGCCATCCAGAGGTTCGACGTGGGTCTGTTCACCGGCCTGGCCACGGCCCGCGCCAGACTGCTGCTGGTCATCATCGCGCTTTTGGGGCTGGCAGGCGGCGGGATCGCCTTTCTGACGGATAATGGCGCTTGGGCCGGACGCCTCTGGTTCGCAGGGACGCTCCCCATTCTGGCGGCGCTCCTCACCGAAATCGTCACATCCCTCCGGCGCGGCCAGATCGGGCTCGATATCGTCGCCGGCCTGTCCATGTCGGCGGCGCTTGCCTTCGGCGAACCGCTCGCCGGCAATGTGGTGGCGCTGATGTATGCCGGCGGCCAGCAACTGGAGAGTTTCGCCGAGGGCCGCGCGCGGCGGGAAATGACGGCGCTGCTCGGGCGCGTCTCGCGGACTGCCATGCGCTACGCCGGCAACCTCCTCGAGGAGGTGACGATCGAAAGCCTTCGCCCCGGCGATCGCATTCTGGTGCGCCATGGCGAGGTGATCCCGGCTGACGGGACGGTCGCGGAGGGGGAACCGCTGCTCGACGAGGCGGCGCTCACCGGGGAGGGGTTGCCGGTGCGCAGGCCAGCAGGCGAGGAGATCCTGAGCGGTTCCACCTGCGCGGGCGACGCCTTCGATCTCATCGTCATGCGCGAGGCGGCGGAAAGCACCTATGCCGGCATCGTCCGTCTGGTCGAAACGGCGCAGCAGAGCAAGGCGCCGATGGTGCGCATGGCGGACCGCTATGCGATCTGGTTCCTGCTGTTCACGGTCGTTCTCGCCGGCGCGGCATGGGGGTTGAGCGGCGATCGCCTGCGCGCCTTGGCGGTTCTGGTCGTCGCCGCCCCCTGTCCGCTCATCCTGGCCGTGCCCGTGGCGATCATCTCGGGGATGTCGCGGGCGGCTTCGCGCGGTGTCCTCATCAAGAATGGCGGAGCGCTCGAAGCGCTGGCCAGGGTGCGCACGGCGATTCTCGACAAAACCGGAACGCTGACCTTCGGGCGGGCCGCCGTCACCGGGATCCGCACCGTGGAAGGCTGGGACCAGGACGAAATCCTGCGGCTTGCCGCTTCGCTCGATCAGGCCTCGGCCCATGTCACGGCGGAGGCGCTGGTGACGGCGGCGCGTGAGCGCGGGCTTTCTCTGTCGAGCCCCTCCGAGGTTCAGGAGACGGCGGGAACCGGCATCGAAGGCATCGTCGAGGGCCGGCGCATCGTGGTCGGCGGCAGCGATTTCGTCCGCTCCCGCAGTGCCGCGGGCAATCCGCGCGCGTTGGGGGCCGGGCTCGCTCAGGGAACCGTCGTGGTCGCCATGGCCGTCGATGGCACCGTGGCGGGCATCATCACGCTCGCCGACCCCATCCGCCCCGATGCCGCAGGCGTGCTCGCCGCGTTCCGCAAGGCCGGCATCCGGCGCATCGTCCTTGCCTCCGGCGATCGCGACGATGTCGTTGCGGATGTCGGACATAGGCTGCAACTGGACGCCGCGCAGGGCGAGCTGGACCCGGCCACCAAGGTGGAGGTCGTCCTGCGCGAACGCGCCGCCGCCGCGGTGATGATGGTCGGCGACGGGGTCAATGACGCGCCCGCGCTCGCCGCGGCGGATGTCGGCGTCGCAATGGGCGCCCGGGGTTCGGCAGCGTCCTCGGAAGCGGCGGACATCGTTCTCCTTGTCGATCGGCTCGACCGGCTGGCCGACGCGCTCTTCGTGGCCCACCGCACGAGGCGGATCGCACTGCAGAGCGTCGTCGCCGGGATCGGCCTGTCGGTGATTGCGATGGCCGTCGCCGCCCTCGGCTTCCTTCCGCCGGTGCAAGGCGCGCTGATGCAGGAACTGATCGACGTCGCCGTCATCCTGAATGCGCTCAGGGCGCTGAGGCCAATTCCGATCGGAGGCGCCGATGAACATTCCTGATGATTGTACGCAGACGGACGGGCGGGACCGGGGCACACCGCCCGAAGTGTTCCGTGCTTTCCTCAAGCTGGGCCTCACCTCCTTCGGCGGGCCGATCGCCCATCTCGGCTATTTCCGCGACGAACTCGTAGTGCGCCGGAAGTGGATCGATGAGGCCGGCTATGCCGATCTCGTCGCGCTCTGCCAGTTCCTGCCGGGACCGGCCTCCAGCCAGGTCGGATTCGCGCTCGGTGTCCTGCGCGCCGGGGGCCTCCTCGGCGGGCTCGCCGCCTGGCTCGCTTTCACTCTTCCGTCCGCCATTGTCCTCTTCGCCTTCGCGCTTGGTGCAGCCGCTTTGACTGGGCCGCTGGCTGCCGGCTTCCTGCAGGACTGAAGCTCGTGGCGGTCGCCGTCGTCGCCCAGGCCATCTGGGGCATGGCCACGAGCCTGACACCCGACCGCGAGCGCGCAGCCATCGCGCTGGCGGCCATCGTGATCGTCGTCTTTATCGGCGGCTCGTTCGGCCAGATCGGCGCGATCGTACTTGGCGCCGCCGCCGGCCTTTGGCTCTGCCGCAGCGCGACGCCCGCGCTCGCCGGTCACCTGAGTTTCCCGGTGTCGCGGCGCCGGGGGGCGGCGATGCTGGCGCTGTTCGCTGCCTGCTTCGTGGTCCTCCCCGTCGCGGCGACCATGTCGTCTTGCCGCTACTTCAGGCGGAGGTGGTGACGCCTGGATGGGTCGGCGATGAGACCTTCCTCGCTGGATACGGCCTGGCCCAGGCCGTTCCCGGGCCGCTTTTCACCTTCGCGGCCTATCTCGGCGCCGTCATGGGGCCGTCGCCGAATGGCCCTGCAGGAGCCATGATCGCGCTCGTCGCGGTGTTCCTGCCGGGCCTACTGCTGGTTTATGGCATGCTGCCGTTCTCGGATGCGATACGCCTGCGCCCCACGGCGCAGGCCGCCATGCGCGGGGCGAACGCAGCGGTCGTCGGCATTCTCGGCGCAGCGCTTTACAGCCCGGTCTGGACTAGCGCGGTCCTTGGACCTCGCGATTTTGTGCTGACGCTGGCAGGGTTTCTTCTGCTGACCGCCTGGAAAGCACCACCCTGGATCGTGGTCGCGCTGTTGGTGGCGGCGGGAACGATCATGCCTCCGATCTGATAGCGCTTCATCCTCGGATTCGCCGTTCGCATGATCCAGCCATCGAGCCGGTCGCACTGCGTTCACGTACACCTTTCCATCTCTTCGAGGTGCGGGAGCCGGCGGCCTTCGGAGCCGGCCAGGCGATATCGGTGCCAAGCTGCCATGTGTCGAGATCCGACGGCGGCATGCAGCAATCTAGGGCGTACGGAAATCGCTGTTCGGCGATCCGGCGACGTTCCTCGAACGCAGCCCATGGCGTCGGCATCAGATCACCGATCCCACCACCACCGGAGTAGGTGGCATCGAAGCTGTACCTAGTGGATTGACTGTGGCGCAAAATGAGTGGCTGGAGGCATGGTTACATGGTCCATTCCTCGCCGCACGGCGTTTGATCTGTGAAATCCCTGACAAGCGCATCAGACGAGGAACATCGATGCCCTTTTTGAAGCAGACATTCACGATGGCTGCGGCCGCAATGTTCTCGCTAGCTGCGTGGACACTGCCGGGACAAGCACAAGCCATCACACCCGACGAAGCTAAGGCGATCGCTGAAGAGGCCTACATCTACGGCTACTCGCTAATCTCAGTTGAGATGTCGCGGAAGGTGATCACCAATGTCGAGAAGCCCGCCACGACACGCGCTCCGATGGGACAGTTCGCTAATCTGCGCGAGTATCCTTCTGCCGCCTTTCGCGACGTCACCGCACCAAACGCTGACACCTTGTACTCCAGTGCATTCATTGATCTCTCCAAGGGGCCATGGGTGGTCAGTTGGCCGGACATGGGTGACCGGTACTATGTCTGGGAGTTCTACGATGCGTGGGTGCCGGTGATCTTTGACCCCGGCTCGCGTACGACAGGGCAAAAGGCCCAGACGTACGTCGTCACTGGGCCGGGCTGGAGCGGCAAGATTCCTGACGGTGTGAAGGAGGTAAAATTCCCGACGTCGAGCGCCTGGATTCTGGCACGCACCTATTCCAGCGGCACCCCCGAGGACTACAAGGCCGTCTGGGCGCTGCAAGACCAGTACAAGCTTTATCCGCTCAGCGCTTGGGGCAAGGAATATGTCCCCCCGCCGGGAAAGGTTGACCTGAGCGTGGACATGAAGCGGTCGGTCCGCGACAGCGTCAATGCAGTTGACGCTGTTCACTACTTTCAGTGGATGGCCGACTTGATGAAAGACAATCCGCCGGCAGCGGAAGATGCACCGATCGTCTCGAAGCTCGCAAAAATCGGGATCGTGCCCGGTCAGAAGTTCGACCTCGGCAAATTCGAGCCCGCCGTGGCCAAGGCGATCGACGAGGCGCCGAAGGCCGCCTGGGCCAGAATTGTCGAGTACACGAAAGTTGCTGGTGAAACCAAGAATGGGTGGCTGCTCAATCTCAAGATCGGTCACTATGGCACCGACTACATGGCCCGCGCCTGGCTCGCTGCGTTCGGAATTCCCGCTAATGCACCGAAGGATGCGGCCTACCCCATTGGCGTCGCCGACGCCGACGGCAAGCCACTGGACGCAGCCAATAACAATTACATCATTCACTTCAAGAGCAAGAACGACCTGCCACCCGCCAATGGCTTCTGGTCGCTGACGATGTACGATGACCAATACTTCTTTGTTCCTAATTCGCTGAATCGCTACACTGTCAGCCCGCGTAACCAGCTCAAGGCCAACGCCGACGGCTCGATCGACCTCTATCTCCAGAAGGACAATCCCGGTCCCGACAAGGAATCAAACTGGCTCCCGGCGCCGGCAGCGGGATTCATTCCCATGTTCCGCCTGTACTGGCCGAAGGAGAATCCGCCGTCTGTACTGGATGGTTCGTGGTGGCCGCCGGTCATCGTGAAGAACTGAGGCGGCTTCAGCGTCATGGCGACCACGGCCGCATCTTGTCGCGCAACAGCCCTTTGACGCCTTCTTCCATGAAGCGGGTCCGCCAGCGCCAGACTGTGGTCTTCGCTGTGCCGGTCTGCGCCATGATGGCATGGGTGCCGATACCGTCGGCGCCCATGAGCACCATCCGAGCCCGCGAGGCGTGCTTCTGCGGCGTGTTGCGATCAGCTACCAAGGGGCGTCAGCCGCCGCCGGTCAGCCTCGCCGAAAGTGATCGTGATCCACTTGCGCAGGCGCCAGACTCGCGCCGGTCGGCGCCCGGCGGAATCCACCAATGGACTCTTCCGTATCGGTCAATCTACTAGGGCGGATTCGGATCATTCCGGTTCATAGCCGCAGGCGGTGAAGAAGCTTCGGGCATCGTTTGGCGTGACGGCGTCGATGGCGTCTCGGATCGCGTCCCAAAGGCTCGGGAGGGTGCGGGCGGCAGCCTTCCTCAGGCTGGCCTTCATCTTGGAGAAGGCCATCTCGATCGGATTGAAGTCGGGGCTGTAGGGCGGCAGGAAGAGCACGACGGCTCCCGCGGCCTCGATAGCTTCGCGGATGGCGGCTGGCTTGTGGGCCGGCAGGTTGTCGAGGACGACGACATCGCCTGGGCTGAGGGTTGGGACCAAGAGCTGCTCGACATAGGCGAGGAAGGCGGCGCCAGTCATCGCGCCGTCGATGGTCATCGGCGCGACGATGCCCTCGAGGGTGAGGCCTCCGACGAACGTCGTCGTCTTCCAATGGCCGTGGGGTACGGGCGCCCGGCAGCGCTCGCCCCTGGGCGCGCGGCCATAGAGGCGGGCCATCTTGGTGGACGTGCCGCTTTCGTCGATGAAGACGAGGCGCCCGGGATCGAGATCGGGCTGGCCGTCGAACCAGGCGTGTCGCCAGTGCGCTACGTCCGGCCGGTCCTGCTCGGCGGCGTGGGCCGTCTTTTTTTGCGCGTCACGCCGCGGCGCTTGAAGAAGTCGTGCACCACGCTCGGCGGCGGCCGGTAGCCGACAGCCCCGTCGAGCCGGGCGGCGATCTCGGGCAGGGTCAGGTCCGGTTCTGCTCCGACCCACTCCATGATGAGGTCGGCGTGCCCGTCGATGCGGCTCGGACGACATCCACCCCGCCGCCTCGGCTCGAGGTTCCCCGTCGTCCGCGCCTGAGCGACCCAGCGGATTGCGGAGGAGATGCCGACGCCGAACCGCGCCGCCGCCTGCCGCCGCGACGCGCCGGCCTCGACCGCCGCAACGACCCTCTGTCGAAGATCGAGAGAAAGAGCGTTCGCCATGCGAGCCGGCCTCCTTCGCCAGCCCGCACGATGAATCAGAAATCAACGCTCCTGGGAATCCCCAACCGATTCAATCCGCAGCGAATGTGCTCTAGCGTCCGGCGTCGGGCTTGGCGGGCTTGGCGGGCTTGGCGGGCGATCGGGCTGGCTGAGCCCGAGGCCATCTTTAACCTGCATCAATGACATGCGGCGGAACGCAGGAGACCTGTATTGGGCGGGCGTGATGTCGCGCGGAAAAGGAGAGACGAGACGATGAGCACAGAGCAGGAAAGTCCGGTCGACAGCCCTCTCAAGCTGAAGATCGAGCACCGCGCATATGAAATCTGGGTGGGCGAAGGCAGCCCGAATGGCTGCGATCTCGAGCATTGGCTGCGAGCCGAAGCCGAGGTTACAGCGGCAGAACCCGAGAGCAAACTCGCTTTGAAAAGCGCCGCAGCTGCGAAGAAGGCCTCATAGTGTTCATCGGCTGGCTCGGGCGAGATCCATGGCAGAGCATACTGAAAAGTGATCTTGGTGTGCTCCGGCTTTGGCCGGCGATGGTAGGCGGCAGGTTTGGACGCGATCGAGCCTTTGTGCGATGTCGGGCTGCCGCGATATCCGGCCAGTCGGGCTGGAATGGGAATAGGGGATCTTCGTGAAAGCCCTCGAACCCTTCCTCTATCACACGATTGTCGCGTACTTTTCGATGGAGATCGCGCTCCGTCCAGACATTCACACCTATAGCGGCGGGCTTGGCGTCCTGGCGGGCGACACGGCCCGCTCAGCGGCTGATCTGAACCTCCCGATGGTCTTCGTAACCTTACTCAGTCGAGAAGGCTATGTTCGCCAGGAGCTGAGCGCCGGTGGCGCGCAGATCGATAAGCCGAACCCATGGACGCCAACGGACTCGACACATCCGCTTCCCGCCATGGTGGCCATTTCCATCGAGGGGCGGAGCGTCTGGATCCAGCCGAGGCTCTACCGCCTGGCATGCCCGATCGGGCACGCCGTTCCGGTGTTGCTGCTGGACACCGACCTCGACCAGAACGCTGCTGAGGACAGGAAAATAACCGACCGCCTCTACGGCGGCGACGATGCCTATCGGCTGAAGCAGGACATCGTGCTCGGGATCGGAGGCCTGCTCGCGTTGCGCGCGCTCGGCTTCTCAATCCGCACCTACCATTTGAACGAGGGACATGCGGCGCTTCTTGCGCTGCAGTTGCTTCGGGAAACACGCCGACCGACCGACGATCTCGCTCCTGGCGGAAGTCTCTACGATCGCGCCATTGTCCGGGAGAAATGCGTATTTACGACCCATACTCCGGTCGAGGCAGGGTTTGACAAGTTCGACTACGCTCTCATCGACCGCGTCCTGGGGGATTACCTGGAACTCGACGAGCTGAAGAAACTGGCCGGGCTGGACCGTCTCAACATGACGCAGCTTGCCCTCAATCTAAGCGGCTACGTCAACGGCGTGGCGCGCCGGCACGCAGAGACCACCCGGAAGATGTTTCCGGGCTATCAAATACGCTCGATCACCAATGGTGTTCATGCTCACACGTGGACGCATCGGGCACTGGTGGAACTCCATGTGGCGCGGTTCCCGCATTGGGCTCACGAGCCCGAGATCCTGGCCTTTGCGGACCAATTGGCTGATGAGGATGTGTGGAACGCCCACCAGGTGGCAAAATCGGAACTTGTCGAACACGTCAGGAATGCGACTGGCACGCTGATGCATGCGGATGTACCGCTTATCGGGCTTGCGCGGCGGATGACGGCCTATAAGCGACCGGATTTGCTTTTCAGCGACCTCGAACGATTGATGGCAATTGCCCAGGACCAGCCGTTCCAGGTCGTCCTGGCCGGTCTTGCTCACCCGCGCGATGAACCCGGGCACCGGTTGATCGAGAGCTTTCACCGGCACATCGAGCGGCTTGCCGGTGTCGTGCCCGTGGCATTCCTGCCCGGCTACGACATGAAACTTGGCGCTGCGATGGTTTCGGGCAGCGACATATGGCTGAATACGCCACTTCCACCTCTGGAGGCTTCTGGCACCAGCGGCATGAAGGCGGCGTTGAACGGCGTGTTGAACTTCAGCGTCCTTGACGGCTGGTGGATTGAGGGTTGGGTCGAGGGAGTTACCGGATGGGCGATCGAAGGACATCCGCCGGGAGCAGGAGACGCCTCGGCGCTTCTCGACAAGCTGCAGTCCGTCGTTCTTCCGCTCTACTACAATGACAAGGCGCGTTGGATCTGGATGATGAAGCAGTCGATCAGCAAGATCGGCGCGACCTTCAACAGCCAGCGCATGATGCGCCGCTATGCGACGGAAGCCTATATGCGCTGACCACAGCGGCCGACGCTGGTTCGACTCGAGCGGTGAAAAGGCCCCGATTGCTTGTACCGATTCCGGGTAGAGAACGCGGGGCCAGGTGCCGAGATCGATCAACGCAGGGTTCTGCAATGCAGAGGGACGTGGGCTGAACGATGAACGCAAAGGATCTGATGACAGAGGTGCCGACGACCGTGAGTCCAGAGCACAGTGTATGGCACGCGACTCAGATCATGCTGTCTGAACATGTGAGCGGGGTCCCCGTACTTGCCGATGATGGCCTGCTTGCCGGCATTGTGACCGAGGGCGACCTCCTGCGGCGCACGGAGCTCGGAAGCGCAGAGGCGTTCCCCAATCCCTCGCAAGACGCCGATGCGGTTGCGAGGGCCTATGTGAAGAGTCGGAGCTGGAGGGTCGGCGATGTCATGACGACGAATGTCATCACGATCGACGAGAACGCCGCTGTGCACGAGATCGCCAAGCTGATCGACCAGCATGACATCAAGCGCCTGCCGGTCATGCGCGAGGAGCGACTGGTTGGCATTGTCAGCCGGGCTGATCTCTTGAAGGTCATTGCGACCGGCAAGCCGGATGCCGAGATCCGAGGCGACGAGGCTGTGCGGCGCGCCATCGTCGCACGCCTCGCCGAAGCCGCTTCGGCTCTGTCAGCCCAGCCGGTCGTCGCCGTCGAGGGCGGGATCGTGCATGTCACAGGCGATACTCGGTCCCAAGACGAGCATGATGCGATTCGCATGATCGTCGAAGGTGTTGCCGGACCAGGGTTCAAGGATGATCTCAGTATCTCGAAAAAAGGTCCTGTAAGGCTATGATCTGAGATGTGCCTGTCCGCAGAAGCGAGCTTCACGGCCGCCGCGATTCTGATGCCTGCCGGAGTCTTGAGCACCTATCGCGCCTGGCAGACCGATCGGCGATACCTCGCGATCGCTGCCCTGCCATTCCTGTTCGGTCTCCAGCAAGCGACGGAAGGGCTCGTATGGACTGCCGGACAGTGGGGCGATCAGGACCTCGTGACGCGCTATTCGCTGGCCTACATGTTCTTCACTTGGCTCGCCTGGCCGGTCGGCGCGCCGGTCTCGACCTACTTCATCGAGCACGGGCGGCGCCGGAGCCTCTATTTATTCTTGGCTATCGCCGGGGGCATGCTAGGCGCACTGCAATATGTGCCGTATTTCGCGCATGAAGGCTGGCTGACGACAACGTTCCTCGAAAGGGCAGTCCGCTATCAGGATGTCAATCTTCTCGACTTCGTGGTGACGCGCGAAACAACCTATGGCATCTACGCTGCGCTCGTCACCGTTCCATTCCTGTTGTCGCGTGACCGTGCCGTAAAGGTCTTTGGCTTGCTGGTCCTGGGTGTTCTTGTGGTGACATACACATTCTTTGCCTATGCCTATATCTCCGTCTTCTGCTTCGGCGGAGCGCTCATGTCGCTTTATCTTGTCGCGATGACATTGCGTAAGCCGCGAACCGGTTCGGCTATGGGGACTGTCTGACAAGCCCCCAGACCGGCACTGCCAAGTCGCTTGCGGAGACCTAGCGCCATCGCTCGATTGGGAAGACTCCACGAGGCGCAGGGCGGCTGCGGAAATGCTGATGAAGCAGCGAGCTGGAAGGAGCTGGCGAAGAGACCGGCATCGCCCACAGGCGCAATTCGATCTATTTCCATCGATGATGACACTGCAGGACGGGAAGCTTGTTCTTCGCTTTTCCAAGGTCAGGCCTTACGAGTGGACGTCCGTCCGAGGTGGGCCCCTTTCGAGGGGAGCGATGGGAGCTTTGCTCGGACGGCTCTCGGCCTGTGGCTCACGCAGTTCCACGTCCGCATCGGCGAGATTGGCGATGATCGGGCAGTCTGGTCGTCCGTCGCCATGGCAATGCTGAGCGAGGTTGCTGAGCGTCGCGATCATGTCCTCTATGGCCTGCCTTTTGTCCTGCAGGTCCCGCACGTGCTGGAGGGAGATTGCCTTCACATCGGCGCTGCTGCGATCCCGGTCGCGCCAAAGCGCGAGAAGATCGCCGATCTGTTTGACAGAGAAGCCGAGGTCCCGAGCCCGACGGATAAAGCGGAGCGCATGAACGTCATTGTCCGAATAGTCACGATACCCCGATTCCTGTCGGGTTGCCGTTTCCGTAAGTCCGATGGATTCATAGTATCGGATCATCTTGGAGTTGACGCCCGAACGCTTCGCTGCCTCACCGATGTTCATGTTCCAAACTCTCCTACTGCGGCTCGGCTGGGGTCACTCGGCCGGAACAAGCGCCGGCCGATGCGCCCGCCTCGCGGGAGTGGAGTCCACGGTCATCGGCGGTTGGAAGCGCTTCAGACGGAGCGCATTGCCGAGCACGAAGACGCTCGATGCCGCCATGGCGCCTGCCGCGAAGATCGGCGAGAGCAGCGTTCCGTTAAACGGATAGAGGATGCCGGCCGCCACCGGGATCAGGCTGGCGTTGTAGGCGAATGCCCAGAACAGGTTCTGCTTGATGTTGCGGATCGTCGCCTTGCTGAGCGCGATGGCGTTGACCACGCCGCGCAGATCGCCTGACATCAGCACAACATCGGCCGCTTCGATCGCCACATCCGTGCCGGTCCCGATCGCGACGCCCACATCGGCCTCGGCGAGCGCCGGAGCGTCGTTGATGCCGTCGCCGACAAAGGCCACGGTTCCGAAGCGCTGGCGCAGCGCCTTGATCGCCTTGACCTTGCCGTCCGGCAGAACCTCCGCCATCACCTCGTCGATACCGAGTTGCCTGGCGATGGCGGTGGCGGTTCTGGCGTTGTCGCCGGTGATCATCGCTACCTTGATCCCCAGCCGATGCAGCGCTGCGATGGAATCGCGTGTCGTCGGCTTGATCGGATCGGCGACGGCAATCGCTGCCGCGAGCCGGCCGTCGATCGCGGCATAGAGCGGGCTCTTGCCCTGGCTCGCCAGACTCTGGCCGACCGGCTCGACCTCCGCGAGGTCGTAACCGAGCTTCTTCATGTAGCGATCCGCGCCAATCTCGACTTGACGGCCATCGACGGTCGCAGCGACGCCGAAGCCCGGAACCGCCTCGAAGTTCTGGACGGCCCCAAAGGTGAGAGCGCGCAGCTTCGCGGCGGCGACGATGGCCTCGGCAATCGGATGCTCGGAGCGTTCCTCGACGGCGGCGACGAGAGACAGGACGTCGGACTCCCCGAACCCGTTGATCAGCGAAAGGTCGGTCAGCTCCGGCCGCCCCTTCGTCAGCGTGCCCGTCTTGTCGAGCGCGATGGCCTTCGCGCTCCTCAGCGTCTGGAGCGCTTCGCCCTTGCGGAACAGGATGCCCATCCTCGCGGCGCGTCCCGTGCCAACCATGATCGACGTCGGCGTAGCGAGACCCATGGCGCAGGGGCAGGCGATGATCAGGACAGCGACGCCGTTGACCAGCGCGAAGGCGAGCGCCGGATCGGGACCGAACACCAGCCAGATCGCGAAGGTCAGTGCCGCGATTCCTATGACGATTGGCACGAAGACGCCGGTCACGCGGTCGACCAGCGCCTGGATAGGTAGCTTGGAGCCCTGCGCGGCTTCGACCATGCGGATGATCTGCGCCAGCACGGTGTCGCCGCCGACCTTGGTGGCGCGGAAGGTGATGCTGCCCGTCTTGTTGATCGTGCCGCCGACGACTGCAGCGCCCGCGCCCTTCTGAACCGGGATCGGCTCGCCCGTGATCATGGACTCGTCCACGAAGGAGGAACCATCGAGCACGTCGCCATCGACCGGCACCCGCTCGCCGGGACGCACCTGCACAATGTCGCCGGCAACGACCTCGGACAGGGCAACCTGTACCGCTTTCCCGTCGCGAAGGACCTGCGCCGTCTTTGCCTGCAGGTCCATCAGCTGTCTGATCGCTTCGCTCGTGCGCCCTTTTGCGCGCGCCTCGAGCCAACGGCCGAGCAGGATCAGCGCGACGATCACAGCCGCCGCTTCGTAGTAGACGTTGTGGGTGCCTTCCGGCAGCAGGTGAGGCGCGAAGGTCGCGACCACGGAATAGGCCCAGGCCGCTCCGGTGCCGAGGCTGACCAGCGTGTTCATGTCAGGGCCGCCGCGCAGCAGCGCCGGGACGCCCTTGATGAAGAAACGCAGGCCGGGGCCGAACAATACCAGCGTCGTCAGAGCGCACTGCAGATACCAGTTCCCCTGCTGCCCGATGGTCTCCATCACCCACATATGGATTGCCGGAACCAAGTGGCTGCCCATTTCGAGAACCACGACCGGCACGGTAAGGACCGCCGCGAGCAGTAGCGCATTGCGCAGCGACCGCATGTCCCGCTCGCGCCGAGCGGCCTCCCGATCCTCGGCAACCGCCCCATTCGTCACCAGACGCGAGCCGTAGCCGGCGCTTACTACCGCAGCAATCATATCCGAGGCGGAAACAGAATTGTCGAGATACCGGATCCGCGCCTTCTCCGTGGCGAGGTTGACCGATGCATCAAGAACGCCGGGAAGCGCCTTCAAGACCTTCTCAACGCGTCCGACACAGGACGCACAGCTCATTCCTTCGACGACGAGTTCCGCCGTCTCGCTACCGACCTCGTAGCCGGCGGTCTCGACCGCGCCGACCACGGCAACCGGGTCGGGTTGTGCGGAAAAATCGACCTCGGCGCGCTCCGTCGCGAGATTGACCGACACGCGCGTCACCCCTGGCAGTGCCTTCAAGGCCTTCTCGACCCTCCCCACGCACGAAGCGCAGGTCATGCCTTCGATGCGTAGCCGCAACGTTGCGGATGGAGAGGCGCATGCGGTTGAGGTCGGCATGTCGTCAGCTCCTTGAATCACAGCTGACCGCGAACATGGTGCTTCCAACAATGGGAAGGTCAACGCCGACTGGTGCATTTTTTCGGCGGGCAGACCTATTGACCTTCCCATTGTTGGAAGCACCACCTTCACTCACGGAGTGCCAAATTGAGGAAAAAAGCCATGGTCTATCTGAAAATCCCCAACATGAACTGCGGCGGTTGTGCTGCGACCGTCACCAAAGCTCTCAAGAGCATCGACGTCGACGCCAGGATTGACGTCGACACGGCGCTGAAGACCGTAAAGCTGGAGAGCAAGGCAGACGTCGAACAAATCAGCGCGGTGCTCAAGTCGGCAGGCTATCCCGCGGAGGTTCAGCCCGGCTGACGCGCCTTTCTCTCGGGGCAAGGACAGGCGCTGGTCCGCTGGCCTGGAGCGGACCGGCGCTGTAGTGCGTTGTTCGGTGCGGAAACGCTGGGAGCCGTCCACCATTCCGGAGCCATCCCGATGCGCCGTGAAGCCGAGATCAACGACGCCGAGATCACCGAACTGTGCTCTCAGATCATGCCGTCCGAACAACATGAGATCGAGCAGACGGTGGGAGTTCTGACGCGACTTCAGGCACGGAGCTCCGTCCTCGGCAAATCTGAGGTCCGGGTGCGGGACGACGGTATATGCCCGCGCCTCGTCCATTCAAGAGCCGATCACGGCTGACGGTCCCGGCCACTCGAAATGCGGCAGCGTCGCAAAGGCAGCGTAGCCGAGCGCAATGGCCACCACCGTAGCGGCCGCCAGCGGGAGCCAGAAGCGAACCGGTCCCGCAACGGCGGCGACGGCCAGGCGGCCAATGGCATTCGTAGCGAGCGCCAGAAGCACGGCGTGTCCGACCGCCTCCATGGTTGCCGGCTGTCCGAGCAGCCGCAACGCGCTGAGCACTGCCACGTCGACATCGAATATTCCCGAGATGGCGGAGGTCGCCACCATCCCGCTGCTGCTTCCGACCGAAAGAGCGGCGCTCACGGTGGAGACGACCGCGAAGAGCGCCGCGAACAACATCAGCGGCCCCACCTCGAAGGGGTTGCGCGGCGGTTGCGTACCTTCGCCCGAAATGGTGTGGCGCGACAGCAGGAGGAGAATGCCGCAGGTCGCAAAGCCGCCGATTGCGGCCAGGATGGCCAGACCCGCGACGCCCAGCACCGACGGCGCGACGATGGCGACGATTGCCGTGACCCGTATCACGGATACGCCCGCCGCGAGGATCGCGGCACCTGCCAGCGGCCAGGGATTCGTTCCGGTCTTGGCGATCCGCGCCAGCGACAGAGTTACGGCGGTGGACGAGATGACGGCTCCGGCAAGACCGCTGACCAGAATACCCCGGGTCGTGCCGAGAGCCCGGACCGCGATGTAGCCGAGGAAGGAGATCGCCGCCGTCAGCACGGTGAAGAGCCACACCTGCCGGGGATTGAAGCCGCCCCAGGGATCGACGGCTCGATCGGGCAGCAGCGGCAGGATGATCGCCGTCATCACCGCGAGCACCAGAGCCGAACGAAGCTCGATCCAGGAAATTCGCCTGAGAAGCCCGTGCAGAAGCTCGCGACTGGCGAGAACCGCGGCGAGCGCGGCCCCACCGGCGGCGGCGGCGCGCTGATCCCCGACGACGGCAAGCGCCCCCAAGGCGAACACGCCCAGCGCGGCGATGATGCCGGTCACGCTGTAATCCTCATCGTGGAGGGACTCGCGTGCCTTGTACCAGGCGAAGACCGCCGTGAAGGCGAGGAAGCCGGCGATCAGAATGGAGGGAGCATCAAGGCTGGCGCTGAGAGCCGCCACCACGCCGCCGAGCAGTCCGGAGATGCCGTATGTTCGGATGCCCGCCGCGCGGCCGCCATCCGGCGTGTCGCGCTCGCGCCACCCACGCTCCAGGCCGACGAGCAAGCCAATGGCAAGTGCCAGACCGAGCTGCAGGATCAAGAAGTCCATGGCGTGGCCCGTGATGGATAAGTCACGTCATCAGCGCAGCTGATCATGACGGTCGCCTGTTCGTCTGAGCAGCACCTTGTCGCACCGATAGAATTGATCCCAAAGCGCTGCCACGACGCCGGCGAGAACCAATTGCCGCCTCATGCCTCGACCTTGACGATATCGCCGGACCGGGCGGCGTATTCCAGGGCATAGGCGAGTTCGGCACGCGTCTCGGCATGGACATGAAGCATTGGCTGGCCCTTGTCGATCTCGTTGCCCAGCCGCACGTCCATGCGAACGCCGGCGGCCTTGGCCTCGGGCGCTCCAGCGAGTTTTGCAAGCCGGGCGAGCTTTCGATTGTCGATATGGACGATGCGTCCTGCATGCGGGGCCACAAGCGGATGGACGTTGGACGCAGTCGGAGGTGTCCGCATCCCGCCCTGCGCCTCACAGATGGCTTCGAACTTCGCCCAGGCGCGCCCGTCGGAGAGCGTTTCGAGCGCCAGCCGAGTCCCTTCACCCGTTGCCACTTTTCCGCCGATTTCGAGCGCTGCACCCGCAAGCGTCGCGGCGCGCCTCCTGAGATCGTCCGGCGCATCGCCGGCATTTTGAAGGACAGCCAGGACATCGAGAGCCTCGAGCGCCGGCCCGATCCCCCGGCCGACCGGCTGTGAACCATCGGTCTGGAGACATATCGCGGTCAGGCCGAAACGCGCGGCGACCGCCCCCATGCGTTCGGCGAGGTGACCGGCGAGTTCCTCGCTGCGGACCTTGGCGGTCGGGCCGACAGGAATATCGATCACCACATGGGTCGAGCCCGCGGAAATTTTCTTCGACAGCACGGACGCGATGAGCTGGCCTTCGGTATCGACATCGAGCTCACGCTCGACGCGCACGAAGATGTCGTCGGCGGGACTGAGATGCACCGCGCCACCCCAGGCGATGCAGCCGCCTTCAGCCTCCACCACGCGCCGGAGCGTCGCAATGTCGAGGTCGACTGGAGCGAGCGTCTCCATCGTATCGGCCGTGCCTGCCGGCGAGGTTATCGCGCGTGAAGAGGTTTTGGGCATGATGAGGCCCTGCGCTGCGACGATCGCGACAATGATCGGCGTGGTGCGATTGCCCGGCAGGCCGCCGATGCAGTGCTTGTCGACGACGATCGGGGCATCCCAGCGCATACGCTCGCCAACCTCGACCATCGCGCCGGTCAGATCGGCGGTCTCCTGCTCGTCCAGAGGCAAGGCGGCGCCCGCCGTCAGGAATGCGGCAAGATTCACGTCGGTGTATCGTCCGGCGACAATGTCTTTGACAATCGCCGCGAAGGCGGATGCGTCGAGGCGGTTGCCGTAGATGCGCCGGCGCACGCTTGCCAACGATTCGATCGCCGGCGCATGTGTGACTTTAACGGCTTCGCCGTCCGCAATGCCGAGGATCGTCCAGGCGGTCTCAGAAAGAGCGACCTCGTCGAGCGCGATCAATTCGCCGCCCTCTATCTGAAAGAGCGTTGCCTGCACCTCCCGATTGCCTGTCGAAACAAGAACCTGCGAGCGTGCGGCAAGGCCCTCCGAACGGCAGACATGGCAGTCTGTGCGCATGATGACCACGGCCTGATGCTGGGTGTGCAGGCCAAGACGCTTGGCGCGGAGCATCGGCTGTGCAAGGGCGTCGGTCCGTTCGAGGGCTGCGGTCATAGATCGAACACCTGATCCTGACGGGGAACGCTCGCGCTCCATCCGAGATCCCTGTCGATGCGTACGCGCAGCGCCTCAGCGGCTTCGGGCTCGCCATGCACGATGAAGACACGCGAGGGGCTGTGACGGAAACCCGAGAGCCAGTGCATCAGGTCGTTGGCGTCGGCGTGAGCCGAGAGCATCGTCAGATCGTCGACCTCTGCGCGAACGGGAATCCATTGGCCGTGGATCTTGATCTCGCTTGCACCCTGCAACATGGCACGTCCGCGCGTTCCGGCGGCCTGGAAGCCGGAGAACAGGATGGTGTTCTTCTGTTCGGGCGCGAAAGCCTTCAGATGATGGAGCACGCGACCGCCGGTCGCCATGCCGCTCGCCGAGATCACCACCTTGGGATAGGGGCTCGCCGTGATCGCCTTGGACCCTTCGACATCTCTCGTATACGTCGCAATTCCGCAGATCGCGCCGCAGACCTCCGGTGTGAGGCGATGATCAGCAGGGTGCGCATGAAGCAAATCGGTCGCGTCGATCGCCATAGGGCTGTCAAGATAGATCGGAATGTTCGACAGCCTGCTGGCGGTCTTCAGCTTCCACAGATGATAGAGCAGCGACTGTGCGCGGCCGACCGCGAAGGCCGGGATCACGACGGTGCCGCCGCGTTGGACTGTGCGCTCGATCACCGCGCCGAGAACCTCGGTGATGTCGCCCGGTTTATGAATGCGATCGCCGTAGGTGGATTCGATGACAATGAAGTCGGCTTCCGAGACTGGCTCGGGATCCGGCATGACCGGATCGCCGTAGCGCCCGAGATCGCCGGAGAAGGTAACGCGACGGCCGGCCCAACCGATATCCGCGGTTGCAGCGCCCAGGATGTGCCCAGCATGGCGGAACATCAGCGTCGCACCGCCAGGAAGCTGAACGAGCTTTCCAAAGGGAACGGCTGAGAAGAACTCGAGCGCGCGTTCCGCGTCGCGAACTCCGTAGAGCGGCAAGGCCGGCTTGTGCTTCGAGAATCCCTTGCGGTTGGCGTATTCGGCGTCCTTCTCCTGCAGATAGCCGCTGTCTTGAAGGATCAGCTCGGCCACATCGCGCGTGGCCTCGGTTGCGAAGATGCGGCCGCGAAAGCCGTCGCGCACCAGCTTCGGCAGATAGCCGGAATGGTCGAGATGGGCATGGGTCAACACGACGGCGTCGATGCTGGAGGGCTCGACCGGCAAGGGCTCCCAATTCAGCTCGCGCAAGTTCTTGAGGCCCTGGAACAGGCCACAGTCGATCAGGATGCGCTTTCCATCATGAGTCAGGAGATGTTTCGAGCCAGTGACGGTGCCGGCACCGCCCAGCGAGGTCAGCGTAAGCATGGCGGCCTTCAGATCACGGGTTGGAAAAGATCGGCGGGGTTACCCCTACTGTCGACGGCGGCGCGTTCGGCGGGCGTGAGCAGATCGTCGCGTGACCAACCGGCAAGCGGGGTCGCCGCATCGATCAGGTGAGCCCAGGAGCAGCGATTGGCGAACAGCATGCCGTCGACATCGAGCGTGCCGCCCCGGCTGATATAGCCGCGCGCGGCGGTTCTCAGCGGTCCCCCGTCCAGCCGCCTCAACAGACCAAGCATCGGCTCGGGCCGCGTATGAGTGACGATGACGCGGGGAAGCTGCGGGGGAAATAGTGCGGCGAGATCCTCGTCGCTCGCGGTGAAGGCGGCCTCGATCGGGTCGCGCGGCGCACGGAAGCGACCCGGTTCCGCCAATGCCGTCACGACGGCTTTGAGGCCACGGGCCGAGAGGCGTCGTGACGCCTTGAGCGCCTCCTCGAGCTGATAGGCCCCGACCGCCACCAGTTGCAGGTCGGCTTCGCCGGGATTGCCATCGATATGGGCCGCGCCCTCGGACACGAACCGGCCAGCCGCCTCGCCGTCGAGCCGGTGCGGCATGTCGCGCTTCGATACGATCAGGCAGGCTACCTGGCCGCGTCCGTCATAGACCGATCGCAGCGCGGCCATTGCGCTGTTCGCGTCGACTGGAAAGAGCACCCGGGCTGTGTCCGACATCTCGCCGAGCAGTGCCTCGCCAATCGTCGGGTCCTGGTGCGATTGCTCATTCTTGGAGTTCTCCCAGGTGTGGGAGGTGACGACGAGGGGCACCGAGATCCAGCCGGACTCCTGACCGACCTCGCGACGACGCCGGGCGAAGACGATCTCCTGACGGAGGCCGCCCAGCATCTTCATGGCGAAGGCCTCATAGCTGACGATCAGGTTGAGCCCGCCTTTGTTGGCGAGCGCCGCACCTGCAACTGCTTCCTCGTTGAGCGCGGTGATGACGGCGCCATCAACGGCTTCGGCTACCCCGGGCTCGGCGACGTTGACGCGATGCCGCAGACGATCGAGCGCGGCGCCCATATGGTTGGAGCGCAACTCGTCGGGATTGCCGAGCCGCGGCCGTAAATCCGGATTGGCATCGACGACGCGCACGAACCAGCGGTCTAGCGCATGCATGGCGCAATCCGGCGGATCGCCCACGCGGATCCATTCGGGTTCGGGGAGCTGGGGTGACGGCGGGCTTCGCAGTGCGAGGGGATGGCGGCTTTCGAGCGGCCGGTTCTGCGGGTCGTGAATGGCAAGCGCGCCGACCGCGCGGTCAATCTCTTGCAGCGGAACGAAGAGCGCTGCTGCAGCTTCGTTGAAGGCGTTTCGTGCCGCGTCATCGCGCGACGGGTTGCCGTCGATCGGAAGGTTGTGCGCCGCATTGGTGCCGGCGCCCGGAAAGCCGAACCCCTTGATCGTCTTGGCGATCACATAGGGGATGGGCGCGGGATAGACGTGATCGGCATCGGCGGCGAAACGTCCGAGCCGCTCCTCGGCCGTGAGGATCGCCCAGGCGAACGCGGCCGGGTCGCGGCCGTCGATCGCGAAGGGATCGAAGCCGTTATGGCGAAGATGGGCCGCGAGCCAGTCGACCCCGCCCTGCTGGGCAATCTGAGCGCGCTCCTCGATGCGGCGTCCGTTGAGGATCATGATGGGGATCGCGAGGCCGGAATCCTCGGCGCGCCACCAGCGGGGTGTCCAGTCGGAGCCGCGCTGCTCCTCGAAGGCACCGTCACTCAGGAAGGCGATGAGACTCTCTCCGGGAAGCGGCATGTGCACATATTGCACCTCCGCGAAACCAAGATAGCCTCCCTCCGAGATCGCCCCGGCGGTGTTGGGACCAGCATGGCTGCCCAGCGGGACCGCGGCGCGACCCTCCGCATCGATCGCATAGGAATAGAAGTCGGCCGCGAGCTGAGAGAGCCCCTTCTCGGTCCGGTCGTAGCGGCCTTTCTGCGTCGGCGAGACGTCGCCAGTGAGCGCATTGACGGCCTCGATCGCTGCGACGCAATGGCCTTGCCCCATCAGCCACGAGCGGGTCTTGGCGGTGATCGTGTTGGCGGTGAGATAGCCGACAAAAGCAGGAACCATGTTGAGCGAGCCACCGGTATGGCCTTCAGGCGTCGGCTTGAACGCAGCGGCCGGCAGCGGCGCGCCGGAGAGATTGACCCGGCTGGCATAGGTCATGTGGACGACGGTCCACATCGCCGCGCAGGCCAGACGGTCGGCAGCGGCGAGCAGCCGGTAGAGCCTGTCGGGCGCCATGTATCCCGAGGCTGCGAGTGCTGCAACACGCTCGACCGTCTCGGCGCTGTGCTCGATGGGCCCGTAGCCCTTCTGCCAGATCGCGAATGCGTCCGATGTCATTTCACTCATGTTGCGCTATCACCTTTTCCTTGTCGTGGGACCGGCGTCCGCGTTCGACTGACGCCGCTTGTCCATGGCGGAGGATCGCTGGCCGGAAAGGAGTCGATGCCGGCGCGTTCGACTTCATCGAGCGGTTCGGCCGGCCGCCTGTGGCGGACAATATCCCGCGGGACATTCCGGGCGGCCGAGATGGCGGCGGCTATCAGGGGTGCGAGACGGATGGCGTTGCTCGCATGCAGGACAGAATCGCTCGAAACGATTCTGTCGGCGACGGCCAATAAGCGCTGGTAGGAATCCTCGGCGAAGAGGCCATGGATGACGGCGCAGATGGGCCGCGCGAACCCCTGGAGCGGAAGCTTGCATGCGGCTTCAAAGAGCGTGTCGCCGGACGACGCGATGTCGTCGACGAGGACCGGCCGGAGGCCGCTCCATTGCGAGAGGTCGGGGAGCTCGACGTCGACGCTGCGGTCGCCGTGCCTGGTTTTGCTTAGAACGGCATGGGGTGCGCCGATGCGCGCGGCAATGGCCGAGACCCACTGCTCGCTTTCCTCGTCCGGCCCGATGATGAGAGGCTTCTGCACCTCAGCCGCGATCCAGTCGGCGAGAAGCGGCGCGGCATGAAGCGTCTCTGTCGGGATCGTGTAGAGTGCGGAAAGAGCGGCATAGCGATGAAGGTGCGGGTCGACGGTCACCAACCGGTCGAAGGTCGAGGACACGAGGCGGGCAAAGGTCTTCGAGGTCACCGCTTCGCCGGGCAGAAAGCGACGGTCTTGCCGCATATAGGCGAGATAGGGCGCAACGAGCGTGACCTCGCGCGCACCGAGCGACCGGGCCGCATCGGCCGCGAAAACGAGACGCAGGAACCCGTCATCCGGCGGCGCCAGGGTGCAGACGAGATCGACGGGACGGTTCGCAATATTGGAGAGAATCCGAACGTAGGTCTCGCCGTCGGGAAAGCGGCGCGTCTCGATCGCACCCAGTTCCCATCCCCCGGACTCGGCAAGATGTCGGGCGAAGATTTCGTTTCCGGGCAAGGGAAGGATCAGGCGCATGGATCATGCCCCTCATTTCTTCCGGTAGAACCGCAGAAACTGCGCGTTGATGGCGACGATGACGGTGCTGGCCGACATGAAAACGGCGGCGACGGCTGGGGTCATCAGGAAACCCGTTCCGAAGGTGATGCCGGCCGCCATCGGGATGGCGATTGCGTTGTATCCGGTCGCCCAGATCAGGTTCTGTACCATCTTGCGGTAGGTGGCGCGTGACAGGCCGAGGATCGCGGCCACATCGCGCGGATCGCTTCTGACCAGGACGACGTCGGCGGATTCCACGGCAACGTCGGTGCCAGCGCCGATGGCGATCCCGAGATCGGCCACGACCAGCGCCGGCGCGTCATTCACGCCGTCGCCAACCATGGCAACCTGCAGTCCGCGCGCCTGCAGTTCCTTGATCTTCTCGGACTTCTGATCCGGCAGCACCTCGGCGAAATATTCAGCTATGCCCAGTTCGTCCGACACCGCTTGCGCGACCCCCTTGGCATCGCCGGTGAGCATCACGGAGTTGATCCCGAGCGCCTTCAGTTCGGCGATGGCCTCCTTCGATTCCGGCCGGACGATATCGGCCAGCGCGAACAGCGCGCGCGGCTCGCCGTCGCGGACGAGCACGACCACTGTCTTGCCCTGGGCCTCCAATTGTTTGAGTCGCTCGTGGCCGATCGCCTTGCCCTGCCTTGCGAGATGGCCGGGGCTGACGATACGGATGTCGGCGCCGTCGACCTTTGCGGCGATACCCTCTCCGGTGATGTTGCTGACCTCGCTTGCCTTCGGGACGGTCAAGTTGCGATCCCTGGCCTCGGCGACGATGCCGTGGGCGATCGGATGCTCGGACTGGCTCTCGGCCGCTGCCGCCAAGGCGAGTTCCTCCTTCTCGTCACCGCCGGCGAGCAGCACGATGTCGCTCACGCCAAACCGGCCCTCGGTCAGCGTTCCGGTCTTGTCAAAGACCACCGCATTCAGATTGCGCGCGCGTTCAAAGGCCGCGCGGTCACGGATCAGAAGTCCGTTTCCGGCGCTGAGCGAGGTGCTGACGGCGACGACGAGCGGAACGGCAAGCCCGAGCGCATGCGGGCAGGCGACGACCATCACCGTCACCATGCGCTCGAGCGCGAATTCAAGCGGCGCGCCGAGAACGAGCCACCAGACGAAGAGCGTCCCGAAGCCGACGGCGAGAGCGATGTAGGTGAGCCATGAGGCCGCCCGGTTGGCGATGTCCTGCGTCCTGGATCGCGTCGCCTGCGCCTTCTTCACGAGGTCGATGACCTGCGCGAGATAGGTGGCATCGCCGGTGGCCGTCACCTCGATGGTCACGGCGTTGGCGCCGTTGATCGCGCCGCCGATGGCGGTGGCGCCGACCGTCTTCGAGACCGGGCGGGATTCGCCAGTCAGCATCGCCTCGTTGAAGCCGGACGACCCCTCGATGATCCTCCCGTCCACGGGCACCTTGGCGCCCGGGCGGACGAGAACCCGATCCCCCGGTTGCAATGCGGAGATGGCGACCTCTTGCATCGAGCCGTCGGCGCCGATCTTGGTTGCGCTGTCGGGCAGCAGCCGGACCAGTTCCTCGAGCGCGCGCGACGCACCCATCACGGAGCGCATCTCGACCCAGTGGCCGAGAAGCATGATCGCGACCAAGGTCACGAGCTCCCAATAAAATGGCTCTCCCGGAAAGCCAAAGGTGGTGGCGGCCGAGAAGAAGTAGGCGGCCGAGATCGCCAGTGCGATCAGGGTCATCATTCCGGGCTGCCCCTTGCGCAGCTCGGACAGGAAGCCGGTGAGAAACGGCCAACCCCCATAAACATAGACGATCGTTGAAAGAGCGAAGAGAACCAGTCCATCTCCCGCAAAGGCGAGCGTCTCGGCAACGCCAAGCCAGTGCTGGATCATCGGCGACAGAAGCAGGACCGGCGGCGTGAGAACGAGCGTGACCCAGAACCTTCGGCGGAAGTCGGCGACCATCGCACCATGATCGTGCCCGGCATGCTCGGAATGACTGGAACCGGCCGCTGCCACGATCTTGGGATCGGTGTGATGATCGTCTTGGCGCCGGCCGCCAGCGTGATCGGCATGACCATTGTGATCGTGGGCATGTGGCCGGTCAGAGGTCATTCTACGAGATCCTGCTGTTTGCTACGGCCTTTGGGAGACCATGGTGCTTATGGAATGCTCGACGAGGTTCGGCCCGCGCGCCCGCGACGTGAGCGCCATTTCGTGCCGAGCCTGCTTGGTCGCCGGCTCCCCACGGCACGTCTTTGATCGAGGTTAAGTTCGCCGATGGGCCAAGAGGTCATAGGTGAAGCTCAATCTCGGCGTCGCACTCCGACGGCCGAGCGGTAGCGGCCTGCCGTGTCGGATCGTGCGAGGCTCGGGCGGCAGACGATTGTCGAGACGGTAACCCCGACCCACGGACGGAGAGTCGCCGAGCCACCCGGCGTGCGTCAGCTTGAGCATGCCGGACCTCAGAACCGGTTGCATTTGCCGCCGTTCCAAAACTTCAATGCCGGAAAAAATGTCGCCGACACGCTACCATCATTTGTGCGACAACCCTGCGCTTCATCCTCCCCTGGCTGAGTTCGCTCGACCGGAATCGGCACTACCGCCGCCATGAGCCTTCACCATAGAGCTCTTGCATGCGCGGCCGATCGACGTGGGAGGCGAGATGGGTCTGGTCCCGAGCGCGGGATGAAGCCGGCCATCGACAGGCCGCGACCATGCAACCGGGACTGGAGCAGACGTGGAGACGATCTCAGTTGCCTTGATCCTTCTACTGGCCGTTGTGATCAGCGGTGCGCTCGCGCGCATGTCGCCGATCGCCCTGCCGCTTCCCCTTTTTCAGATCGCGCTCGGCGTGGTCATCGCGTCGGTGGCCAATCTCGGCGTCGAACTGGAACCGGAGATTTTCTTGCTGCTGTTCCTGCCGCCGCTCCTGTTCCTGGACGGCTGGCGCATCCCCAAGGAGGGTGTGTTCCGGGACAAGGGCACGATTCTGGAGCTTGCCTTCGGCCTGGTCGTGTTCACGGTGGTCGGCGTCGGCTTCCTGGTGAACTGGATGATCCCGGCCATGCCGCTGGCGGTTGCTTTCGCGCTGGCGGCCATCGTCTCGCCCACCGATCCGATCGCGGTGTCGGCCATTGCTGCCAGAGTTCCCATTCCCAAGCGGCTGATGCACATCCTCGAAGGCGAGTCCTTGCTCAACGATGCGTCGGGCCTGGTCTGCATGCGCTTCGCTGTTGCCGCGGCCCTGACCGGCACATTCTCGCTCGCGGAGGCCGCCGGCACGTTCCTGTGGGTCGCGATCGGCGGCATTGCGATCGGCACGGGCGTGACCTGGTCGGCGACCAAGGCGAAGAACTGGATCTCGCGCAAATTCGGGGAGGAGACCGGCTCGCAGATCCTGATCAGCCTGCTGATCCCCTTCGCCGCCTATCTTCTGGCCGAGCGTCTTCATTGTTCGGGGATTCTCGCCGCGGTCGCGGCCGGCATCACCATGAGCTATGTGGTGCAGACCGGACAAGCGCTCGCCGTCACCCGTGTCCGTCGCAGCGCCGTCTGGGACACGGTCCAGTTCACCGCCAACGGAATCATTTTCGTTCTGCTGGGCGAGCAGCTCCCTCAGATCCTGGCCGGGGCGGCGCAGGTCGTGCACGAGACCGGGCATCACGAGCCGGCCTGGCTCGTCGTCTACGTCGTCGCCATCAACCTGGCGCTTGCGGCATTGCGGCTTCTGTGGGTTTGGACCTCGCTGCGTTTCACCTTGTTCCGGGCTGCGCGCCGGGGTGAAGCCCTCGTCACGCCCAGTTGGCGTCTGATCGCCGCCATGTCGCTTGCAGGCGTGCGCGGAACGATCACGCTCGCCGGCGTTCTGACCTTGCCGCTGGTGATGGCCGACGGGACAGCGTTTCCGGCGCGTGACCTCGCCATCTTCCTGGCCGCCGGCGTGATCATCCTGTCGCTCGTCGCCGCCAGCATCGGCCTACCGCATCTTCTCAAGGGGCTGGAACTGCCGCCGGAGCCTTCGCATCAGGAAGACGAAGACCGCGCCCGGATCGCCGCGTCCGAGGCGGCGATCCGGGCCGTCGAGCGGGCCCAGCATGATATGGGCGAGGGACGCAGCGACGCCGATCTTTACGTGGATGCCGGAGCGCGAATCATGGAGCTTTACCGCCAGCGCATCGATGGCCGTTCCAAGACTGGCGAGGAGCGCGATCTCGCCCGGAAGATCGACGAGATCGAACGCAGGCTGCGCCTGGCGGGCTTGCGTGCCGAACGCGACGAGATCTATCGCATTGCTCGCGGCCGGAGCCTCACAGACGAGGCGGCGCGCAAGCTGGTCAGGGAAGTCGATCTGCTGGAAGCAAGATTCAGAGTGACGTGAGGAACCTTCGATAAGCGCACGAAGGGTGCCGCAACACGACCGTGGCGTCGCTTCAGGAAGACACTCATAAGCTTTGCGGGAGTGCTGAGCCGCGCCAACAAAGGGCGCGGCTCGATTTCCGAGTGGTGCGAGGCAGGGCCTGCTAGAGCCTCGGCTTGGAGGGGATCGTGGCCCCACCCGTCATCGTCGGCATTTGCAGATCGCCCGGCGGCATGGATGACATATACGCGGGCGCCTGTCCGCTCGGGAAATCCGCCTTCTGGACGTCGAGAAACTCGTGACGTTCACGCTCCTCTTGGGAAAGCGTAGACGGATAATAGTCAGCGAAAGCAGGTGCCGCAGACAGCAGAGCCACCATGCCACCGAACAGGATCTTCCTCAGGGCCATATCAACTTCCTTTTTCAAAGCACTGTCGCGATGCCCGGAAACTGCGGGAAGAGACGCAGATGCGATGTGAAGGATTTCACGTTCGGCTTCACAAAATGGTGTGGTCCAAATAATAACTTATGTTAATTTTTCGTTTGTCATAAAATACACCAACGGATACGCAAACATATGTCTTCATACCTACACGTCCCTTCGTCCAACAAACCTATATTCATTTACAAATCTGCAAATATGTTTGTAGCTCATATGACACGTTGGCGGGTTCTGTCGATTTGGGTTTGCTAGCGGCGGAACGTGGCACCGACGTCGTCTGCGGCGATACCGCGCATCCGTGTCGACGATTCCGGTATGTTTGGTCAATGAATACCGATGCGGAAGGATCAATGAATACCGATGCGGAAGGAGAAGCGCGGCCAGGAAGCGGCGGTTCGGCCGATTCGAGTCGTTGCCACGTTCATGCTCGATTGGCCTGTCGAACGGGAGACACATGATCGCCTCGATTAGCGGCTTTCATGCCTTTCGCCGAATCGATCGGCTCCTTCTGCCTTGGGCAGCCTTGAAGATGTCGTCACCAGTATGTCGATACCTTGCTTTATTGCTTACCGCCATCTTCGTGATGTCTGCGGGGATGCTCCGTGGTGGCCTTGACAATGGCGACAGCGCTGATGTTTTCGCGAGCCTCGCACAGGAACGGTCCTTCGACCACATGCCGTCATGCCCAGATGGCAACGGAGTGTGCGGCGGCGCGTTGAATCATGGGCGGGAGCTCTCGGATTGTTCCGCGATGAGCTGTGCTGTGCTATGGCCCACGCGGGATCCCATGTCTGCCGAGCGGAACGCGCGTCGGCTCACGTTCCGTCTCGGGCACAGCTCGATTCGTGGTTCCCGGCCTAGCCGGCTGGATCGGCCGCCTCGGCTGACTTGATCCCGGCACTGAGGGCCGTTGGCCTGGCGGATGCATCCGCGGCGTCAATGTGACTTCCGGTGCAGCGGACGCGGTCCGTGCGGAAAGCACTGGCTGCTCCAAATCTCCTTCTGTCGAACTCTCTGGGCGAACGCGTCCGCGCCTCCTGGCATTTGCCGGTATGGAGCGAAACCCTCTCGACGCGCGCGCCTGCAAGGCCAGTGTCATGAATATCTTGCCTCTTGCAGCCCCCGCTTGTTCAGAATTACCGGATCACATCAGCCTCCTAGACTTTCTGGAAGACGCCCGCCTTCAGCTCGGTGCGCACAGGCGGACCATTCCGAAGGCACAACGCTTCGCAATCTCGGCCAATACCGCGTCAATGATATACGTCGTCGCGGATGGACGCTTGCGGGTGTCGATACCAACGCTGCAGGGCATCGACGTCTTTGTAACTGACGTTGAGCGCGGTGAACTGATCGGAGAATCAGCCGCTTTTGCGGATAACATTGTGCCCCTTGTTGTCGAGGCATCCGAGACCTCGGACACGTTCGTTATCGATCGGGCGAGCTTTTTTCGGGCAATTGCGGAGCACGGGGCTTTTTCAACGGCGGTTATGCGCGTCATGTGCCGGCGGCTGTGCCGTGTGAACCGGCGCCTCGTCGATACCGTCACGCTGCCGATGCACACCCGCTTGAAGATTGAGTTGGTGCGGTTGGCGAAATCGGGAGCGGACGGTACCCTGATGATAGACTGCCTGCCAACGCATGAGGAACTGGCTTTGCGTATTTCCTCTCAGCGCGAGGCAGTCACCAAAGAGCTCACCAAGCTAATGCGGTCTGGCTTCATTGTCCGAAGTGGCCGTGGCCTCGTAATTAGAGGCGATCAGCTTTCCGGCGATTGATCGGGAGCAGTTAAGCCGCGCCCTGGAAATGGGCGCGGCTTAACATCTTTCTAAGGGAGATCTGCCTTTCACATATTGGACTTGCCTTCGGCCGGTGAACTGAGCAACCTCTTCAGCGGCGCCGGCACGACGTTTCGCTGGGCCGGTGCGGTCAGCTGTGGCGCAGGGCCCCTCGGATAAGCCCCACGCTGGACATCCCGGAACTCGTGGCGCGCGCGTTCCCTTCCTGCCAACGTCGGCGAATAGGAATCCGCCATGACAGGTGTTGTGGCAACGATTGCGAAAGCGCCAAAGGCGAAGAGTTTGTAGATTCTCACGATGATCTCCTTTGGGGGCACTCACCCAGAAAGCTAAACGTTAATGAGGAGTCGCGGCCGCCGATGTGAGGAATTTCACGTCTGGCGTTTCGGCTACATTCGTTTGGCTCACTTGAAGGAAGGATGTTTGTTAGGGGGTTGCAGGTCCTCCTTGGCCCTCGCAATTTCCGCATCGAACGCATCATGATGATCGTCGTAGCTACTGACGAACTCTTTGACCAAAGGCACTGCCGAGCTTTCACACCAGTTAGAAAGTCGCTCGCGTTCTTCGCTTTGATTCGGTCCGTAGTGCTCTCTGATTGCGAGCAACGCACCGATGCGCGCTGCATTCGCCGAACGGACGACAACTTCCATCGCCTCAGCTTGAGGCAAACCAGAGATCACCTCGCTTCGAACGTGCAGCATGAGCTGTTGCGCATCGCCGACACTGCCTCTTGTTCTTTCAATGATCGATGGATCGTATTGAGCGCAATATACAACAAAATTGTGAACAATATCCGCTTTCGCAAGAATTCGAACGAGACTGTTATCATCGGCGGCGAAGGTTGGTGTCCAACAAGCGGCAAGTAGAATTG